>CAMNHF010000020.1 GCA_946538975.1 uncultured Clostridia bacterium | reverse complement strand
TCCTCTCGCTCTCATTCTCTCAGCTACCTGCGTCATTTAAACTTGCAATTTTCAGAAAAGCAAGCGCCGCAAAAAAGTGCTTGCATTTTTGTCTGCTTTCGTATATACTGAATAAGCCGTATCCGCAATGAAGACTGGGTCCTGTGCGATCTTCCAGCGTGAACCCTGTCAGGGTCGAAAGGCAGCAGCAGTAAGCGTTCGGCTGATGTGCTGCGGGGTCACCCAGTCTGAGCGGTGCGGTATTCTTCTGTCAACAATTCCCCGCCGGGCAACTGACGGGAAAGCGTTCGCATGACCGGACGCGGCGCATCGCTGCCGAAGAGAAGGAGGCAATTCCCATGGAGCTTGACATCATCCGGGCCACTGACCCTGAGATTGCAGCTGCAATCGAGAGCGAGCTGAGCCGCCAGCGCAGCCATATCGAACTGATCGCTTCCGAGAATTTCGTGTCCCCCGCGGTCATGGCCGCCATGGGCACCTGCCTGACCAACAAGTATGCGGAAGGCTATCCGGGCCACCGCTATTACGGAGGCTGCGAGTGCGTCGATGTGGCGGAGAATCTTGCCCGTGACCGTGCGTGCGCCCTCTTCGGCGCCGATCACGCCAACGTGCAGCCCCATTCCGGCGCGCAGGCGAACATGGCTGTTTACTTCGCCATGCTGAAGCCCGGCGACACCGTGATGGGCATGAACCTGAGCCACGGCGGCCATCTGACCCACGGCAGCCCGGTCAACATGAGCGGCAGCTACTTCAATTTTGTCAGCTATGGCGTGTCGGACGCGGACGGCCGCATCGACTATGACGCCCTGGCGCAGCAAGCCCTTGATGTCCGTCCGAAGCTGATCGTGGCAGGCGCTTCCGCCTATCCGCGCGTGATCGATTTCCCGAGGCTGCGGGCGATTGCCGACAGCTGCGGCGCGCTGCTGATGGTCGACATGGCGCACATCGCCGGCCTGGTGGCGGCAGGGGAGCACCCGAACCCTGTCCCCTTCGCGGATTTCGTCACCACCACCACGCACAAGACCCTGCGCGGCCCCCGCGGCGGCATGATCCTGTGCCGCGAGCAGTATGCCAAGGCCATCGACAAGGCCATTTTCCCCGGCACGCAGGGCGGCCCGCTGGAGCACATCATTGCCGCGAAGGCCGTGTGCTTCGCGGAGGCGATGAAGCCCGAATTCAAGAGCTATCAGCATCAGATCATCCTGAATGCCAAGGCGCTGGAGCGGGCCTTCCGCGCCGAGGGCATCCATATGGTTTCCGACGGCACGGACAACCACCTGCTGCTGCTGGACTTCACCGGCACGGAGGTGACCGGCCGCCAGCTGGAGACGCAGCTTGAGCAGGCCAACATCACGGTCAACAAGAACACCGTTCCCGGCGAAACCCGCAGCCCCTTTGTCACCAGCGGCGTCCGTGTCGGCACGCCGGCTGTCACCACCCGGGGCCTGAAGGAAAAGGACATGGAGCGCATTGCCGGCTGGCTTGCCCGCGTTGTCCGCGAGGGCGACGCCGCGATCCCCGCCGTCAAGGAAGAGGTTGCCGCCTTCATGGCGAACTTCCCGCTCTACGAGTAATCAATTGCCAAAGCCGCAGCTGCGATATGCTGCGGTTTTTTTGTGCAAATCCGCATTTGGCAAAGAAAAAGCCCTCTCCCCGGCTTGCAGGGAGAGAGCGGACATGATGGCGATCAGTTCGGCTTGGCGGTCGGCGCGTCGATGCTGTAGAGGCGCTCCAGAAGCTCACGGGTCGCTTCCTCGCCAATCACCTTGTTGGGCTGAACCGGGATGCCGCAGAGCTGCTGGAAAGCCGCCACGGCCGTCACTGTTTTCTTGCCGTAGATGCCGTCCAGCTTGCCGGGATCGAAGCCCAGATCCTTGAGGGCCACCTGCAGCAGCTTCACGGACAGGCCCCGGTCGCCCTTTTTCAGCGGCCGACAGTTGTCATAAGCGGGCGCCTTGGAGGAATAGAGCGTGTTCAGCATGCCGGAGGTCATGTATTTGCGCTCGCTCCAGCCCATGGCATCCTGGAAGAGATAGACGCCGTTCTGCGTGTCATTGCCATAGGCGCCGTCCACCTTGCCCACCGGATAGCCCAGTTCAAACAGACGATTCTGCATCTTGCGCACATTGCTGCCGCGGTCGCCGAAATAGATATAACCGTCCTTGCGGTCGGAGGGTGTGGCCGTGGCCTTGGAGGCAGGCTTGGGCGTTGCGGTCGGGCGCTTCGTGGCAGCGGGCGTTTGCCGTGGCTGGACAGTCGGGACCTTGGTGGCCGCAGGGACGATGGTCGGCACAGCGGTAGGCGCCGCCAGCGCGGTCAGCGGCCTCGCGGACTGCATGCTCACATCCGTGATCTGCTCCAGCTGATAGCTGTGCTCCCGGGCGTGAATGAAGCGATAGAGCCGTCCGCCGTGATAGACCGCATCCGTGGTCTGCTCGGAGACGGCAGGCACGGTCAGGGTGACAGCATCGGCGGCTGTGCTCTGCTCCAAGTCGATCAGCATGACCGCATGATCCTGATCCACCAGGGCCAGCACGCTGCCGTCGGTGTGCAGGCTCAGAGGCGCATTCACGCGCACGGTTGCGGGCAGCTTGTCCGCAGCAGGCTCCGTCGTCACGGTCTGCACGGGCAGGGCTGTATGACGGAGCAGGAAGCTTCCGTCCGCCTCCGCCGTGATGTAGTAGAGATTCATGCCGTCGGCGCAGGCTGCGCGGATCATGCTGTACACCGCCGAGGGCTTGCCGTCCAGGCCGGTCACCAGCAGGTTGCCGTTTTCATCCAGCGTATAGGGCGCCTTGCCCTCCGCGGAGGCGATCTGCTCCGCCGAGGCCGCCGGAGAGATCAGCTGGCTGGCGCTGCCGTCCAGCTTCACAGCATAGAGCGCCCCCTGCTCGGTCATGCAATACAGATTGTTCTCGTCCAGGCCGACCAGATCGGCGATGGGAGAGGGGAGCCGCTTGAGCGTGTTCGCTTCCCGATCCTGCAGAAACAGATAGCTGCTTTCCCCGAGATAGGCGGTGTACCGGCTGCTCACCAGCACCGGATCGGCCGCTGCGGCGGCAAAGGCCAGCGTCAGCGCCAATGCGAGGATTGTCAGGACAATTCGCTTCATTGAAAATCCACCCTTTCCAAGGATCCGGCCGCAGCCAATCCAGGTCGCGGCACGATTCTTCATTCATATAGACGAATGAGCGGAACAAAATCTTTCATTCCGCATTGAATAATTTCGATAAAACAGTTATAATGTTGTCAGCAAAGCCGAATAAGGAGGGGTTTTCCATGGCAGATACGCATGTGATCACCATTAACCGCGGATACGGCAGCGGCGGCAGAACGATGGGCATCGCCCTGGCGAAGGAGCTGGGCTGGCATTACTATGACCGGGAATTGCTGCGCCTTGCTTCAGACGAGAGCGGCATCAGCGAGGAGCTCTTCGCCAAGGCCGACGAGACCGTCAAGCGCACCCTGCTGTTCCGCGTGGCCCGCGACGCGCTGAATGGCGAAGTCATTCCGCCGGACAGCGACGCCTTCATCTCCAATGAAAACCTCTTCCGCTATCAGGCAAGGATCATCCGTACGCTGGCCGCCACGGAGAACTGCGTGATCATCGGCCGCTGCGGCAACTACATTCTCCGCGATCAGCCCAATGTCGTCAAGGTGTATGTGCATGCCCCGGAGAAGGTCTGCATCCGCACGGTGATGAACATGTTCGGCCTGACCCATGACGAGGCGGAAAAGCGCATTCACGACATTGACCGCCGCCGGGGCGAGTACATCCGCCACTTCACCGGGCGCGACTGGCAGTGCGCGGACGATTATGACCTGTGCATTGATTCCTCCCGCATGGAGTGGGACAAGTGCATACGCATCATCCGCGCGTATCTTGAAGAAACCACCTGAGCATATTGCGTAACGGCACGCAGGGTCCGCGAACGACGGGCCTCCTGGCGTGCCGTTTTGATTTGCCGCAATCGGGCAGGGGAGGCGCCGCCTCTGCCCGATGAAAAAGGCTACCGCATGGATTGTTGCGGCAGCCTTTTCAGGAATCTATCTGTTCTGGCTGGACTGGGTTTCCAGGGAGAAGGGCTGTCCCCACATGTACCAGTGCACGGTCAGGCGGCGGACGGTGTGCATGTTGATGCCGGTCAGCAGGGTCACCGTGAACTCCCGGGTGCTGCGCGCCGGCAGCTTTTCTGTTTCGCCCATGGGCAGCAGAAGCACATCGCCCTGCTGGGTCAGGCTGCCCGCGGCAGGGGAGAGCAGAATCTCCACAGAATCCGCATCCACAAAGCTGGTGTTGCTGAGGGTCACATGGTAGGTGACAAACTGATAGCGTGAAGCGTCCGACAGATCGGCGGCACTGTACAGGATACCGGTCACCGCGTCGTTTTCCATCTGCCGGCGCAGCCGGTCAAACTGCTCCGGCTGCGCGGAGGCTTCCATCGTCGTGACGCTGACCGCGCGAACCGCCACACGGCAGGTCAGATAGAGATAGCCGGCTCCGGCCGCGGCGGCCAGCGCCAGGATCAGGAGAATGATGGCTGCTTTTTTCATGTCGGTTTACTCCGCGGAGGTGCCGCTTCCGCCGGTCATATTGATAATGCGGTTCATCTCGTCGATCATCTCGGCGTCCTTCAGGCTGAACTTGAACTCCACCCGGCGGGAGGCGTTCTTGTCCTCGTTGCCAAACTCGTCGTAGATGAGATCGGAGGAAGAACGGCCCTTCGCGGTGAGGATGCTCTGCAGCAGGGGGCGCTGCTCCGGCCGCACGATCTGCAGGCAGTACTCCACCACGGTGAGCGCACGGTTCTGGCTCAGCTTCAGGTTGTTGATGTAGGTGCCTGTGCTGTCCGTGTGGCCCTCTACGATGATCTCACCGAGGTAATCCGCGTACTCATCCCGCAGCAGCACGTCCAGGTACACGGGGAGGAAGCGCTGCAGCAGCTGCTGGCCCTCCGCCTTGATGGCGTAGGAGTTTGTCTCGAAGAAGACAGTGCTAGAGAGGACGATGTCGCCGGTGTTCGGATCCACCTGCGCGTCCAGATTTGCGGCCTTCAGCGCGCTGGACAGCTGCTGGATGATCTGCGTGCGGACGCCGACCAGCGAATCCAGCTCCCGGGTTTTCGCGTCGAAGAGCTCCTGCTGCGCGGCCAATTGCAGCTGCAGGGTATTGAGCTCGGTCTCCTTGGCGGCCAGCTTGGCGTTGGCTTCGTCCAGCTCCTGCTGCTTGCCGATGAGGATGATGGTCTGCTGATCCAGCTGCTCCTTCTGGTTGTCCAGATCAATCTGCAGCTGATCCAGCTTCACCTGCTGCTCGTCCAGCTGGCCCTGCAGAATGATCAGCACGCCTTCCTGCTCGTCCAGCTGCGTTTGCTTCAGGTTCAGCTGAATTGCCTGCTGGTCCAGCTCATCCTGCTTTTTCTGCAGGATGCTGTTGTAGTTGTGCAGATTCATCACCAGGAAGAGCACGAACATCAGCACCAGCGCCGCCATCATGTCCGAATAACTGATCCATACGGATCCGCTGCCGCCGCGGCCGGCACGGCGGTTATGCACATGCTGTCTGGCCATGGCGGTTACTCCTTATCTTTGGGCTGGGCGGGGAGGGCGGCTTCCAGGCTCTCCTGCAGGCGCGTGACGGACTTCTGCAGCTCGGTCAGCTCCGCGGCGGCGGTGGCGCTGCCATCGGGGGACTGGAGGCTGTCGATCTTGGCAGACAGCGCTTCCAGCAGACCGCGCATGCTCTTCTCAAAGCCGGTCAGCGCGTCGGTGAGCCCCGCAGCGGCCTGCTGGACGAAGCTGCTGCACTTGTCCGAAAGCGTATCACCGGCGGCCCGCAGCTCGGCAGAGCTCTCCTTCATGCCGCTGACGCCCTCGCGCTCCGCGGCGGCATACCGGTCGAGAGCCTCCCGCAGATCCTTCTCGCTCTTCTGCATGGTGGCCAACAGCGCCTGCTGCTTCTCACAGGACTGCTGCATGGCGGCAAGCAGACGGGCGCTGTCAGTTTCGAAATGCTCATCCCGCTGCCGTGCTGCAGTCAGCTCGGAGATGTATTTCTCATACTGCGCGAGCACATCCCGCGAGATGCCCTGCAGCCGTGAGGCCTCCTGCACGATGCCGCTGGCTACGGCCATGGAATCATTCAGCCGGTCCATCGTCAGCTGCTGGTGCTGGTTGACATCGCTCATGGTTTTGCCCAGGGCCAGGAACTGGCCGTTGAGCGAGATGTTCATCCGGTCGATGAACTGGTTCACGATGCGCTGGACGCCCTCAACCTGGCCCCTGGTCGCGCCGATCAGGAAGTTGTCCATGGACTGCGCCACAGGCTGCATCGCGCGGCCGATCGCCATCTCGATGGAGCTGGAAAGCTGCGAGGAGATCTGATCGGTGACCGTGTTCAGCAGATGGTTGCGATCCTGATTCTGACAGATCAGCTGCACGTCGTTGTCCAGCGGGCGCTGCATGGCCAGCTGCGTGAAGGATTCGGTGAAGTCGTCGATCGCGCGGTAACAGGAGCCCTGCGCGATGCGGCAGAGCATATTGAAGATCAGCGAGCAGCTGACGCCGGCCACCGAGGTGCCAAAGGCGAACTGCATGCCGTTGATCAGGTTGGAGATGCCCTTCATCATAGTCTCCGTCGAGGAGACGTCCAGACCGGAAAGGCCCTGCGTCATGCCCATGAAGGTGCCCAGAATGCCCAGAGAGGTCAGCAGGGAAGGAATCAGCTCCGCCAGCTGGGCATTGCCCGGGCCATGAGCAACGGTGTCGTCGTTGATGTAATCTTCCACATTGCAGGGGAGACCACGATGATCCAGCTGCACCGCGTTCTGCAGGAAACGCTGCCAGCAGCCCTTCAGCCGCTTGCCGACGAAGCGCGGATCCTGCCAGACGGGCCTGGCGCCATCCGTGTTGCCCGCGTCATCCTGCAAATGCCGGATGGCCCTGCGCATCGCATGGGTTGAGCCGTAGAGGGGGAGGAGACATTTCATCACGCCAATCAGTGTGACGACGGCAATGGCCGCGTAAACGAGATAATTGGTCAGGTCTGCCGCAGTCAGGTTCAGACTCTCCAGCCATTCTGCCAACGCGGATTCCTCCTTTGATGAGTATTCATGAAAATTGTACCACGAAATGAATACGATTGTAAATACAAAATGTAACAATTGAGAAATAATTCTTCTGACCATAAGGAACGAGCGCGAAAAAGTCCCGCGAGGAGGTCTGCGGCTCGATTCGGGCGGCGCTGCTTCCGACACAAATCATCGCATCATCCGCCCAACGGCTGCACACCAGCCGCCTCAAATTGCAGCGATCAGTTGAACATGCAGCGCGCACAGGCTCTTAGTGTCTTGCAATTGCCAGGGTCTGTTGCTTCGTGTCTCAACCTTTTGTCCCGTGAGACCTGACCTGCTGAGATTGCCCAATTCAGGACGGACAGAATCGGGGGAGGTGGGCAGGCCGCAGGAGCTGCAGACCGCCTATCGACGCAGATTCGTCCATTGGGAGAGCTTTTGCTATAACTATTCGCTAAACCACAGTTTCACGAATAGTTAGACCAGTTTTGGGGCCTGTTGAGCATACTACGCGGTCAATGAATGCCGTCAAGCCGGATGAGGCTTTGCGGCGACTGCCTTTCCATCTTCCGCCGCTCAGGTGCTGCAGTCTTCCTCTGCGCGACACTCCATTGCATTCTTCAGCGCAGACCAATTGCATCCGAGCTGCAGCGTGCTTTCAGCTTTCGCCCTGTGCAATCATCTGCCCGCGACAGCTGAGAATCGCTCTCACGGCAGATTCCGTGATGGCTGGTTTCAGCTTTCGCCCCGTGCAATCCTCTGCCCGCAGCAACTGAGAATCGCTCTCACGGCGGATTTCGTGAGGCTGATTTCAACTTTCGGTATGTGCGGTCATCTATCCGCGACAGCTGAGAATCGCTCTCACGGCGGATTTCGTGAGGGCCGGTTTCAGCTTTCGGCATGTGCGGTCATCTGTCCGCAGCAGCTGAGAATCGCTCTCACGGCGGTTTTGTGATGGCCGATTCCAGCTTTCGCCCTGTGCAATCATCTGCCCGCGACAGCTGAGAATCGCTCTCACGGCAGATTTTGCGAGGCCGATTTCAGCTTTCGGCATGTGCGGTCATCTGCCCGTGGCTACTGAGAATCGCTCTCACGGCGGATTTCGTGAGGGCATCATATCTGGACTCCCGAAGTCCGTCCAGCGCACCGGATCAAGGACAATCATAGGCTGCCCAAGCATAGCCCGGCGCTGCAACAGCCAATCATCCATGAGACGGTCTGTGCGGGCTGAGCGTTTTCCATCGGCTTAGTCGTTTCCGGGCGCAATCTGGGACACAAGGCATACCGTTTTCGATCAGTACATGGCGGCATCGACAGCCGGACGCAAACTGAATACGCCTTGGTTTCACGAATAGTTGCCATGAACAATGCCAAGATGGTTTCGCGAATAGTTTCAGCTATATTATATGAAGAAAATGCGTCAAATATTACATTTGGAAGAAAATCTGATGAAGATATTGTGTATTATTTGGAAATGTGGTATCATCATCACAGAGGGAGCGTCTTCTCCCCTACCCTGCCCCGACCGACTGTGAGGTGATTCAGATGGCGGCTCCCACCTACCGGGAACAGATTGATGCGCAGCGCATTATGCGCATCCGTGAGATCAGCCGGGATCTCCCCCAGGCCTGCGGTGACTTCCTGCACTTCTGTGCCGTCACCACCGGAACCTTCACCCGGCTGGCCTATGCGCTGGACTTCCGAACCTTTTTCTATTTCCTCCATGCGGAGCGTGTGCGCTTCGCCGACAAGGCGCCGAAGTATTACACGGACGAAGATCTGGCAGCGCTCACCGCATCGGATCTCATCGCCTATACGGACTATCTCTCCTACTATTTCAAGGATCATCGGGACGAAGAGGGCCAGCTGGTGCAGGTGCCCATTGTCAACCATGACCTGGCCATCAAGCGCAAGCTGTGCTCGATCCGCTCGCTGTACGGCTACCTGTATCAGGCGCACCGGATCCAGAACAATGAGACCCTGCGCGTGAAACTCCCCAAGATTCACGAGAAGCCCATCATCCGCCTCAGCTCGGAGGAGGTGATGCGCCTGCTGCATGAGGCCGAGACCGGCGACCATCTCAGCCGCGGCCAGCAGCGCTTCCAGAAGATCACGGCACGGCGTGATTACGCGATGCTGATGCTCTTCCTGGGTACGGGCATCCGTGTGTCCGAATGCGTCGGCATCGATCTGACGGATATCGATCTGGAACAGAACGCGGTTCTGGTTACGCGCAAGGGCGGCAATCAGATGGTGCTGTACTATCCGCCGGAGGTCGCACAGGCCCTTGAGGAATACCTGGAGGAACGCAGCCTCATTGAACCGCTTCCCGGTCACGAGAATGCCCTGTTTCTCTCCCTGCAGCGGCGCCGCATCACCCAGCGCGCCGTGGAAAAGCTGGTCAAGAAATACGCGGAGACCGCTGCCCCGCTCAAGCCGAAGATCAGCCCGCACAAGCTGCGCTCCACCTACGCGACGAACCTGTACCAGCAGACCGGTGATATCTACCTGGTGGCCAACGTCCTCGGCCACAGCTCCGTGGACACCACGCGCAAGCATTACGCGGATCTGGATGACGCCCGCCGCCGGATGGCCGCGGATCATGTCTTCCTGCCGCTTCACGGTGAGCTGCCATCTGGTGCACCCGACAACGAAGAATCCTCCCCCGGCTGACCGGCCGGGCTTTTTCTATTCGCGGATATCTTTTCGCAGGTTTCTATTCGCGAATCTCCTTTAGCAGATTTCTTTTAGCAACGAAAAAGCCTGCGCGCGGACTGCGCACAGGCTGGGATGTGAAGGCTTACTTGTCCATCATGTCGAGCATCTGACGGACCAGCCGCTGATGGGCGGCGGAGTTGTAGTTGAGGTCCTTCAGGTGCTCGTCGATCGTGTAGTTGATGCGGGAGCAGAAGTACAGCACCAGGTTGGTGTCGTCGCCGAAGTTCTCGGCGAGGTTGTAGGCCCGGCCGACCTTCATGTTCAGGGCGGACAGCTGCTCCGGCTCGTACACGTGGATGTCCTGAATCTGGTTCAGGATGGTGAAGAACTCATAGGTCACGTCCATGTTGCGGGTGTTCAGCTTGTAATCCACCGTGATGTTGCCGTCGCGGATGTCGATGGTCAGCGTGCCGGCAATGTAGCGGTTGGTGGCCACAAGCTCGAAGGTCTGCGTGCCTTCCACAGAGGCGTCAAAGGGCGTGAACATGTACCACACATCGGTGGTGTAGGGCGTGATGTAGGAGTCCACATCGCGCAGACGCGGGCCGAAGGCGCACAGCGTGTTGTTGGTGTACATCAGCTTGGCCAGTCGTTCGATCTTGATGACCTTCTCGCACTCTTCGCAGATCAGCTGCCGCTCGCCATAGGAGGTGTAGGTGGGCTTGATCGTCACGACCCAATGGGTATGCGGATGATTCGTCGGCGCAATGGACTCGGTTTCCACATGGCTCGGGTCATGCTTGCAGGTGCGGGTACGGGTGCCGGGCTTCTCGCATTCGGGCTTCACGGTGATC
Source organism: uncultured Clostridia bacterium (assembly GCA_946538975.1). Taxonomy (GTDB): domain Bacteria; phylum Bacillota; class Clostridia; order Christensenellales; family Aristaeellaceae; genus RUG11272. The sequence goes on along the minus strand of CAMNHF010000020.1, from coordinate 19,474 downwards.
ACCCACTCGCCCCAGTCATGGCCGGTGGCCGGCACATTGCGGGTCTGCGTATGGGAGGGATCATTCTTGCAGGTGCGGGTTTCCACGCCGGCAGCCAGGCAGGTGGGCTGGGTGGTCACAATCCACTCGCCCCAATCATGACCGGTCGCGGGGACGCTGCGGGTCTGGGTGTGGGAGGGGTCGTTCTTGCAGGTGCTGGTTTCCACACCGGGCTTCTCGCAGGTCGGCTGCGTGGTCACCACATACGGGCCCCAGTCATGGCCCAGCTTCGGGATGGAGCGGGACTCCTGATGAGAGGCGTCACGGGCGCAGGTACGGGTTTCCGTGCCGTCCGCCGTGCAGGTCGCGGGCTTGGTCACAATCCAGTTGCCCCAGTCATGGCCCAGCGACTTCTTCACACGGGTCTCCTTGTGGGAAGCGTCGCGGCTGCAAATGCGGGTTTCCTCGCCGTCCGCGGTGCAGGTGGGCGCCTTGGTCTCCTTCCACTCGCCATAGTCATGCCCCAGGGCGGGGATGCTGCTGGTGGAAGTGCTCATGGTCACGCCGCAGCGGATGCACAGCGTGGTGGTGGTCATTTCGCCGGGCTCCAGGCAGGTGGGCTCCTTGGTGCGGGTCTTCACAGGCTCGCTGGCCTGATGGCCGACGTGGATGATGGGCTCCTCGCCGTAGTAGTAGCCGCAAATGGAGCAGTACACCTTGCGGGAGCCGTCTTCCGTACAGGTGGGCTGCTTGACGATCTCATACTTGTCGAATTTGTGCTGGCCGGGCTCGCACTCATCCGCCAGCGCGGCAGGGATGGAGCACAGCATCGTCAACAGCAGGGCGATGGCGAGCACAATGCTTCCGAAACGCATTCCTTTGGTCATGTGAGACGCCTCCTATGAAAAGGATATTCTTGGCAGCGAATGCGGATTGTGCACTCGCCTGCTGTCAGAGAAACCGCGTCCGCCGGGCGCGGGCATGGACATGCATCCATACTTTCTCAATCATCATAATAAACGAAACTTGAGCATTTGTCAATACATCCTACAACGGTTAGTTTCCACCAAATGTTCATCCAATTGATCGTCGTGGTTGTGCAGAAACCGGGCGCTGCGGTCGGACGCGGTCATGTCTGGATGCGCAGAATCTCCTCCAGCAGGCCGTCGTCCTCGAAAACCATGAAATCCCGCACCGAGAGCCGCACCGTCTCGCCGATCTGCAGGCTGCCGTGCAGATAGCCCGGGGCGATGACGCGCACGAGGGCCTCCCCCGCGCGCACCCGGCAGTCCATCACGTCGCCGAGATAATACAGCGCCTCGAGCCGGCCGGAGAGCGGGCCCTCCGGGTCGATGACAATGTTCTCCGGGCGGATTGCCACATCCACGCGGCCGCTCCGCGGACCCTCGTATGGCAGCGTCTGGCCTCCCATGGCCGGGAAGACAATCCGGCCCTCCTGCGCATCGCCCTTGAAAAAGTCCACCTTGCCGAGGAAGTCTGCGACAAACTGGTTCACAGGCCGATTGTAGATCTCATCCGGCGAGCCGCTCTGCTGCACCACGCCGCGGTTGATCAGGAAGATGCGGTCGCTCATGGCCATGGCCTCTGTCTGATCATGCGTGACGTAGACCACAGTGATGCCGGTCTTGCGCTGAATCTCCTTGATTTCAAAGCGCATGGACTCGCGCAGCTTCGCGTCCAGGTTGGAGAGCGGCTCGTCCAGGAGCAGCAGGCCCGGCGTGGCTACGAGGGCGCGGGCCAGGGCGACGCGCTGCTGTTGGCCGCCGGAGAGCTGGTTCGGCAGCCGCTCGGCGTACTGGCTGAGATGGACAATGTCCAGCACGCGCTGCACACTGGCACGGATCTCGTCCTTCGGTGTCCTCCGGATCGTCAGCGGGTAGGCCACATTGTCGTATACGTTCATATGCGGCCACACGGCGTAGCTCTGGAACACCATGCCGATCGAGCGCCGCTCCGGCGGGATGAAGGTCTTGCCGCCGGAAACCAGCCGCTCATCGAGATAGAGCTCGCCGCCGGTGGGCTTCTCAAAGCCGGCGATGATGCGCAGCATGGTGGTTTTGCCGCAGCCGGACGGCCCCAGAAGCGTGATGAACTCGCCGTCGCGGAAGGTCTCGTTGAAATCCTGCAGCACGGTGTTTTCGCCAAATGATTTGCTGATGTGGCTGATTCTGACGGTGGCCATGGCGTTCGTCCTTTCGGATTATCGGTGTTGCACTGCGGTCAGATGGAGAACTGTCCGCGGGTCAGTCGGTTCAGGAGGAAGTTCAGCGCAATGACGATCAGCAGGATGCCGCCGGCCATGGCGCAGCTCATGGGCTGGCTGGTCAGCGTCCAGTATTCATAGAGCTGGAAGCCGATCGTCTTCGTGCTGCTGGAATAGAGCAGGGTGGTCATGGACAGCTCATAGAAGCTGGGAATGAAGATCAGGAACCAGCCCGCCGCAATCGACGGGAAGATCAGCGGCCCCGTGATGCGCCGCATCGTCCGCAGCCAGCTGGCGCCGGCCACCTGCGAGCATTCCTCCAGCGAGACGTGAATCTGGCTCATGGCCGAGACCACGGTGCGCATGCCCATCATCAGGTATTTGACCAGGTAGGCGATAATCAGGATCCACGCGGTGTTGTAGATATTCAGGCCGAAGTTGCCGCGCATCGTCATGATGAGGCCCAGGGCGATGACGACCGAGGGCGTGCCGGAACCGAGCGTGATCAGGAAGTTCGGGATCGACCGCCCCCGGATCCGCGTGCGCTGCAGCAGATAGCTCATCACGCAGGCGATCACCAGGCCGATGGTCGCCGCCGCGGAGGCGAAGAGAAGGGAGTTCTTGAGGCAGGAGATGGTCTCGTTGCGGCTGAAGACCGCTGTCCAGTTCGTCAGGGAGAAGTTGCCCGGCTCCAGGATGCCCTTGCCAATGTCCGTCTTGAAGGAGGTGGCGAGGATCGTGCCGAAGGGCAGCAGGACCACCAGCACGGCGAAAAGGCCGACCAGCACGCTCAGCGGGATCCGCCAGGCGCGCAGGTCCACGATGGCGGGCCGGACCGACTTGCCGGAAACCGTGATGTATTGTTTCCGTGCCAGCACCACATCGGAGATGAACAGGATGATCAGCGCCACAGCCATCAGGAACACGGCCAGGCCTGTCGCGTCATTCAGCCCCTGCTGTCCCAGGGAGACGTATTCCACAATCCGCGTGGTCACTGTGTAGACATTGCCCGGATTGCCGATGATGGACGGGATGCCATAGCAGCTGGCCGCACTGATGAACACCAGCAGCGCGCCGGCAATCAGCGAGGGCGTCATCATCGGCAGGGTAACGGTGAGCACGGTCTTCAGCGGGGACGCGCCGGAGATGCGGCTGGCCTCCTCCAGGGAGGGATCCATTTTCTCCATCGCCCGGCTGATCGTGATGAACGCATAGGGATAATAGAAGGTCGTCAGGACCCAGATCATGCCCGGCAGCGTGTACACATTGAGCGGGCCGGGTGCGTCGCTCAGCCCGAACAGCAGGCGCAGCCACTGGTTGATGGTGCCGACGTTCGGATTCATCAGCCGCAGCCAGGCCATGGCCCCGACATAGGGCGGTACCATGTAGGTGATGACAAAGAGGAAGCGGAAGAACTTCCTTCCATAAAGATTCGTGCGGCCCACCAGCCAGGCCAGCGGAAAGGCGATCAGCGTGCCGAGGATCATCGTGGCAAAGGAGGCGATCAGCGTGTTTTTCAGCGCCTCCAGATTCAGCGCGGAAGTGTACAGCCGCTGCATGGTTTCCAGCGAGAAGCTGCCCTCCGGGAAGAACGCCTTCACAACCATGAAGACCACGGGAAGCAGCTGGAAATAGAGCAGGAAATCCACGATCAGCAGGATCAGGATCCACTTGAAATCCAGGATCCAGCTCTTGTCGGCCGCCATCAGGAAGGCCAGCAGCACGGCGTCCAGCATCAGGATGATGCCCAGCAGCATCACGGTGCGGCTGCTCGAAACCACGGCCTGCCAGAGCCAGCCGATCTCTCCGCGGGCCGCCATCCGGAAGGCGGTCAGCTGCTGCTCCTTGTCGCGGACCGTCTTCTTGAGCGCGTTCACATCCTCGGTGACCCCGCTTTCGGCGGCCCCGCCGCTGATAAAGTACAGCTGCAGCAGCATGGCCTGCCGCTCCTCACCGCCCAGCTTTTCCACCGCGGCGGCCGCGGCCTCCGGCAGCTCCGCTCCTTCATCCAGCAGGCCGCGCAGCAGCTGCAGCCTGTATTTTTCGCTGTTCCCGCTCTCGCTGAGGATCGCCTTGCGGGTGGAGGCGCTGACCTTCGGCCCGCTGACGAGGTAGGCGGCGTAGAGCAGCTTTGCCGTCAGCTCTTCCCGGCCCTCCGCGAGCGCGATCCCTTCCTCCCCTGCCCCGGCGCGCTGGCTGTCCCATGCGCTTCGGAGCAGCTGCTGCGTGCTCTGCCCGAGCGCCGCCCGCTCCGCATCCGTCAGCGCGGCCCAGTCCTGCCCGATGGGATTCTCCCAGGCCGCGGAAACATCCCCGGAGAGGGCATAGATGGCCTGATACGCCTCCTGGGAGCTGAAGCCGGCGTCATGCCAGGCGTTCTGGCCGCGCCACCCGATAAAGACCAGCAGCGCGCCAAGCAGGAAAGCAAGCCCCAGACCACATTGGGTCAGGAGCTTGGCACGGGAGCCGGTTTTAGCGGTCTTCCGGAAGGCAACGGCATTGTTGTGCATGACAATCCCCTTTTTCTGCCATGGGTGATTCCTGCGGCAGGAGAAAACGGCCGCATCATCGCTTAATCTTTGTCATCTGGCATGGCTGCCCCGCGCAGATCCGGGCCCTGTTTCGCAAAGGGGGAAGCCGTCCTGCGGCTTCCCCGGCTGGTTGTCAGCGTGTGACTTTCTGCGTCCAGAGCGTGTTGATCTCTTCGCGGTTGCGGTAAGCTTTCTCCCAGTCGACGCCCATGTCCTTCTGAATCAGCTCATCGGTGCTGATGGAGCCGCCGGGCACCTCGCCAAAGCCGGCCAGCGTGGAGTGCATGAAGCCATTCACGATCATCTGCTGGCCCGCCTCGGAAAGCAGCCACTGCGCCACAGCCTCGCAGGCCTCGGTGTTCACGTCGCGGGAATACTCTTCCGCCACGATCATGACGGTGGAGGGGATCAGGATGACGCCGTCCTCCGGGTAGATCACCTTCAGGTTCGTGACCTCGTTGCCCTTGGCAGCTTCGTCGGCCACGAACTTCAGGATGGACTCCTCCAGGATCATGATGGCGGCGCACTCACCGCTCTGCAGCTTCGCGATCGCGGTGGAGCCGGACTCGCGCATGACGCCGTTCTCGCTCAGCTTGTCCAGATACTCCTCGCCATAGGTGCCCAGCAGGGAGCAGACAGCCGCGTAGGCGGTGCCGCTGGTCATCGGGTCGCTCATGGAGATGTAGCCCTTCAGGGCCGGATCATAGGCGAAATCATGGAAGCTCTTCGGGATGGAAATGCCCTTGGCCGCCCAGCTATCCACCTTCTCCGGGTTGTAGGCCAGCACCATGTTGCACACGCGGACAGGATACCAATAGCCCTCTTCGTCATAGGCGAAGCGGAGACGCTCGGCTGCGTTTTCGACCTCAAAGGCGTGCAGGTAGCCGTAATCCTTCATCTCCAGGGAGAACGCAGGCTCCGCGACCATGAACATATCGCAGCCCAGCGCCTGATCCCGGTTGTCGCCCATCTCGCCGTAGATCTTGGTGATCAGTTTGCTGGTGCCGTTGTAGAAGAAGAAGCTGCCGTCGTTGCCGGGAACAAGGTTCGGGAATTCCTCCTTGATCGCGGCGTCCATCATGTCGATGACCTCCGGGTACATGGACGTGTAGATGACCAGCTCGCCTTCCACATCCTCATTGACGGCCAGCGCGCCGCCGACGGAAAGCAGCATCGCCAGGGCGAACAGCAGCGCAGTGATTTGCTTCATTGCCATGATAATCCTTCCTCCTGTCTTGTCATTTCCGGAGCGAATCTGTGACGATTATACCATAAGCACAGGCCGATTTCAAGCATAGAGAGCAGCATCAGAATAAGAAAAGCCCGCCGCGGCGTCTCGGCCGGTACGGGCTGTCGGGCGGCGTTTCTTCAATCCGCCTCTTCGTCGCTCTGCAGGCGGGTCATGGCGATGTCCATCAGCCGCTTCTCCATCGCTTCATCCTCGACCACGGCGAATTCTTCCATTTCCTCGCCGTTTTCGTCGGTGTAGGGACGCACTTCAACCACGTAGCAGCTCACGTCTTCCGGCGCGTCCTCCTCGTCCTCGTGGTATTCGCTGATGATGGCATACTCATTCCCGTTGTAGAAGAAGTAATCCAGCACCTGCATGACGATGGTATTGCCGCCCTCGTCGACCATTTCCAGCAGATCGGGTTCCTGTTCCAGCTCGTCGCGCTCTTCCAGCATCGCAATGCCTCCTTAATTCTGTTCGTCCTTTTTGTGCAGCTTTTCCCGGCTTCCATCCGGCCGCTGAACGACCACGCTTTCCAGCATGGCGGTCGTGCCCCGGCGCCACTCGGCGAGATACTCCTGCCGCAGCTGCGCCTGCTCCGCGCGCTCTTCCGGCGTGAGCTCCCCGGCGCGCTGCTTGCGGGCCAGCGCATTGATGCGCTCGATCTTCCGGCGATCCATGTCAATTCTCCTCCCGGTTTCCTTCGGTGAGCATCAGCGGGCGGATGCAGGCCAGCGTGCGCTGCTCATCCTCCCCGCGGAAGGGCAGGCGGCAGGCGTACAGCGCCTTTTCCGTCTGGACACAGATCCAGCGGGCCTCGTTGTCCACAGCCTCGATGCTCTTTTGCCCCGCCATGGCCCAGGACACATTGGTGACCAGCGGCTGCCGGAGCGGCAGGGCGTCTGCCGCCTGCGCAGGCCAGACAGTCCACACCTCGATCTCGCCGTCCCCGGTGTTGTAGCGGAGGCGGATCACCCGCGCGCGGCCCGCGGCAGTCTCCGTGTCATAGCTCCGGCCGCCCGTCAGCGCAAAGCCGACAGGACAGGTGAGCACCGGCACCGGCGCGGCTTCCACGGCCTGCCGCAGTTCACGCTCGCCGGTGATTTCCAACGCGGCAGCGGGCTGGGTGCGAACCGTCTCCGGATATGGATTCGCATCCTTCTCCGGCACCATCATCACCACCGCCACGAAGGCCACGGCAATGACCGCCGCGATCAACGCAAGGCCCAGGAGACCGCCCAAAGCGCGCCCGATCCGGCGGAACCACTCTCTCAATCCGGCTGCCTCCTTCTCCGGCCGTCTGCATGACGGCAGCCAAGTGCATTATAGAGGCGCAGCCGGGAATTGTCAATCATTTCTGCCCTTCCCGCATCCACGAGCCGTTGAAATCCAAATGTAAAGAATGCTTCATAGAATTGACATATGTGCCCCGAACGGTTACAATAACAGCAGATGGAGGTGATGTTACATGAAGCGCTGCTTTCTGTTGATTCTGGCCCTGCTGCTGCTCTCCGGCACGGCGCTGGCGGAGTTGGACACCCGCGCGCTGGAGGAGCTGCCGGATATGGCGGTCTTCCCCACGGACAACGGCGTCGACATCGTGGTGAGGCCGCTGAACCAGCCCTTCTTCGGCACCTGTGAGGACGAGGAGATCACCGTGTGCGCGTACATCGACTATCTGGAGCACGCGGACAGCGGCCTGGTGTTCCTGCGGCTGACGGTGGCGACCACCGCGGATCATGAGATCTGGGCGGAGGAGCTGACCGTCACGGTGGACAAGGAGCAGTATGCCTTTCCCGTGCATTCCCGCGTGGATGAGTACGACCAGATCTTCATGGAGGACTACACCGTCTGCCTGACCGATGTCAGCCTGCCGCTGCTCAAGGCGCTGGCCCGCAGCCGGAAGGACACGCACCCCTTCACGCTCCAGGGCAGCAGCACCGTCGCCGGCACGCTGACCATCCCCGGCGATGCCGCTGCCGCGCTCTACGACGCGTATGTGAATCTGATGGGCAACAGGCAGAATCTGGAGATGTACCGGGAAATGTGGCCCTGCACTGTCACGAAGTTGAAATAAGTCCCACGCGATTGAAACGCAAAAGGGATCCCGCCGATCATGCCGGCCGGGATTCCTTTTCTGTTTGCCTCAGAGCGTGAACTCCACACGGACGACGCGGCCGATGCAGTTCACCTGGTTCAGCTGCACCGTGATGGCGTCATACTCGCGGTCATAGGTCTGCAGCAGCAGGGTTGTGCCGTCGAGCCGCTTGATCTTCCGCAGATTGCGGTGGCCGCTGTATTCCACCAGCATCACCGCGCCGTCGATGGGACTCTGGGCCGGCACCACCAGCGCCAGATCCTGCGCGTGGATGCGGAAGCCCCGCATGCTGTCGTCCGGCACGAGAAAGTAGAACACCTTGTCCGGCGCGCCGCCTTCGATCCGCCCCTGCTCAATCGGCAGCAGGCGATGGCCGACGGGTTTCATCACCGCGTTCATGATCGGCACATTCTTCAGCACGCTGGTCAGCGCGTCCAGCCAGACGCTGCCGGTGACCCCGGCCCCCTGCTCGTCCTGGCTTTCGGCGGCAGGCTTCTCCTTCTGCTTTGGCCGCTCGGCCACGGCCCGCGCCACCGAGGGCGACGCCTGGGCCAGATCCACGGTGGCGGCGATGTCGTCCAGGGTGAAGTCCGCCTCGGTCTGCTGCCGGAGGCCGATGGTGCGCAGGATCCGGCGGGCCTGGTCATCCTGAATGATGCGCGTGCCGGCCTCCACCGCCATGATATAGCTCTCGCTGACGCCGCACTTGCGGGCCACCTGCTTGGGCGTCAGGCCCTGGCGCACGCGCTCGGTGCGGATCAGATCTCCCAGTCGGGACATGATGCTTCTCTCCTTTGATTTTGTAATCGAGTATGGTTTCCCGCATCACTGCTTCGCCTTGCCGTCCTTGCGCTTCCTGCCGCGGCGGATCAGCACGGCGGCGGCGATGAGAACCGCAATGATGAGGAGGAAGGGCAGGGCCGCGACGAGGAACAGGCACAGGTCAGTCAGCGCCTCCCCCAGCCATTCCAGGCCCACCGAGAAGGCATGGCTGATCCGGTCGCCCAGGGAGAGCTGCTCATTCTGCACAGCCTCCGCCTTTGCCTCCTCGCGGAGCGTGATGCTGACGGTGGAATCGCTGACCTGCCGGTCTGTGCTGCGCAGGCTGCCCTCCAGGCGGTCGATGGTGTACTGCGTCTCCGAAATCTTGCTCTCCAGCTCCAGCAGATCAGAGAGATCGGCGGCCTCCACAGCCAGCGCCTGCAGCCGCGCGAGCAGCACCCGTTCGCTCTCCAGTCGGCTCTTCGTGTCATAATAGCTGTCGGTTACATCGCTGGCGGTGACCATCCGGCTGGTGATCTGCGCCGCGCTGTCGGCTGCGCTGAGAAAGCTGTCGAGCTGCTCCGCGGGGATGCGCAGCGTCAGGCTGGCGGTGCGCAGGCCGCTGTAGTTCGTGCTGACGGCTTCCTGTGCAATCCAGCCGCCGGCGTTCTCGCAGCCCTGCCGCAGGGCGCTCAGGCTCTCCTCGAAGGCACGGGTGGTCATCGAGAGGCTGACATTGCGGATGATCTTCTTCTCCCGCGCGCTGCCGGTCTCCGGGGTCTCCTCTGCCGGCGCAAACTCCGGCTCCTCTTCGATTTCCTCCTCGAAATCGTAGACCATGGCCTCTTCGGTCTCGACCCCGCCGGCAGCCTGATAACTGTTCAGGCTGAGATTCGGAGCGGGTGCGCCGCCGTCGTAGACGCCGCCATAGGTGCTGTCAGCGGTCTTCCGCGCCGCTGCACCGCTCACGGCCGCCGTGCCGCGGGGGTTCAGGCTGTCCTTTGTCATGATCGCCCCGCCCACCACGAATACCAGGGCTGCGGCCACGGCGATCCCTCGCCACCAGTTTCTGTGCTTCCGCTGTGTCATGGGTTCATCCGCCGCGGCGTCCGGCTCCGGCTGGGCAAAGCGCCCGGCCCAGCGCGTGTGCAGCCCTTCCGGCATCGGCGGAATCTCCTCCGCCAGCGTCCGCAGATCAGCATCCGTGCCGTCCAGCGCGGCCCGCTGTGCTGCGCAGGCGGGGCAGCCGGCTTCGTGACGGTGCATCTCCGCCTCCTCCTCCGGGGTGGCCTCGCCGGCGATATGCCTGACAAGCAGCGCTTCGTAGGCTTCACATGTCATCGCGGCGACCTCCTTTCACCCCATCAGACGCATTTTGCGCGGAATTGTTCCGCCAGGCTGCCAGTTTTCGCCGGGCCCGGTTCAGCCGGCTCTGCACGGTGCCCAGCGGCAGATCCAGCCGATCCGCCATCCGCTGGTAAACTGACCGCTCCTCCCCCTCGGACAGCAGGGCGATGTAGCAGAGCACCACATCCCGCTGCTCCTCCGGCAGCTGCAGGATGGCGCTGTGCACCTCCGCCAGCGCTTCCTTCTGCTCCAGCTGCTGCTCCGGCCCGTCCGACGGATCCGGCGGATCGATGGCCAGGCCGGTATCGGGATCGGGCGCGTCCAGCGGAATCACATGCTGGGGCCGCTTCTCGGCCTGACGGGCGCGGATGCGGTCGATGCAGACATTCCGCGCGACCCGGCCCACCCAGGACGAAAAGGCGCACTCTCCCCGGTAGATGCCGATCCGCTGCCAGACGCGCTGCATCACGTCGATCAGCGCGTCCTCCGCCTCCTCCCGATTTCGCAGGCAGGCGTAACAGACCCGCCAGATGAACGCCTCCTGCGCGGTCATCAGCCGCGTGAAGGCGTTTTCATCCCCGGCCTGCGCCTCAAGAATATCGTCCCATTCGGCCATGTTATCCTCCCGATGCTTATCTTATTCTGAGGCTTCCTCCGACGTTCCCTCCGCGGCTTCCCCGGCGCTGTTCAGGCTGCGGAGTTCTTCCACTGAAAGACGAACCGCTTCGGCCGCTTCGGCAGCCAGCTCTCTGTCCGCGGCGATCCGATCATCTGCGCCGCTCTCCTCGTCGGCCTTCAGCGTGCGCAGCGCGGTCTCCAGCGCGGCCACGGCGCTGTGCAGCTTCTGCTGCGCTTCCGCCAGCGCCGCATACGCGCTCTCGGCCTCCGTCACGGCCGCGTCCACCAGCGGCTGATGCTCGGCCAGCTCCGCCAGCTGTCCCCGGATCTCCTCGCTTTTTGCGCCGGATTCCTGCAGGGTCAGCTCCGCCTCCCGGATGCTGTTGTTGGTCTCCGTCAGCTCATCCTGCATGGTTTCCTTCTCGGTGGAGATGCGGCGAATCTCATCCTTCGCGGTGTTCAGCTGCGTTTCCAGGCCGTTCAGCTCCGCCGCCATCGTGCGCTCCCGCCAGATCAGGCCGGCGGAGAGGACAATGCCGGTCAGGATAACCAGGATCAGCAGCACGGGCAGCAGGCGGTCTCTCTGCTTTTCACTCATCACTGCCGCCTCCTTCCCCCTCTTCCTGACGTACGCCGGAGAGGATTTGTTCCGCTTCGGCGAGCAGATCTTCGGCGGCAGCGGTCTCGGTCCGCACGGTCTCCCGCAGGCTCTCAAGGACGCTGCGCTTTTCGTTCATGGCCGTCTGGGCATCGGTATAGGCCTGCCGCTTTTCCTTGCGCTCGGCGCGCAGGCGGCTCTCTTCGGCGGCAGCCGTGTCCGCCTGGGGCTGCAGCTCCGCCAGCCGGGCCTGCGCCACGGGCAGATCGGCCTGCACCTGTTCGTATTCCGCCTGCTGTTTTTCCAGGCGTTTCAGATTGTATTCCAGATTGCTCCGCGTGTCTTCAATTGCCGCGGTCATCGTGACGGTGCGCGCGGCGTACCAGGCCACGGACAGCGCGGTGACCAGCAGCACCAGCACCGCCGCGTTCCGCAGCCACTTGGACAAATTCATGCGAAAGCCTCCTTTGCAAGCTCTCTCCGGCTCGTCGGAATCATTCTATCATACCCGCACAAAAAAGAAAAGCAATTTCCCGCGCTCCGGTTGCGAATCCCGGCGGAAAGTGATAATCTCTTTCTGTTCCCATGACGAATCGGAAGGAGCTGTCCATATGCGTTATCTGTCCGGAATCCTCATCGCGCTCTGCCTTGCGCTGCTGCTTACGGCGGCGGCCGCCTCGGATGCGCCGGTGGTCATCAGCGAGGTGGTGGCCTCCAACGGCATGTACACCGACGGCCATGCCTATGACTGGGTGGAGCTGCACAATGTCAGCGGGAAAAGCGTCGATCTGAGCGGCTGGTTCCTCAGCGACAGCAAGAAGAACCCGGCCAAATGGGCCTTCCCGCAGGGCACCACGCTGAAGAAGGACGCTTATCTGCTGGTGTACTGCACCGGCGACAGCAGCGCGGCGCCGGGCAAGGGCTCGGTGTTTTACACGGGCTTCAAGCTGAGCGCGGAGGGCGATCAGGTGATTCTCTCCGGCGCCGCGGGCGAGCTGGTTGATCAGGTGGCGTTTGACCGGCAGTACGGCAGCGTCTCCTGGGGCCTGGACAGCAGCGGCCAGTATGGCTATTTTGAGGAGGCCACGCCGGGCAAAAAGAACACGGGCACTGCCTGCGGCGGCCGCGTGAGCACGCCGTCCTTTGTCACGGAAGCGGGCTTCTACGAGGGGCAGGTCACGGTCAGCGCCGCCGTGCCGCTGGGCGCCGTGCTGCGCTACACCACCGACGGCTCCACGCCGACTGCCAAGTCCAAGGAATTCCCCGCTGCCGGCCTGACGCTGAAGAAGACCACCTCTGTGCGGCTGAAGGCCTTTGCGGGCGGTCTGGTGTCCTCCGAGACCGTCTGCGCGACCTATTTTGTCAGCGACGCCTCGCCGGTGGCCGTTGTCTGCCTGACCACGGACGAAAAGTATCTGTTCAGTTCCAAAACCGGCGCCCTGGTAAAGGGCAATGGCAGCATCCCGAACTACGACAAGGAATGGGAGTATCCGGTCTTCATCGAGTACTTTGACGAGACCGGCACCCGCCGCCTGGCGCAGATGGGCACCTTCACCGCCAGCGGCCACAGTGCGCGCCAGAACAGGCAGAAGTCCATCGCGATCTACGCGCGCAAGGCCTGGGGCAATGAGTACTTTGAATACAACCCCTTCCCCAACCGCAATTACACCCATTACAAGGCGCTGCTGCTGCGCGGGGCCAACTCTGACTGGCACGCCACCCGCATGCGCGATCCGCTGATCTCCTCCCTCGCGGAAAACCTGGACATCATCTATCAGGACGCTCTGCCCATCGAGGTCTACATCAACGGCGAGTACTGGGGGCACTACAACCTCCGCGAGAAGATCAACAAATACTTCGTCGCCCAGTGGGAGGGCATTGATCTGGAGGACGAGGATACGGTGGACGCCATCGACATCCTCGCGCGCACCGGCAGCGACCGCTTCCTGCAGAACGGCAGCAACACCGACTGGCTGGCCCTGTGCGACTTCTGCAAGAAGCAGGACCTGAACCAGCCGGAAAACCTGCAGTACGTGCTGGACCGGCTGGATGTGGACAGCCTGTTCACCCACGCGGCCTTTGAAATCATCATCGGCAACACGGACGTCACGAATGTGCGGATGTACCGCGTGCCCGGCGGCAAGTGGAAGTACCTGCTGTTCGATGTGGAAGCGGGCTTCGGCTCCTCCTCGGACAAAAAGACATCCCCGCTGGAATACTACATCAAGCCTGTCTCCGCCAAGATCCAGGCCTTCCGGCATGAGCCGCTCAACGCCCTGCTGAGGGTGCCGGAGATGAAGGCGAAGTTCCTCACCCGCTTTGCCGAGGTACTGGAAACCTCCTTCCTCTGGCCCTATGTGGAGAGCAAATTCATCCAGTGGGAGACGGTGCTGGAGCAGCTGCTTCCCCGCCACATCGCCCGCTGGAAGAACATGAAGTATGCCGACTGGCAGAAGAACATCAAGGCAACCCGCTACTATGCCCGCGTGCGGCCGCGGAAGATTGTCGAAATGCTGCAGAAGCGGATGAATCTGTCCGACGCGGAAGTGGAGACCTACTTCGGCGAGGTGCAGCGGCTGCTGGATGAGGAGAACACCCTGGACTGAGGAGGAAGCATCATGTCCCTGACACCGAAATTCCCCGTATTCCTGCACGGCGGCGACTACAACCCGGATCAGTGGCTGGACCGGCCGGACATCCTGCAGCGGGATGTGGAGCTGATGGAGAAGGCGCATGTGAACTGTGTCTCGCTGGGCATTTTCTCCTGGGCGCTGCTGGAGCCGGAGGAGGGCGTCTACCAGCTTGACTGGCTCGGCGAGATCATCGACCGCCTGTGGCAGCACGGCATCCGGACGATCCTGGCGACGCCCTCCGGTGCCCGCCCCGCCTGGATGGCGCAGAAATACCCGGAGGTGCTGCGGGTGGACGCCCACTTCCGGCGGCGGCATTTTGGCGAGCGGCACAATCACTGCCCGTCCTCGCCGGTTTTCCGGGAGAAGACCGCCGCCATCGACCGTGCCCTGGCCGAGCGCTTCGCCAGCCATCCCGCGGTGATCCTGTGGCATCTGTCCAACGAGCTCTCCGGCGACTGCTTCTGCCCGCTGTGCCAGCAGCGCTTCCGCGAGTGGCTGCAGCGCAGATACGGCACGCTCGATGCCCTCAACGCGGCCTGGTGGACCGGCTTCTGGAGCATGCGCTATACCGACTGGCAGCAGATCGAGCCGCCCTCGCCCGAGGGGCAGATGAGCAACCTGGGAATGCGGCTGGACTGGCGGCGCTTCTCTACGGATCAGTGCCGCGATTTCATCCGCTGGGAGCGGGACACGGTGCAGGCCGTGAACCCGGAGCTGCCCGTGACCGTCAACCTGATGCACCGCTTCTGGGACTACGACTACTTCGCCCTGGCGGAGGACATCGACGTGGTGAGCTGGGACAGCTACCCGGAATGGCATACGAAGCCGGAGATCGAGACCGCTGCCGAATACGGCATGTGGCACGACATGATGCGCTCGCTGAAGGATCAGCCCTTCCTGCTGATGGAATCCACGCCCTCGCTGGTGAACTGGAAGGACGTCAATAAGCTGAAGAAGCCGGGCATGCACCTGCTGTCCTCGCTGCAGGCGGTCGCCCACGGCAGCGACAGCGTGCAGTATTTCCAGTGGCGCAAGGGCCGCGGCGGGGCGGAGATGTTCCACGGGGCTGTTGTCGACCACAGCGGACGGGACGATACGCGCACCTTCCGCCAGGTGACGGAGGTCGGGCTGGCCCTTGAAAAGCTGCAGGCTGTCCATGGCGCGCCGGTGGAGGCGCAGTGCTGCATCCTCTACGACTGGGAGAACCGCTGGGCCCTGGACATGGTGCAGGCCGCCCGCCGGGGCGATATGCGCTATACGGAGACCGTCACCGCCCACTGGCGGGAGCTGTGGAAGCGCGGCATCAGCGTGGACTTCCGCGATCTGCGGGCCTGCACAGACCTGAGCAGGTATCGCCTGGTGATCGCTCCCCTGCTGTTCATGCTGCGCGGCGGCATCGAAGAGAAGCTGCGCGCTTTCGTCGAGGGGGGCGGCACGCTGCTCATGACCTGCTTCTCCGGTGTGGTGAACGAGGATGATCTGGCCTTCCTGGGCGACGCGCCGCACGGGCTGACCGATGTGCTGGGCCTGCGCGCCGAGGAGCTGGACACGCTCGGCGATGACGAGAGCAACGAAATGCGCTTCGCCGACGGCCGCTGCGGGCGGCTGATCCGCCTGTGCGAGGTTGTCGTGCCGCAGGGCTGCGAGGCCGTCGCCGTCTACGGAAGCGATTACTATGCGGGCCAGCCCTGCCTGACGCGGCACGCCTATGGACAGGGACAGGCCTGGTATCTGGCGGCGGAGCCGGACGCTGCATCGCTCGGCGTCGTCTATGACGAGCTGCTGCGGGGGCTTTCCCTCCCCCGGGCCCTGAACGTGCCGCTGCCCGAGGGCGTCGTGGCCGTCCGGCGCGGGTCCGCGGTCTTCCTGCAGAATTACACCGGCACCCGGCAGCGGATCGGGCTGCCGCATCCCTTCCGCGATCTCCTGACCGGACAGGAAGCAGCGGAATTCCTCCTCCCCGCCTTTGGTGTGGCCGTGCTCGAAGAGCGCTGATCACCGCCGGCAGCAGCGTGATGGCAACCGTTTTCGAGAAAAAGCAGTTGATGTGAGAATCTGTTCTGTGTTTTTCTTGACAATCACGCTGCTTTGTGGCATATTATATATATGGTTATATCTAATTATGACCTGGCCACGTTATGGAGGTATCAGGAATGGCAGAGGGAATCAAGAGCACCGGCATCGTTCGTCAGCTTGACACACTGGGAAGAATTGTCCTGCCGATTGAAATGCGCAGAACCCTGGATCTGAAGGAGAAGGACGGAATCGAGATTTCGGTGGACGGCGAGCGGATCATCCTGCAGAAGTATGTGCCGAACTGTGTGCTCTGCGGCTCCACGGTGAACACGCAGGAATTCCGCGGCAAGCTGCTCTGCGAGGAATGCATCCGGGCGATCTCGGAGCTCAGGTGAGCCGGAGCTGCCATCGCCCCTTCCGAGCCGCCATCGACTGAACCACGGACGTTTCTCCCCTTTTCCGCTGTTGCGGCTGCATTGAAACAGGGCGCGAAACGGACGGAAGCTGCCGGCCGCCGTCGCGCGTGCCGGCGGTTTTATTGCCCGGAGCGCGCAGAAAGTGAGGAGCATGATGCTGAAAACCTATCGGGAAAAAGTGACTCTCTCAACCAGGGACTGTGACTTCACCTCCTCCTGGCGTCCCAGCGCCCTGCTGGAGGCGATGCAGGAGACCGCCGGCGCGCACAGCAGCCTGCTCGGCGCGGGCCGCCATGAGCTGCTGCGGATGGACATTGCCTGGGTGCTGACGCGGCTGGAGACCGTCATGTACCGCTATCCCAAGCTGGGCGAGACCGTGTCGATCGAGACCTTCCCCATGCCGACCCGGCGGTGGTTCTTCCCCCGTTACTTTGTCCTGACCGACGCAGGCGGCGAACAGGTCGGCTGTGCAGGCAGCCTGTGGGTGCTGATGGATCTGAAGACCCGCCACATGGTGAAGCCGGACGCGGTGCTCTGCCTGATGCCTGACAACAGCGATCTGATGGCGCCCTTGGGCCTCCCCGGGCCGGTCAACGAGATCGGCGGGACCGTCACGGAGGGCAGCCTGGAGCTGGTCTACAGCGATCTGGACGCCAATGGCCACGTCAACAATGCCCGGTACATGGACTGGTGCTGCAACGCCCTGGGGCTGGACACCCTGCGGTCGATGGAGCTGGGCCGCTTTGCCATCAATTATGACAACGAATGCCTGCCCGGCCAGCACGTGCAGACGCGCCTGTGCCGCCTGGCAGACAACTTCACCTACTCCGGCTTCCGGGATGGCAGCCGCTGCTTTGACATCGGCGGCGAGCTCCGCCCGCGGTAAGCCCTCTCCCGCAGGAAGGCGGCTCATATGGGCCGCCTTTTTGCTTTGCCCATTTGGGCCGCAAAAAAGAGGCAGCGCGCACGGCACTGCCTCCGGGATGAGTTACTGCGGATTGTCAGGGGTGGTATTCTGCGTGCGGCGGCGCTTCACTGGGGTCTGATTGACCGTCGTGCCGGGACTGCCGCCCGCCGGGGTCTGGCTGCCGGTCTGACTGCCGGTCACAGGCCTGGTCGTGTCGGTCGGGCGCTGATAAGGCGTGCTGTCGACCGGGAAACGGTGCTGCGTCACCTCGGTCTGCTGCGGATAGGTGCCGCTCAGCGGGGCCGCAGGCTTCTGCGTCTGGGACTTGGCCGCCTCCGAACGCTTCCATGCCGCGCGCTGGGCCGCTGCACGGCGGTTCTTCTGGCGAATGCCGACCCAGGTGCCGCCGCCGATGCCAATCACCGCCAGGCCGCCGATCAGCCAGCCCAGGATGGACCCGCCGCCCTGCGCCTTCTCCGGCGGATTGGTCGAGACAGGGGCAATGGTGCTGATGGGCTCGACCGTGGGCGTCGCGGTGGGCGCGGGGCTCTCCGTCACGCTCTCCATGGCTGCCATGGTCGCCGTTTCGGTGGGCAGCGGCGCGGTTGTCGCGATGGGCACCCAGGTGGCGTAGGTCACGTGGAGGCTCTCCTCGGAGGCCTGCCACCTTTCCGCCA
Organism: uncultured Clostridia bacterium; assembly: GCA_946538975.1. Taxonomy (GTDB): domain Bacteria; phylum Bacillota; class Clostridia; order Christensenellales; family Aristaeellaceae; genus RUG11272. The sequence goes on along the minus strand of CAMNHF010000020.1, from coordinate 1,437 downwards.
GCTGCTGCTCCTGGCTGACCAGGGGCGCGGGGGTCACGCTGGCCTGCGCGTCGCCGCTGTTGTTCCGGATGCCCTGGAGGTACTCATCGCTCTCCAGGAAGCTTTCCAGCTCGGACAGGCTCATCTGCTTGAAGTAGCTGCCGCTGACCCAGCCGGTCACGCCGTCATACTGCACATGATACCAGGTAGTGCCTTCCACCTCCTGCGTGCCCAGCACCAGGCAGAACGCATAGTTGTACAGGCCCTTCAGCTTGCTGTAGTTCGTGCCTGCCTGCTGCCGCATGTTCACCTGGCCGCCGTTCTTGGCGTAGATGTAGCCGTAGCTGGACATGGCGGCCGGGCTGTAGGGCAGCGGCGTGGCGATCACGGGCGCCTCGGTGGCTGTCAGCTCATTCAGGTACTGTTCAGCCTCGGCGGCACTCATCATCCGCAGCATATCGGAGCGGATGTAGCCCCAGCTGCCGCTATACTGCGCAATGTGCCAGACCCAGCCGTCCTCGGTATTGTATTCCTGACCGGTGACGTAGACCGCGGTATTCGCGCCCAGGATCGCCAGCTGCACGCTCTTGTCGCTGCACGTCGCGCGCAGCGGGACGCTGGCGGGCACGGTCCGGGCCCAGCCGCTGATCTGCATCGGCGTGCTGGTCGGGGCAGGCACCGGCGTGGCCTGGCTCGCTTCGTACTGATCGATGTAATACTTGGCTTCCTGCGCGTTGATCGGGCGGAGGTCGCCGGAAGGCACGAAGCCCTCCGCACCGTCCAGCAGCGTCACATGGCTCCACCAGCTGCCATCGCTGTCGGCCATCTCCGAGCGCACATTGACCAGGGTGTTCGCCTCCAGCCGCTGCAGGATGGTGTTGTCCCGGCGGCTGATTTCATAGCGGAGCGCCGTGGCCTGCGTTGTCAGCGCATAGCCGGTGTAGACCGTGGGCACGGGTGTCGCCCACTGCGCGGTCGGGGTTGCCGTGGCAGCCGATTCGCGCGCATAGCGGAAGATGACCTCGCTCGGGTTCGCGATGCCGCCGCGGACAGTAATCGTGACGCTCTGCGCGCTGACCAGCCGCCATTCCGCGGAGAGTCCGGCAGGATTGGGCGTCAGCTGATAGGTGTTGTCCGACAGCTCGTAGCTCTGCACAGGAGCGATGTCCGCGCCGGTCACGTCGTCCACATAGCGGATGACCACATGGCCGGACAAGGGAGCGGGTTCAACCGTCGGTTCCGCAGTCGCCTGGGCATGATAGCGGTAGCGGAAGATGACCTCCGCAGGACTGGCCACGCCGTTCCGGACGGTGATTGTCACCGGGTTCTGGCTCACGAGCTCCCACTCATCGGTGACATCCTGTGAATCGGGGCTGACCTGATAGATACCGTCCGCCAGATCGTAGGCCTGCTGCGGCGCGATATCCGCGTTCGTCGCGGCGTCCACATAGCGGATCA
>CAMNHF010000019.1 GCA_946538975.1 uncultured Clostridia bacterium | reverse complement strand
GGCCGAAAAGGGCTTTCCTTCCCCCATGCCCCTATCCTTCCCCAAAGCCCTTTCCTTGGTGCAGGGGGGTCTTTCACGATCCATGCGCAGCCGGACACGCTCATGCGTATATTGCCCTGCGGGCTGAGCAGTAGCAGAATCGGAGGGCGGGGCGGGTAGGCGGATGGATGGGCGGCGGAATCAACCGAACAAACCCCGGAGCGTTCGGTGAAATGGCACGTTCCGGGGCTGTTTTGATGTGGAAAAGGATGCTGTTTTTCATCGGGCAGAGCAGGCTTGCAAAAAGACATTCACGCTTTTTGTTCTGTCTCATTACATCGCGCATACATCCTTTGATCTCACCACTCATCGTCATCTCTCAGCGGTACCCAGTGGCCGTCATCGTCGATGGAAAAGCCTTCTGCTCTTGCGATATCATCAATGGTTTCAGTGGGATCAAACAACCATGCATCATCATCAGGAAACGGCGATGAGTAGGAAGAACGCGCAGTCGTATAGCTTGGCCGTGATGGCGTTGATGGCCTGTCGTAGCAGGTGATTTGGATGTTTACGCCTGCTGCGTAGCTGATGCCGCCGCCCGTCAATGTCGATACCTGTGCCTTGTACACGGAACCAGCCTTCATTGCAGGCGCCACATTTGCCGCCACCTCCCTGGACAGGTTGCCGATCTGCAGGCCGTTCATGGTCACAACCTGAATGCAATTGCTGTCGTATGGATTGGTCGGCTCCGGGATCAGCTGCAGTTCCGTGCCGACGCGCAGCTGCCCGTTCTGAATCAGATTCCGGATGATCTGCTGGCGGTCGCTGCCGTCGCTGTTCCGGTAGGTCACGCCGACAACCTTGGTGTGGAAGGTGGATACCGGAGTCATGTTCGCTGCACTCCTTTCCGCTTCGGCACGCCGCCGCTCAGCCTCAGCGGCCTCCTTGCGCTTGCGCTCTGCTTCCTCGGCTTCTCTGCGCCGCCGTTCAGCATCTGCGGCCTCCTTGCGCTTGCGCTCGGCTTCTTGCCGTTCAGCATCTGCGGCTTTGGCTTTTTGGCAGACATCAATATCTTCCAGAGAAATGAAGCTCCCGGAGCCGGACATCTGCGCGATCTTCTGCTGCAGTCCCTGCCAATCTCTCCGTGCAACCAGCATCTTCAATGCCGTGACATTTGATTCCAGCAGCATCCAGGCCGTGCCGTTGATTCGAACCGCATTCCTGTCGTTCAGCGCATATTCTCCAAGCAGAATGGCATCTTCCACATCGCCGGCACATGCAAGCACTTTGATCCACGCTGCGACAACATTGCTTGACAGTGCGCCTTTGTCGCGCGTAAGATTCATATAGAGCATGTTTGCGTATGCGTATTTGCCCTCTCTTTTTGCCTCGATCGCAGGATCAAAGTCATCCTGCGGGACATATACATCCCGCACAGGATACCGTTCTTTGATTTCCCGGAAATACTCGGCAAAATCCATCTTCACTTTGCCAACACACATATGCGCGCCAACCAGGCCCTGTATGTAGTCGTAGTCAGCGAGCCATTTTCCGAAGCTGATGCCTGGCATTTTCTTCCCCTCCACTCCTTTGCGTTTGCGCTCAGCTTCTTCGGTCACCTTACGCTTGTGTTCCTTTTCTTCAGTTTCCTTGCGCCTGCGTTCTGCTTCCTCGGCTTCCTTGCGCTTGCGCTCGGCTTCTTCGGCCACCTTACGCTTACGTTCCTTTTCTTCAGCTTCCCTGCGCTTACGCTCGACCTCCTCTGCCGCTCTACGCCAGACTTCAGCCTCTGTGGCTTCCTTGCGCCTGCGTTCGGCTTCTTCAGCTTTCACAGCTTCCATTAACCTACGCTCGTTTTCTTGGGTTTCCTTCCGTTTGCGCTCCGCATCTTCAGCTTCCCTTCGTATGCGCTCAGTTTCTCTATGTTCATTGTTGGAGGTTTTGCCTGTTAACAGCTGTGTTTCAAATGATTTTGAATGCGATAGAGCAGCTGAGATATTCTGGGTTGATCCTTCGTGTGGAGTCATCTTTCGCTTTATTGCTAGCAATTTAATATTTTTGTGTTTGCAATAATCTATTGCCATCAAGACAATTAATATACAAACAATAATTGTACAAACTATGACGATATATGTAGATGAAAAATTCTTATCTAGTGATTTAACGATTCCTCCTTTCCTAGAATACGCAGTGATTGACGTTCCTTTAGATATAATCTGTATCCACAGCCAAGAAGCAATAATATGGACAGTAGCAATTAGAAGAGATACTGGATCGACACTCACGACATCTTTATTGCTAAGAATAAGCAATAGCAAAAGTAGCACAATTGAAATGATTTCAAAAAGGATTCCACTATTTGAGATACTTGTTGTTGATCTGAACAAATAGTCTGAAATGCAAAGATAACATGATAACGAGACTAACAACAAAACATACGAATAAAGCGGCACAGGGTGCTTGTTGTTTCTGTTTACAATGAAATGAATTGCGAACAAAGCTGGAGAGAAAAACACCTTAACATAATCATTATAGAATACTGAACATCTGAACGAAACAGTCGATAGCAAAACACTTGCTGAAACAAGTATTAGAAGGAAGCAATAAACCAATTGAGGAATCGTCAACGGGGTAGCAACTGATGGTTTTTCGTATTCTCTGGCCATAGTATCGCCTCCATATCATTTGTTCTTAAGAATTATACGATCCATGTTTTGATCTGTCAAGTTCGCAATGTGTAAAATAATACACCCCCTCCCCGCCGCATTATTCATCCGGCAGAGAGGGGGTGCAAATCAATTCTTCTTACTGTTCCATCCGGGCGATCTCTTCCCGGTAGCCGTCGACCTCGCGGGCGTTGCCGTAGACGAAGTGGTCGGAGAGGATCTCCACCCATTCGGGCTTGTCCACGCTGTAGTCGTGCACGTTGGGATCGTAGACGAGGAGCTTCTTCTGGCGCTCCACGTAGGGGTTGGGGTTGGGCACGGCGGACAGCAGGGCCTTCGTGTAGGGGTGCAGGGGGCGGTAGAAGAGCTCCTCGCTCTCGGCCAGCTCCACGATGCGACCCTTGTGAATGACGGCGATGCGGTCCGAGATGAAGCGCACGACGGACAGGTCGTGGGCGATGAACAGATAGGTCAGGCCGCGCTTCTGCTTCATGTCGTTGAGCAGGTTCAGCACCTGGGCGCGGATGGACACGTCCAGGGCGGAGATCGGCTCGTCCGCCACGATGAACTTGGGCTCCATGATCAGGCTGCGGGCGATGCCGATGCGCTGGCGCTGGCCGCCGGAGAACTCGTGCGGGAAGCGGCTGGAGAACTCGGGCAGCAGGCCCACCTCCTGCAGCGCCTGCTGCACCTTGTCCTGGCGGTCGTGCTCGTCGCGGTAGAGGTGGAAGTTGGTGAGGCCCTCGGAGACGATGTAGTCCACCTTGGCGCGCTCGTTCAGGGAGGCCATGGGATCCTGGAAGATCATCTGCATGGAGCGGATGACCTTCTCGTCCATCTGCTTCGAGATCTTGCCGGAGACCCGCTCGCCCTCAAAGAGCACCTCGCCGGCCGTGACCGGATTGATGCGGACGATGGCGCGGCCGATGGTCGTCTTGCCGGAGCCGCTCTCGCCCACCAGCGCGAAAGTCTCGCCCTTGTAGATCGTGAAGTTGACGTGATCCACGGCGACGAACTTCTTCCGCCCGCTGCCGAAGGTCACCTGCAGGTCCCGCACCTCCACCAGCGGCACGCGGTTCGGATCCTGATGCGGATGATGGGCGTTGGGATCGGTGCCCGTCTCATGCTTGGGCTCCGAGAGGCGCTGGATGGCCTTGGGCTGCTCCATCCTGGGCGCGCGGGGGTCGCGAATCCAGGACTTCACCATGTGCGTGGCGGTCACCTCGTACATGGGCGGCTCCTCGAGGAAGTCGATGTTCAGGGCGTGCTGATTGCGCGGGGCGAAGGCGTCGCCCTCGATCTTGTTGAACAGGTTGGGCGGCGTGCCGTCAATGGCGGGCAGCTTCTCACCCTTCACGCCCAGCTGGGGCAGGGCGGAGAGCAGGGCCCAGGTGTAGGGATGCCACGGATCGAAGAAGACCTCGTTGGCCATGCCGATCTCGATGATCTGGCCGCCGTACATCACCGCCACGCGGTCGGCGACGTTCGCCACCACGCCCAGGTCGTGGGTGATGTAGATGATCGTCATGTTCTGCTCTTTCTGCAGACGGCGGATCAGGTCGAGGATCTGGGCCTGAATGGTCACGTCCAGGGCGGTGGTGGGCTCGTCGCAGATCAGGATCTGCGGCTTGCAGGCCACGGCGGTGGCGATGACCACGCGCTGGCGCATGCCGCCGGAGAACTCGTGCGGATACTGGCGGTAGCGGCGCTCCGGATCCGGAATGCCCACCGCGTCCAGGATGCGCAGGGTCTCCTGCTTCGCGGCGTGGCCGCGCAGGCCCTGGTGCAGCTCCACGCTCTCCTGAATCTGCCTGCCGATGGTCTTCAGCGGGTTCAGGGAGGTCATGGGATCCTGCGTGACCATGGCAATCTTCTTGCCGCGGATGCGCAGCCAGTCCTTCTCCTTGAAGGTGGTGAGATCCTCGCCCTGGTACATGATGGAGCCGTTGGTAATGGAGCCGTTCTTGTCCGTCATGCCGACGAAGCACTTGGTGAACACGCTCTTGCCGGAGCCGCTCTCGCCCACGATCGCGAGAGTCTCGCCCTCATACAGATCCAGCGAGGTGCGGCGGATGGCGGTCAGCTTCTTGCCGCGCAGGGAGAAGACCACTTCCAGATCCCGCACAGACAGCAGCGGCTGCTGCGAGAGGATCTGGCGGGCGCGGGCGTCAAACTCGGCGGCTTGCAGCTTTGCAGCTTCACTCATTCCTGGCGCCCTCCTTTACACATGATTGCGCGGGTCGCAGGCGTCCGAGAACGCATTGCCGACCAGATAGAAGGTGATCGTGATGATGGACACGATGACGGCCGGGAACAGCAGCGTATAGCTCGCGCGCGGGAAGATGGCGCGGGCGGTGGCCAGCAGGTTGCCCAGCGAGGGCGTCATGATGTCCATCAGACCCAGATAGGTCAGCGTGGTCTCATAGGCGATGGTGCCGGGGATGGCCAGCGCCAGCCGCAGGATGATGACCGAGACCAGATAGGGGAAGATGTTGCGGAACAGGATGCGCCACAGCTTGGTGCCCAGGCAGCGGGAGGCCAGGTTGTACTCGCGGTCGCGGTACATGAAGACCAGGTTGCGCACGTTGCGGGCCGTGGCCAGCCAGCCGAAGAGCACCATCGTCACGCCCATCGTGATCATGCTCTTGTTGACCATCAGCGCGATCAGGGTCATGTAGATGATGGTGGGGATGTTGTCGATCAGGTTGTACAGCTCCGTGAAGAAGCGGTCCAGCTTGCGCACGTAGCCCCAGATGAGGCCGATCACCACGCCGAGGGCAATCTGCGCGATGGAGACGCACACGGCCAGCGCGATGGAGGTCCGGGTCGCGTACCAGACCTGCGCCCAGTAGTCCTGGCCCACACCGTTGGTGCCGAACCAGAATTCCCCGCTCGGCGGCTCGTAGGAGCGGCTCATGTCGGTGAGCATGTTGATGTCATACTTGCCGATGGCCGAGGCGACGAAGGTAAAGATGAACAGCAGAATGAACACCACGGACATGATGACCGCCGGGCGGTTCTTGAGGAAGTTCTGCCAGACGCTCTTCCAGTAGGAATAGTTGGAGTAGCCGATGCGCTCGGCCTCCTGCGGGCGGTATTCCGCGAACTCGAACAGCTGCTGCTCCGGCATGAGGTTGCGGCTCTTGGGATACTCGCGGCCCATGGGGCGCTCGGCCTTCGGATCGTTGTCGACGGCTTCCGGGTGCACCGTCATGTCAACGACGGGCGATTCCAGCTCCTGAATGGTCTTTGGGCTTTTCGGATTCTTCTGATTCTTCGCCATCAGCGCACATCCCCCTTTCCGGTCAGCTTGATGCGGGGATCAATGAGGGTCATCAGCAGGTCGCCGAGGAACACGCCCATGATGCCCATGGTGGCGTAGAGCAGCACAATGCCCTGCACCAGGTTCAGATCATAGCGGCTGATGGCCTTGGTCAGCTCGGGGCCCATGCCGGGCACGGAGAAGAAGGTTTCCACCAGCAGGGAGCCGCCCACGGTCAGCAGGACGGAGGCGGGGAGGTACTGGGCCAGCGGCACGAAGGCGTTCTTCAGCACGTGGCGGAACATCACCTTGCGCGTGGAGAGGCCCTTCAGCTTGGCCAGGCGGATGTAATCCTTGTTCAGCTCGTCCACCATGTAGCGGCGCGTCCAGAGCATGTAGCCCGCCGTGGAGGCCATGGACAGGCAGACGATGGGGAGCACCTTGGTCAGGTCGGGATTGGCCGCGGTGGCGTCATAGCGCATGGGCAGCGCAAAAAGGCTGCTGCCGGCGATCATGATCACCGTGTAGATGACCAGCCGCGGCACCGCGTTGACCACCACAGTGTAGCCCGTGCCGATGTGGTCGAACACGCCGTCCTTGTAGCGGGCCTGCAGCACGCCCAGCACCACGCCCAGCACCAGGGAGATGGCCAGGGCGATCAGGCCGATTTCCATGGAGACGGACATCTTCTGCGCGATGACGTCGGTGACGTACTGGCCCTTCTCCAGGCGGATGCTCTTGCCCAGGTTGAAGCAGGCCCGGACGGAATAGCCCTCCTTCAGCGTGCCCTCGAAGGGATCCGTGCCGCCCGCCTTCTGGCTCAGATAAGCCGGCAGCGCCACGGGCGTCGCAGTCTTGACCTCCTTGCCCTTGGCGTTGAACACGCGCATCTCGACCATCTGATAGAAGAAGTCGCCCAGCTGGGCAAAGACGCTGCGGTTGCGGTAGCCGGTACCGGAGGCGGCGTCGCCCTCCCGGCAGTTCGGGCAGGCCTTGTCCTCCACCATGCCCTTCCCGCCGCAGGTCTTGCAGATCTCCATCAGGCCGAGGCGCTCCAGCTTCGCGTATTTCTGCTCCTCGGTGAATTTGATCAGCTCATCCTCCGTGAAGAAGTAGTCGCTGGGCATCATTCTGAGCAGAAAAAACACGACGCTCAGCACCAGCAGCACGGTGATCAGCGACTGCAGCAGGCGCTTGAGGATGTATTTGACCATGCATCCATTCCTCCTTGTGAACCCATCCGCGGCAAGGCTACCGCCAGCGGGGGCTGTTTGCCGCATTGCGCGGCGCGCACGGCGGCGGACAGCTCCCACAGGGATCTTTCATCCGATTGTTGATTGGAAAATCCGGGACGGCCCCCGAGAAAGGGCCGCCCCGGAAGCGTGTGTTCTTACAACACGGGATTGCGGAGCTTACTCAGCAGCATAGGCCGCCGCGTTGGCTTCCATCTGCTCGGTGGTGTAGGCCTCGGTGCTGGTCTCCCAGTCCACATAGCGATAGGCCTGCATGCCGTACATGCTGTACACCTTGGAGAAGTTGTTGATCTTGGTCAGCTCCCAGGCAACCTCGTAGCTGCAGGGGATCGCCAGCGCATGGTTGATGAAGCAGGCTTCCGCCTTGGCGAAGGCAGCATAGCGGGCGTCCATGTCGTCGGTGATGGCCTTGGCGGCGACCACCAGATCGGTGAACTCCTGATACGCGGCGATCAGGTCGGCGTCGGTCGCGTCGTTGATGTTGGAGTAGGCGTTGCTGTAGTACGCAGCGGAGTCGTTGTAGGTCTCCTGGCCCAGGAAGTTGACCGGGTCGGCGAAGTCGGCGCCCCAGCCGTTGATGTAGAAGGAAGCCAGGCGCGGCTTGCGGACTTCGTTGGCCAGAGAGGAGATGTAGGTCTTGGTGTTCAGCTTGACATAGTCATCGCCCAGGCAGAGGGAGAAGATGTCGGAGAGCACCTTGGCGGTCTCGGCGGCCACGGTGGAAGAACCGGAGATGTAGTAGTCCATCTCCACGGGGAAGGTGACGCCCTTGGCGGTCAGCTCTTCGATGGCGGCAGCCTTGTACTGCGCGGCCTTCTCGGCGTCGTAGCGGTTGTAGGTGGTGCGGTCATAGTCCAGGCCCAGCTCATTGCGCACGAGCACAGTGTAGTCGGTGCCGTCGGAGGTGAAGGCCACGCCATTGCCGGTGTAGCAGTAGTTCTCGCAGCTCAGGGGGTTGATGGCGTTGGTCCGGGCCAGGTAGTTGGTCAGATCCAGGCCGTAGTACAGGGACTTGCGGAAGTTCTCGTTGGCGACAGCCAGGTTCCAGTTCTCGTCCGGGGTGCCGTCTTCCTTGTTCTTGGAATACACCAGGTGCATCTGATAGGAGTACTTGGTGGGACGGGCTTCCACCAGGTAGGGCTTGTACTCAGCGTCCGCGGACTCGGAGTAGATCGCCTGCAGGGTGGCCTGGTCCAGGGAGACGTGATCCAGCTCGCCGGCCTTGTACAGCTGATAGGCGTTCGCGACAGACTCGACCATCTTGATGGTGACGGTGTCGAAGCGCTTCACGTTGGCGTCGTTCCAGTAGTTGGGGCTCTTGGTCAGCACCTTCTGGTTCAGGTTCTCGAAATAGGAGATGACATAGGCGCCATTGTACCACATGTCTTCCCAGGTGATGTCACGATAGCCGTCCACGCCCACCTGCTCGATCAGCTCGGCAGACAGGGGATAGAGGCAGTTGTAGGTGGCCACAGAGGGGAAGTAGGGCAGGGCATCGACCAGGTGATAGGTGATCGTGCCGGCCTCGTCGTCCACATCGATGCCCACGAGCTCATCGAACTTGCCTTCGGTGGTCAGCGCCTTCACAGCGTCGGCACCCTCGGAATCGGTCAGCGTCTTGGTGTACTCATAGTATTCCGCGGCGCCCACGATCATTTCCATGGGCATGGAGGCGTTGTAGGAGTCGTTCTTCGCATAGTTCAGAACCCACTCCAGGCCGGTGGCCCAGTCGGAGGCCTTCACGTCAGCCTGCACTTCGCCGTCCTTGTCGAACCAGGTCATGCCCTCGTTCAGGGTGAAGACCCAGGTCTTGCCGCCGTCGGGGCTCTCGTAGGACTTCGCGGCGTTCAGCTTCAGGTTGCCGTGGTTGTCGTTAGTCAGCAGGCCATCGAACAGGTTGCACAGCACGTTCAGGTCAGCCGCAGCCTGGGAATAGTGGATATTCCAGGTCTCCAGCTCACGGCCCTGCGTCTCGTAGGTGTTCAGAGAGGTCAGTTCGTCGGCGCTGGCGATGGCAGCCATCGAGACCAGCATGACGACTGCCAGCACCAGAGCAAGCAGCTTCTTCATGTGTATATCCCTCCTGATTATTTATGGTTGAGCCGATCGGTCCGCTCCGGACCTTCTGCTCCATATGGTGTATTATACTAATCGTGACGAAATCTGTCAAGCAAATTGCAGATTTTCTCGCGAAGAAGCCGCAAAATTCGCGGTCGTCACGACCTGATGACACCGTTTTTGCAGCTTGTCCGTCAAAGCAATGCAAAATTTACCCTGATAAAGCAATGAAATCCGCCGCCGATGCAGGAAGTCCCGCACAAATCCTGCCGGCTGAGCTCCCGTCCCGGCGGATGTTGGTTGTGTTTGTATACAGGATACAACAAATCTGCTTCGATGTATGCAGGCGAATGACGGGCAGAATGCCGCAGCCTGTATACAGCATGGCACAGCGCAAGAAATGCGCATTCAGCGCGCAGCTCTCCGATGATCGAATGCGGATGGTGCAAGCTTGAGGCAGATCGGATGCCGCCCGTTGCACTGCGGGCGATCGTGTGCCTTCCTGTATGCAGTATACGCATTGCCGCCATACAGGGATATTGTATCCTGTGTTCTGTTTGATCTGGTTTGTATACAGGATACCGGCGGCCCAATCGATAGCTGCGGCGCGTTCGTCTCGTCCTGTATGCAGGATACATAATATTGCCATGCAGGCATATTCTATCCCGTTCGTTGTTCGATCTGGGCTGTATGCAGGATACAGATCATGCCAAGTGGCAGCTGAGACGTATGTGTCTTTTCCTGTATGCAGTATATACAATCCACCCATGCGGATATTCTGTATACAATGCGTAATCCGACTGCAACTGTATACAGGATACCGACAATGCAGATCGACAACTGCGGGAATAGAGCTGTCATGTATCCAGTATACATTATACAGCTATACAGACATATTGTATCCTGTGTTCTGTTTGATCTGGTTTGTATACAGGATCCAGGCGGTGCCTATCAGCAGCTGTGGCGTGTAAGTCTTTGTTTGTATCCAGTATACGCAATCCTACCATTCCGATTTTTGTATACAGTGTGCAACCTGGCTGTGAATGGATACAAAATACAGGCAATATCAATCGGCAGCTTTCGGAATAGGTCTATTCTTGCATGCAGTATAAACCATACCGCCATGCAGATGTATTGTATACAGCACGAGCTTATTGAAGGGCTGTATACAGGATACCGCCATTCACAAACCACCCGACTTCCATCGCCTTGCGAATGGCAGCTTGCACACGGTATCCAATATGCCGCCACATCTGTATGGCGGATACTGTCTCCACCTTTGTCCAAAGGGTCAGATCCAGCGCGGAGGCTGTGATTTCCCTTTAATCCTGTGCAAAATCAGCCGCATTCCGCCGAATATGCCAGTATTTGCCAGCCTCCGTGAGCGCCGTTTTCAGCAAAAATACATGGGAACGTGTGCGTCAAAAACATTTTCACGCTCTCTGGTCGAAGACATTGCCTTGGAATGCCTGTATTGCCGTTGTTCCCACAAACCTTATTATTATATATTTATATATACAGACAGAATCTGCCATTTTGGCCTGCTTCATTGTCATTCCGGGTGGCTTGTGGTAAAATGACCTCATCGAAACAGGGGAGGCGGGACCATGCCGGAATGGACGGGGGCACAGCAGCAGGCCATCGACGCGGAGGAAAAAACACTGCTCATCAGCGCGGCGGCGGGCAGCGGTAAGACAGCCGTGCTGGTGGAGCGCATTCTGCAGCTGGTGCTGCGGCGCGGGGCGCGGCTGAACCGGATGCTGATCGTCACCTTCACGCGGGCTGCGGCGGCGGAGATGCGCGCGCGGCTCAGTGAGGGACTGGTGAAGCGCATCGATGCCGCCGAGGGGGAGCAGCTCCAGCTGCTCAGTCAGGCCCGCGAGGAGCTGGGCAGCGCAGTGATCACGACGATCGACGCCTTCTGCACGGAGGCGATCCGCTCGCAGTTCCAGCTCCTCGGCATCGACCCGGTTTTCCGCGTGTGCGACACGCAGGAGGAAACCGCCCTCTTCGACGAGAGCGTCCGGGAAGCCGTGAACAGCCTGCTGGAGGGCGATGACGGGGACTTCCATGTGCTGGCGGCCGCCTTCAGAATGAATGATCTCTTTGAGATGATACACACGGTCTATCGGTTCATCATGAAGACCGACGATCCCGACGCCTGGCTGGATCTGGCGGTGCGGCAGGCGGAGTGCGGCTCCGTGTATGACCATCCCTGGTACCATGACCTGTGCGCCCTCTCCGCCCTGGACGCCGACGGCCTCACGGCGCAGGCGCAGGCCCTGTACGCCATGCTGGACGAGCCGGGCGCCACGGCCAAGTACACCGCCACCGTCGAGGGCGATCTGCGCATCACCACAGCCATCGCCGAAGCCCTGCGCGGCGGCGCTCCCGAGACCCTGCAGGCGGTGCTGCACTCGGAATTCGGCCGCCTGCCCTCCGTGCGGGACAACGGCGACCCGGCGCTTAAGGACTTCAAGGATCGCTTCACTGCGCTGCGCAAAAAGCTGAAGGACGCCGTGAAGGACCTCTCGGACACATTCAACTTCGATCCTGCGCGGCAGGAGAAGGATCTGCAGGTCATCGGCCGCATGATCCGCGGGCTGCGCACGGCTGTGAACGAGGTGCGCCGGGTCTACGCGGGCGTAAAGCGGAAGCACTCGCTGATCGATTTCGAGGATATGGAGCAGATGATGCTGACGATCCTGCGCGACGAGGAGGCCCGCCGGAGCCTGCAGGAGCAGTTCGACTACATCTTCGTCGACGAGTGCCAGGACGTCAGCAAGTCCGAGGACGCGATCTTCCGCCAGCTGCACAGCGCGGAAAACCACCTGTTCATGGTCGGCGACGTGAAGCAGAGCATCTACCGCTTCCGCCTGGCCGATCCGCTGCTCTTCCTGGAGCGGGTGCGGACCTATCCCACGGAGGCCGGCAGCCCGCAGCGCAAGATCGTGCTGCAGCGCAATTTCCGCTCCGCGCCGCCGGTGCTGGACGCCTCCAACCGTGTGTTCCGCCTCGCCATGCGCCGCGATGTCACCGAGATCGACTACACGGAGGAAGACGAGCTGATCTGCTCCCGCCACGATCTGGGCGCGGCGCCGGTGGAAGTGCACCTGGTCGGGCCGGGCGAGACCTTCCAGAAGCGCGACGCCCTGCGCGCCGAGACGCTGGCCGTCAGCCGCCGCATCCAGGCCCTGCTGGGCGAGACCATCACCGTTGACAACCAGGAGCGGCCGATCCAGCTGCGGGACATCTGCATCCTGATGCAGAATGTGAGCGGGCAGGGCGAGAAGGTCAAGAAGCTGCTGGAGGAGCAGGGCATCCCGGTCTATTTCGACGGCAAGGAGAGCTACTGGGAGCTGCCGGAGGTGCGGGCCATGAAGGCGCTGCTGGAGGTGGTGGAGAATCCCATGCAGGATCTGCCGCTGATGGCCGTGCTGAAGCTGCGCTGCCTGGGGCTGGACGATCACGATCTGCTGCAGATTCGCCAACGGTACCCCGGCCGGGATGTGCCCTTCTATCAGGCCTTCGCCGACTGCTGCGAGCAGCATGAGGACGAGCTAGGCGCGCGGTGCCGGGCTGCCCGCGACCGGCTGAACGGCTGGCGCTTCCGCCGGGAGACCCTGTCGCTGACGGATTTTGTGTGGTTCCTGCTGCGGGAAACCGGCTTCTACACGGACAGCGGCTCCCTGCCCCAGGGCCGGGTGCGCCAGGCGAATCTGCGCCTCCTGTGCAGCAAGACCGCCGCCTACGAGGCCGCCGGGGGCGTTTCGCTGCGGGGCCTGCTGCAGAAGCTGGATCAGGAGATGGCCAGCGGGGACAGCCGGAGTGCCAAGGTGCTCGGCGAGAACGAGAACCTCGTGCGCATCATGACGATGCACAAATCCAAAGGGCTGCAGTTCCCCGTGGTCATCCTGATGCGGCTCTCTTCCGCCATGATGCAGAGCCCCCGCGGCCTGCTGCAGTACCAGGAGCGGATGGGGCTGTGCCTGCCCTACGTGAATCCCGAGCTGTCCATCCAGCGGAACACCTTCGCCACGGCCGCCTTCCGGAAGCAGCGCAGGCTGGATGAGCTGAGCGAGCGCTGCCGCCTGCTCTATGTGGCCATGACGCGGGCGCAGAACCGGCTGCTGCTCTTCGGCTGCCCCAGCGAGCGCAGCGTGCAGCGGCAGAGCTGGTTCGCGCCGCCCTCGTCCTACCGCGTGTGGAGCGCGGAAACGATGCTGGACTGGGTGATGCAGGCCGCGGCTGATGATCTCGGGCTGCGGGATCTTCCCGAAACGGCCGCGGCCGGAGGACCCTGGCGGATCATCCCGGACGCCCTACCGGAGGAACAGGAGAAGCAGCAGCAGGCCGTGGCCGAGCGGCTCGACGCCTGGATCGAGCAGACGCTGCGGGAGCAGGGCCAGCCGAACGCCCTGCGCTGGTGGGATGAGAAGGCGCCGGACGCGGCCCCGCTGAAGACCAGCGTGACCAATCTCGTGCGGCGCGAGGTGCTGGCCGACCCGATGCCCCTCAGCGACGAGGAAGAGTCCCCGGAGAGCAAGCGGCAGCCGCTGACCGTCACGATGCCGCTGCAGCTGCCGGAGCTGAAGGCGCATCCCGACTTCATGGATGAGAAGCACTTCACCGGCGCGGATCTGGGCACCGCCGTGCACCGGCTGCTGTCGCTGATCCCGCTTGCCCCGCTGCGGGGTGTCCGGCCGGCGGCGATGAACGACCTGATCCGCACGGAGCTGGACGACATGACCCGGCGGCACATCTTCACCGAGGAGGAGCAGCAGCACATCAACGTCCGCAAGCTGACGCGCTTCTTCACCGGGCCGCTGGGCCTGCGGATGCTGCAGAGCCCGGAGGTGCAGCGCGAATGGTCCTTCAACCTGGCGCTGCGGCCGGAGCACACGATGCTGCAGGGCGTCATCGACAGCGCCTGGCGGGAGGTCGACGGCTGGGTGATCTGCGATTACAAGACCGACCATATTGTCAGCGAGGAGGCCTTCATCCAGCTGCACGCGGAGCAGCTGCGGTGGTACGGCCAGGCGATCCGCGTCCTCACCGGGGAGCCGGTCAAGGAGCTGTGGCTCTGGAGCCTCAGCAACAGCAAGGCCTATCAGGTACCGCTGCAGCGGGACGCAAAGTGATTCTCAGGGGAGGCAGCCGCCTCCCTTTTTGTTTCACGTGAAACAGCCAGCTTCTCTTCTTCAGGCTGTGCCAATTGTTCCACGTGAAACAGTTCACCCGTCAGCCTGTGCCAGCTGTTCCATGGATGAGGCGCCTCCCGCTTCCGTCAGGCTGTGCCAGCTGTTCAAAGAATGCGGCGTACGAAGCGGATGGGGCTGCTCATTGTTCCACGTGAAACATTTCATCCGTCAGCCTGTGCCAGCTGTTCCATGAATGAGGTGACTCCCGCTCCCGTCAGGCTGTGCCAGCTGTTCAAAGCATGCGGCGTACGGGGCGGATGGGGCTGCTCATTGTTCCACGTGAAACACTTCACCCGTCAGCCTGTGCCAGCTGTTCCGTGGTTGGGCGCCTCCCGCTCCCGTCAGGCTGTGCCAGCTGTTCAAAGCATGCGGCACATGGCGCAGATCCGGGCGGCCATTGTTTCACGTGAAACAAAACACCGGGAGGCGCGCTCCCGGTGTCGGTTCATAGCCAGTGGTTGTAGGCGGCGACCGTGCCGATCAGGTTGACCGCCGTGCCCAGGGCCATCAGGGGGATCACGGCATAGGGCAGCCAGTCCCGCTTCGGCTTCCACTGCAGGATGCCCACGAACACGAAGGGCACCAGATCCAGCAAGTAGCGGTTGCCGAAGTGCCAGCCGCCCAGCGTGCGGTGGCAGCAGAGAATGAACACATAGGCGAGGCAGGCCGCCAGCCCCCAGATCCACGGGAAGCGCTGCCCGCGCGCCGTCCGGATGCCGCACAGCCAGCAGCCAATGCCGACGGGCAGGATCGGGTTTACGATGTACCACACGACGCCGTTGATGTCGGGCCAGGTCATCGCTGTGGTGCTGTCATGCCATTCCGGCCAGCGGAAGAGCAGCAGGAAGTTGTCGGCGAAGTAGGCGAGGGAGAACTGGCCGTTTTCCTCGCGGACGAACTCCGGCAGGTAGTTGTGGCCGAACTCCAGCACGCTGCCGAACCGCGCCCAGTTCAGCCACATGTACACGCCGGCCAGCAGCACCGGACCCGCGGCCCAGTACCACTTGCGCAGGATCAGCCTGAGCGGCTTCTCCTCCGGCTGCTCCCGGCGCAGCCTTTGCAGCAGGTGCCAGGCCAGCAGCGGGAAGAAGAGCACGGTCATCGGCCGGCAGCCCACCGCACAGGCCCAGGCGGTCAGCGAAACGGCGCCTTGCCCGCGCATCGCGTGGAAGATCGCCATCAGCAGCAGGGTGAAGCACAGATTCTGCGCGATGAACCACACCCAGCCGTTCATCACCAGCCATAGCCAGCCATTGGCCAGAAGGAGGAACAGTACCCACATCAGGGTATCCCGTCCCCGCTCGCCCAGCTCCCGGCAGAGGGCGCAGGCGTACCAGACTGCCGCGATCGCGGAGAGAAAGGCGATCAGCGCGTCCGGCGTCGCGTCGCCGAAGAGGGCCGCGAAGGGGAGCAGCAGCATGGACGGGAAGGGTGGAAAGCTGACATAGTACTTCCCGTCGCGGATCGCCAGCTCCAGCCAGGGATAGTCCTGCCCCAGATCCAGCCGGCCCTGCAGCCAGGCGTTGGCCTGCAGGCTGTAGCTGCGGTAGGGATTTGCAGTCGCCCAGGGCCACATCCCCGTGAAGGAGGACAGAATCAGAATCACCACAGTCACGCTCAGCGCGGCGCTGAGAAAGGCCGCGTGGCGTTTCAGCCATTGTTTCATACGCATCACCTCTTGCGGGCGAGAAAAGCGCCCTCCCTGATTGTAGCAGAGAGGACGCTGATTGGGAAGGGGGGGCATGGGGTTTTGTTGCGGCTCAGTGTATGGGGGAAGGCAACCCTTTTCGTGGCCGAAAAGGGTTTTCCTTCCCCCAGGCCCCTATCTTTCCGAAAAGGCCGTTTGGGGGAGGATGGTTTATTTCACACGAAGTATCGCCGACATCAGCCGCTATCCGCACCAACACACACCCTGCGACAGCCTGCCCTCCATTGGGAAGCAAGCCTTGCGATCTGCGCCTTGCTCAGCCCTGATCCCGTGTCCAAAAGCGCTCGCAGGGGGTCTGGGGGGGCCCACGCGCAAGGGCCCACCCAGGACCTTTTGCCTACTTTTCGGTCACGAAAAGTAGGACTCTGCCGAATCACGCAAATAGCCATTTACTAAGAAAAGCCGCGGGAAGCGCACGGTGATTCCGGGGAAGGACACCCAGGCCGTTCCGGGGCAGGAGTTGTCTTTCACGATCTATGTGAAGCCGGACACGGCCTGCGCAGCAGCTACGGTTTTGTCTTCCCTTTACCCCTCCAGCTCCGCCAGCAGGCAGGCGTGGGGGCGCAGGCGGGCGCTCAGGCTCCGGCCGCCGGGGAGGCGTTCCCCGGTCCACAGATCGCGCGCGGCGGAGAAGGGGCCGTCCGCCTCGAAGGTCACGACGCGCTCCTCATCGGAGAGGTTGAACAGCGCGGCGGCGGTGGGCTTCCCCGGGGCGTCGGAGCGCCAGACGGCCTCGTCCTCCGTGCACCGCACCAGCCGGGGCAAGCGGTCGGCGGCGTTCAGCGCCAGCACGGCCCGGTTGGTCAGCAGCCTCTCGGTAGCCGCGTCCAGCCGCGTCACATCCGCGCCCAGCATCAGCGGCGATCGGAAAATACACCACAGGGTCATCATCGTCTGCTGCTCGTCGGGGGTGAGGCCGCATTCATGGCCATTGCCGAAGCGCTCGGCGATGTGGCCCAGGGGGAGCATGTCGCAGTCCGGCCAGGTGCCGGGCGTCAGCTGATGCTGCCAGGTGTCGCAGCGGTGGAACATGTCCTTCAGCAGGGGCCAGACATCCCACAAATCGTCCGTGATGCGCCACATCGTCGCGTGCTCCGCGTACCAGGCGGCCTTGTCCGGCAGGGCAGGCCCGGGCGATAGGCTGAGCACGATGGGCCGGTCCACGCGGTCGATGGCCCGGTGCAGCATGGCGATCTCCGCCGCGCCGCGCCAGCCGTCCGGGTACATGTTGGTGTTGCAGATGTCGTCGCACTTGATGAAGTCCACGCCCCAGCCGGCGTACAGGCGGATCAGGCTGTCATAGTAGGCCTGCCCGGCCTCGGTGTCCCGCACGCCGTACATGTCCGGGTTCCAGCGGCAGATGGAGGCGGGGTCGGCGATCTGATTCGCCGTGACGGAGGTACCCTCCAGCGGCAGGTGCAGGTGGGCGGCGATCCGCGGCACGCCGCGCATGATGTGGATGCCGAACTTCAGCCCCATCGCGTGGATCTTCTCCGCCAGGGGCGCAAAGCCTTTGCCGCCGGCCGCGGAGGGGAACTTGTCCTCGCAGGGGATCAGGCGGCTGTATTCATCCATGAAGACCTTGCCGAAGGGAATGTACTGCCAGCGGTCGCGCTGGGTGCCGGTGTCCGCGGCGTACCACTGGATGTCCACGACCACGTACTCCCAGCCGAAGGGCTTCAGCCGGTCGCGGACGACGGCGGCGCTGCGCAGCACCTCCTCCTCGGTGACGGTGGTGTCGTAGTTGTCATAGCTGTTCCAGCCCATCGGAGGCGTCATGGGGCGATGCAGCATGGTTCATCCCTCCTGTTTTTCATCATTTGTGCGCAGCATGCCGCCGCACAGCTGCTGGAAGGCGGCCGCGCGCAGGGCGCAGTCCATCGCCGTCAGCTCCTTCTCCAGCTGCAGATGGGACTGCAGCCCGGTCTGGCAGGCGCGGAAATGCGCATAGACAGCCTCCGCGTCCGCCTTCTCATCCGGGTGCAGCAGCCTTTTCAGCTGCTCCATGGAGGAGGTCTGCTTCAGGCAGCAGATCACGATCAGCTGCGACAGCCCGGCGCGGCTGTACTTCTTTCCCTCCGGGCGGTCGATCAGGCCCGCCTTCACGTAGCTGTTGATCATGCCCTTCGTCAGCGGCAGGCCGGGATACAGCCGGGCCACAAAGGTCACCATCTGATCCATGTACAGCCCGAAATCCGGCAGCTCAGACCATGCCGGCGCGATGTTCTCCACGCCGCTTCCCTCCCGTCACGCAGTAACCGTTTTCCCGTTTCGTAAAACGCGATTCCATGTCATGCCAATTATAGAAGACCCGCGGCCGTCTGTCAATCCCGCCCGGCCAGGCCCCTGTCCTCCAGCGTGTCCAGCAGGCCCTCGCAGCCCTCGATGATCTCTCCCAGGGCGAGGTCGAAATTGCGGGTGTACCAGGGATCCTCGATCACGGCGTCCGTGCGGCCGGCCCAGTCCAGCAGCAGGCTGTATTTCGGCAGGCCGAGGCCGTTGTCGCCCGCCTCGCCGCAGGTCTGACGGATGCCCCAGAGATTCACCCGATCCATGCCGATGAGCAGATCGAAGCGCTCCGCGTCCGCCGCTGTCATCTGCCGGGCGGCGTGGCGCGTGAAGGGGATGCCGTGCCGCCGGAGGGCCTCCTTCATCGGCGGATAAATGTCATTGCCGTGCTCCTCGTCGGAGAAGCCGGCGGAGTCCACCGCCACCGTCAGGCCGCGCTCCGCCGCCAGATGCCGCAGCACCATCTCCGCCGCCACGCTGCGGCAGATATTCCCCATGCACACCATCAGCACCCGCACTGTCCTGCCTGCCATCGCAACAAGCCCTCCTCCTGTTTGTCCTCTGCATCATACCATATTCTTCCGGATTTGTCACCGGCCCGCTCCTGTGGTATAATGGTTTATCATGCGGATCATGCATACCGTGCATGAATCCCCCTTCCCAAAGAAAGAAGGCCTTTGGGGAAAGATGGGGGCATGGGGGAAGGAAAGCCCTTTTCGGCCTCGAAAAGGGTTTCCTTCCCCCATACGCTGAACAGGATCTGCAGAAATGGGAGGGAGCGCGGTGACGGACGGCATGGACTGGCTGGAGCAGGATCCGGACATGGAGCCGGCGGAGGAATCGGAGGAGAGCCTGCTGCCGCTGTATCTGCGCGCCCAGGAGCCGCCGCCCGGCGGCCGCACCTACGGCACGCTGAGCTACAACCGCCGCAGCCGCTGCTGGGTGGTGAAGGGCGACCCCTCCGTGACGGAGATGTGCAAGCGGCTCTTCCCCGGCTCCCAGGGCAGCCGCCGGGGCGAGGCGCGTTTTACGGCGCACCGGCGCGCAGTGGGCGATCTGTGCTGGCTGATGCTGCGCTTTCCGCTGCAGGTGGCCCTGCGGGATCTGACGCTGTGGGACAACGCCGTCCGCGAGGCGCGGGCCTACGCCGTGCGGCAGGAGCGCGCCCTGCGCATGCCGCCGGTGATGGAGCCGCCGGAGGGCACCTTCTGCGGCAAGCTGATGCCCTTCCAGCAGGAGGGCCTGGCCTACCTGATGCAGCACGAGCGCTGCCTGCTGGCCGACGAGATGGGCCTGGGCAAGACGGTGCAGGCGCTCAGCTGCCTGGCCGCCGGGCGCGAGCTGCCCGCGCTGATCATCCCGCCGCCGCACCTGACGCGGAACTGGCAGGAGGAGAGCCTGCGCTTCCTGCGGATCGACGGGCGGGAGCCGCGGGTGCACATCATCCGCGGGCTGAAGCCCTACGAGCTGCCCGAGGCGGACCTGTACATCATGCACTACCTGCTGCTGCGCGGCTGGAAGGAGGTTCTGCCCCGGCTGCCGGTGCGCTGCGTGATCTTCGACGAGATTCAGGAGCTGCGCCACAGCGGCACGGAGAAGTATTCCGCCGCCTCCCTGCTGTCGGAGCACTGCGAGCGGGTGATCGGCCTGTCCGGCACGCCGATCTACAACACCGGCGGCGAGATCTGGAATGTCATCAACATTCTCGACTTTCACTTCCTCGGCGACTGGGAGAGCTTCTCCCGCGAGTGGTGCTGCGGCTACGGCAATCGCATTGTGCAGAAGCCGGACGTGCTGGGCCAGTATCTCCGCCGGGAGGGCATGATGCTGCGCCGGACGAAGCGCGAGGTGCTGCAGCAGCTGCCGCCCAAGCGCCGCCTGGTGCAGGAGCTGGACTGGAACGACGCGGTCTACGTGAAGCTGATGCAGCCCGTGCTGCCGCAGCTGATGCGCTGGCGGGGCGGCGAACAGCTGACCGCCTCCGAGCGCGCCCTGCTGGAGGACAGCATCTCCCGCGAGGCGCGGCAGGCCACCGGCGTGGCGAAGGCGCCCTATGTGGCGCAGTTCGTCCGGGCCCTGCTGGAGGGCGGCGAGAAGGTGCTGCTCTTCGCCCACCACCACGCCGTGATGGACCTCTACAAGACCGAGCTGAAGAGCTTCTCCCCCGGCTTCATCACCGGGCGGGAGACCCCCGAGCAGAAGCAGCGGGCGGTGGAGCGCTTCATGGGGGGGAAGACGGATCTGCTGTGCATCTCCCTGCGCGCGGCCAGCGGCCTCAACCTGCAGCGGGCCACCTGCGTGGTCTTCGGCGAGCTGGACTGGAGCCCCGCGGTGCACGCGCAGGCCGAGGACCGGGCGCACCGCATCGGCCAGGAGGACAGCCTGCTGTGCTACTACCTGGTATCCCCCTCCGGCAGCGACGCGGAGATGCAGGAGGCCCTGGGCCTCAAGGTCAGCCAGTTTGTGCAGCTGATGGGCGACACGCCGGTCAGCCCGCTGGAGAGCCGGGACGCCGCCGCCTTTGCCCGCCGCCATGTGGAGGAGCTGGCGCGGGAGCTGCTGGATAAGCGGGAGGATGGGGCATGATTATCATCGCCATCGACCTGAAATCCTTCTACGCCTCGGTGGAATGCGTGGAGCGCGGGCTGGATCCCCTGCGCACCAACCTGGTGGTGGCCGATCCCTCCCGCACGGAGAAGACCATCTGCCTCGCGGTGTCCCCCGCGCTCAAGCGCCACGGCATCCCCGGCCGGGCGCGGCTCTTTGAGGTGGTGCAGCGGGCGGAGGAGGTCAACCGCGAGCGGCTGGCGGCGGCCCGGCGGCAAGGCTTGACCGGCCCCGGCGAGGAGACCACGGACGCCGCCGCCCTGGACGCCGACCCCTCGCTGCGCCTTGGCTGGATCACCGCGCCGCCCCGGATGCGGCTCTACGAGGAATACTCCACAAGAATCTACCAGATCTACCTGCGCTGGGCCGCTCCGGAGGACATCCACGTCTACTCCATCGACGAGGTGTTCATCGACGTCACCCGCTACCTGAAGGCCCGGCAGCTGACGCCCCGGCAGATGGCGCGGGCGATGATCCGCGATGTGCTGCGGGAGACCGGCATCACGGCCACCGCCGGCATCGGCACCAACCTCTACCTGGCGAAGGTGGCCATGGACGTGGTCGCAAAGCATGTGCCGGCGGACGCCGACGGGGTGCGCATCGCCGTTCTGGACGAGCGAAGCTACCGCCGCCAGCTGTGGACGCACACGCCGCTGACGGACTTCTGGCGCGTCGGCCCGGGCTATGCGCGGTCGCTGGAGGCCATGGGGCTGTTCACAATGGGCGACGTGGCGCGGGCCTCCCTGACCGCGGAGGATCAGCTCTACGCCCGCTTCGGCGTGAACGCGGAGCTGCTGATCGACCATGCCTGGGGCTGGGAGCCGACGACCATCGCCGACATCAAGGCCTACCGTCCGGAGCAGAGCAGTCTCTCCTCGGGGCAGGTGCTGGCCTCCCCCTACGAATTCGACAAGGCCCTGCTGATCGTCCGCGAGATGGCGGAGGGCCTGGCCATGCAGCTGGTGGCAAAGGGGCTGGTCTCCCGCCGGCTGGAGCTGACCGTCTGCTATGACACGGAGAACCTGCAGGGCGAGCGGGGCCGGCGCTACCGGGGCGAGGTCACGGTGGACCGCTACGGCCGCCGGGTGCCGAAGCACGCCCACGGCACGATTCACCTGCCCGCCTGGACCAGCGCCGCCCGCCGCTTCCGCCTCGGCGCCGAGGAGCTGTTCCGCCGCATTGCGGACGAGGAGCTGCTGGTCCGGCGGATGTACATCGCGGCCTGCAATGTGATCCCGGAGAACGAGATCCCGCCCGAGGAGCCGCGGCAGCTGGACTTCTTCACCGACTGGGAGCAGGAGGAGGCGGAGCGCGCCCGGGCCCAGGCGGAGGATGCCCAGGAGCACCGCGTGCAGCAGACCCTGCTGGCCCTCCGGGAGCGCTTCGGCAGCAACGCGGTGGTCAAGGGCATGAGCCTGCAGGAGGGCGCCACGGCCATCCAGCGCAACGAACAAATCGGCGGCCACAAGGCCTGAACGGGAGGAACGCATGAGGGACGACCCGCACCGCTACGATGATCTGCTGGATCTGCCGCACCATCAGTCCGCCGCGCGGCCGCGCATGGGGCGCATGGAGCGGGCCGCGCAGTTCTCCCCCTTTGCCGCGCTGACCGGCTATGGCGATCTGGTGGAGGAAACCGCCCGTCTGACGGACAGCCGGCCCGTCCCCGGCGACGAGGAACTGCGGCGGCTGGACGAGGCCTTCCGCGCCCTGGCCGCCCGGCACGAGCCCGCCGTCACGCTGACCCGCTTTATCCCCGACGAAAAAAAGGCCGGCGGCCGCCTGGAGACGCTGACCGGCCGCATCCGCCGCATTGATCCCGTCCAGCGGCTCCTGTGGCTGCGCGTCCCCGACAGCGGCAGCCACGGCCTGCGGATCGCCCTGGACGACGTGGTCGCGGTGGAGGAGGAGCCCGAAGAGTAAACGCGGATCCTGGGGGGAAGGCAACCCTTTTCGTGGCCGAAAAGGGCTTTCCTTCCCCCCAGACCCCCTATTCTTCCGAAAAGGCCATTCTTTGGGAGGAGGGGTTTTGGGGGCGCAACAGCCCGTTGCTTGCCAATGAGGCGCGGGCGTGCTATGATGAAATCATCACGAGGACAGGAGGTGTTCCCATGGAGATTCGGGAGGTATTGCGGACGCTGCGCGAGAAGCACGGCCTGACCCAGGAGCAGCTGGCGGAGCGCGTGATGGTGACCCGGCAGGCCGTCAGCCGCTGGGAGACGGGCGAGACCCAGCCGAACACGGACACACTGCGGCTGCTTTCCCGCGAATACGGCGTTTCCATCAACACGCTGCTGGGCTCACCCCGCACACTGTACTGCCAGTGCTGCGGCATGCCCCTCAGCGAGGACAGCATGATCAGCACCGAGCCGGACGGCAGCCTCAACGAGGACTACTGCAAGTGGTGCTACAGCGGCGGCACCTTCGCCTACCCGACGAAGAGCAGCCTGGTGGACTTCCTGCTAGCCCACATGCCCAACCCGGAGCAGCTGCCCGAGGCGGCCCGCCGGCAGGCCTTCGACGCGGCGCTCTCGCAGCTCAGGCACTGGCAAAGCTGACGATTCCGAAACAGGCAAAAACTGCCGCGCATCCGGTGTGATCGCGGCAGTTTTTCTTTCGGGGCGCTCAGTCCTCTTCGGGCCGGTCTCCCGGATTCTCCGGCGGCGGCTGGATGCGCGTGCGGATGCGCTTCTTGCGCTCCTTGCGGATCGTCGCGTCCGGATTGGCGGCCTGCTTCATGAAGGCCGAGGGGCTGATGCCCACAATGTTCTTGAACTGCTTGGAGAAGTGGTAGGGATCCTGCATGCCCACCTCAGCGCCGACCTGCCGCACCGTGGAATCCTGCTCGCGCAGCAGTTCCTTCGCCCGCTCCATCTTGCAGTGCAGCACGTAGCTCAGCGGCGGCATGCCCACCTCGGTGACGAAGCGCTTGCGGAAGGTTTCCATCGGAATGCGGGAAATGTTCGCCATCTCCTGCAGGGAGAAGTTCTCCTTGTACTGGCAGGCGCGCAGGGCGTCCACCACCTTGGCGATCTCGTGGGAGAGCATGGCGTTCATCGCCACGGGCTGACCCCAGTGGCTGGCCAGCATGCCGTACATCAGGTGCTGCAGCTGGTAGGTCGCGTTGGAGGTGCCGCTGTGCCGCACCATCACCTGCACGATCTGCTGGGCCAGGTACATCTGGCTGGGCAGGGCAGTCTGGCGCAGCGGCATATGCAGCAAGGCGCCCATCTTCCGCACGACCATCGGCCCCAGCGGCCCCTCGAAGGCCATCCAGAGCAGCCGGGCCGTGCCGGTCAGGCTGATGTGCAGGCCGCTCGCCCCGGCGGGGAGGAAGCAGGTGTCGCTCCCCCGGAGAATCAGCTCCTGCTCCTGCCAGCTCAGCGTCACGCAGCCTTCCTCCACGGCCAGCCACACATACTGGTCATGGGGCAGCAGGTCGATCTGCATGGAGGCTTGCGGCGTCTCCGCGGTCAGCACTGCGCTGCCCGCGTTGGAAATCCACGCGCCGCTGGAGAGTGTCAGACTGCCTGGTTTGTGCCATCCCTCCACAATCAGGGCATCCGGCGAGGCCTGCAGTCCCGCAAACAGATAAGACTCCATCATGCGCACCCCCTTCAACGGCCATTGCATGCATGATTAGCGTCATCAACAGAACTTCCTGCATCAATCTATGCAAAAAGAATTGTAGATAGATTGCATGTGAAGTATATCGCCCAAAAGATACATTGTCAAGCGCAAACGTTCGGTTTTTTGATTTTCTCATTATTTTCTTATAAACGACTGCATATTTTGTGCAATTCTACCAAATTCTCCCGCGATCCATGCCCGCCGAAACGGAAAAAGCGGCCATCATCGGGCCGCTGGAGGCACTGCCGCAAAGGTTTTATTCCGCGACCATATTCCGCACCCAGGTGCCGCGCTTGACGAGGATGTAGCCCAGCACGCACTTGATGAGGTTGCCCAGGTTCACCGCCACGAGGATCCAGGTGACCGGCCAGTCGGTCTGCGTCGCCAGCACCCAGGCAATCGGGATGCTGACGGCCCAGATCGCCACCGAGTCGAACAGGAAGGTGATGAAGGTTCTGCCGCCGGAGCGCAGGACGAAGTAGGCGGCGTTCATGAAGGCCATCTGCGGCATGAACAGGGCGGTGACGCGCATGATCTCCACCGCCAGGGCGCGCACGGCGTCCGTGGTGTTGTACAGGCGGGGGAACAGCGGCGCGGAGACATACAGCAGCAGCGCCATCGCCGTGGAGGACAGGATGGAGAACACGATCATCCGGCGGGCAGAGGCGCGGGCCTCCTCCATGCGCCCGGCCCCCAGCTGCTGGCCGACCACGATGGCCACCGAGGAGCCCAGGGAGAGGAACATGATGTTGAACAGGTTGCAGATCGTGTTGGCGATGTTCTCCGCCGCGACCACGTCCAGCCCGCGCAGGGAGTAGCACTGGGTGAGCACGGCCATGCCGCCGGACCACAGCAGCTCATTGAGCAGCAGGGGCGAGCCCTTCGCCGCAATGCGCCGCATCAGGGCGGCCGGGATGTGCAGCGAGGCGTACAGCTCCCGCACGAAGGGGAAGCGATCCGCGTGCAGGTGCGTCCACACCGCGACGATCAGCAGCTCCACGTAGCGCGACACGACGGTGGCCAGGGCCGCGCCGTTCACGCCCATGGCCGGAAAGCCGAGTTGCCCGAAGATGAACAGCCAGTTGCCGGCGAGGTTCACCAGCACCGCGGTGATGCCCGCGGCCATGGGCAGCATGGTCTCCCCGCACTCGCGCAGGGTGGAGGCGTAGACCTGCACGACCATGAAAGCGGGCAGGCCCCAGAGCATGATCTGCAGATAGCTCTCCGCGCTGGCGAGGGCCGCGGGCAGCTCCTCGCTGTCGCCATTCAGATAGGACAGAATCAGCGGCTGGCCGAAGCAAATCAGCACCGTCATTGCGATCAGCGTGATCACGACGCCCAGCAGCAGCTTGAACCGCGCCGTATACAGCACGCCCTGCTGATCCCCGCGTCCGTAATACTGGGCCGTGAAGATGCCCGCGCCGCTCAGCCCGCCGAAGATGCCGAGGTTGAACACAAAGAGGATCTGGTTGACGATGGCCACGCCGCTCATCTGCGCGGTGCCGACCTGGCCGACCATGATGTTGTCCAGCAGGGAGACGAAATTCGTGATGCCGTTCTGCAGCATGATCGGCACGGCGATGGCCATCACCATCCGGTAGAAGGCCCTTGTGCCGAAGTAACGGCTGATGCGATGGTTCATGGGTGGATTCGATCCTTCCGCGGCGGTGACCGCCTGTTTGCCGGCTGATTCCGGTAACGTCATCATATACAGAAAGCGGGGAAAATGCAAGCGGACGGAGGAGATTTACGGATCGGACGAAAATAAGAACCAGGCAGCGTTCATCGCTGAATTTGACTATATGAAAACTTAAGGCCGCTATTTATGTAATTTCTGACATAATTCATTTGTTTTGCGTCTTGACAAAAACAGACCAGAATAGTACACTCAAATTGCATGATGATACGAGGCCTGATACCATCGAAAGGAGTTGATTTGCACGCAACAGACAGCCTTCCCCGTCATGATTCCTGCTGCATCCGACAGCTCATGATTTTTCCAGGCATCATGTGATATTCACAGAAGTGTAAGTGATCACTGCTCGAATCCCCGCTGCTCTCCTGATGATTGATCAATGCATCGTCATGCCAAAGAGGACATAGCGGCAAATCAACTGCGTAAAAAGAAGGCGGTAAACTCCATGAAAAAGACAATTCTGATTCTTCTGATTTTTGCACTGATCATCTGCCTTTCTTCCTGTACGGACACGAAAAAAGATTCTCAGCCGGACAACAATGTCAGCATTCAAATTACAGAGGAACCTGCAAAGAAAGGTTTTCAGCCTCGCAACGGTATTACGTTTGATGATACAATTGCTGAGGTAAAGCAGAAGGAAACACTGACGCCATCAGAAACCAATGGCCAATATCCAGCACTGCTGAATTACAATGGAACCATTGACGGCATGAGTGTTACGGTTGAGTATATCTTTGATGGAAAAGCCGGCAAACTCATCGACATTTACTATGGATTTGGCAACAATAATTCCAGGGAATCGGCAGACAGCGACTATGAAGCACAAAAAAGCATCCTTGTTCAGAACTACGGATCTCCTCTTGGTAACAAAGGTGGAAAAACCTATAAGGTTACAGGCAGCGCCTTTGATGCTGCTTCCAGGTCATCCTCTATGATGAAGATGATCGGCGGCGATGGCGGTCTGCAGCAATATGATGAATGGATCATAGAAGAAAACGGGTACAAAGTCAAAGTTGATTTGGTTTGCGCTTATCGGCGGGACAGCAAGGCCAATTATGTCTACAGTATTTTCTTGAGTTATCACTATTTTACTGATTAATGCTGTCTGATTCAAGAAAACACAAACCAAGTACTCTCATTGCCAAGTACTCTCATTCCCAGTTATCCCTCCCGGCCTTCCACGCCGGGAGGCTTTTTCTTTTCTCCCTCCCCCCCCACACACAAACCCGCCGGCGCTTATACGCACCGGCGGGCAGGGAGTCCGTTCAGTTCACATTAGCCCCAGGGATTCTCGGTGGGATAGGGCAGGGTCTTGGGCTGGTTCCAGGCGATGTCCTTCACGCCCAGGAACTTGAAGACCTCGAACAGGGTGGAGGCGCAGTGCGCGAAGGCCACGGCGCCGTGGTGCGGATAGCGCTTCTGCACCAGCACGTGGCGGTAGAAGCGGCCCATCTCGTGGATGGCGAACACGCCGATGCCGCCGAAGGAGCCGGTGCGCACGGGCAGCACTTCGCCCTCCGCGATATAAGCGCGCACGACGCCCTCGCTGTCACACTGCAGGCGGTAGAAGGTGATCTCGCTGGGCGCGATGTCGCCTTCCAGGGTGCCGCGGGTGAAGTCCGGGTCGGAGCCGGCCGGCTCCAGCAGACGGTGCTGGATCAGCTGGTACTTGATCGCGCGGTCGTCGCACATCTTGCAGGACGGCGTATTGCCGCAGTGGAAGCCCATGAAGGTGTCGGTCAGGACATAGTCGAACTTGCCCTTGATCTGCTCCTCGTACATGGAGGCGGGCACGGAGTTGTTGATGTCCAGCAGGGTGACCGCGTCGCCGGTGATGCAGGCGCCGATGTATTCGCTCAGCGCGCCGTAGATATCCACCTCGCAGGCCACCGGGATGCCCCGGGAGGCCAGGCGGCTGTTCACATAGCAGGGCTCAAAGCCGAACTGGCTCGGGAAGGCCGGCCAGCACTTGTCGGCGAAGGCCACATACTTGCGGGCGCCCTTGTGCTTCTCCGCCCAGTCCAGCAGGGTCAGCTCAAACTGCGCCATGCGGACGAGCATATCCTCGTAATAGCGGCCCTCGCCCATCTCGCGCTTCATGTCCTCGCAGACTTCCGCGATGCGGGGATCGCCGGCATGCTCCTTGTAGCTGACCAGCAGGTCCAGCTCGGAGTTCTCCTCGATTTCCACGCCCAGCTCGTACAGGCCCTTGATCGGGGCGTTGCAGGCGAAGAAGTCCTGGGGCCGCGGCCCGAAGGTGATGATCTTCAGGTTGCGCACGCCGATGACCGCGCGGGCGATCGGCACGAACTTCGCGATCATCTCCGCGATGTCCTCCGCGGTGCCCACGGGATACTCGGGGATGTAGCCCTGCAGATGGCGCATGCCCAGGTTGTAGGAGCAGTTCAGCATGCCGCAGTACGCGTCGCCGCGGCCGTTGATCAGATCGCCGTCGCCCTCGGCAGCCGCCACGAACATGACGGGCCCGTCAAAATGCTTCGCGATCAGGGTCTCGGGGGTCTCCGGGCCGAAGTTGCCCAGGAACACGACCGCCGCGTTGCACTCGTTGGCCTTCAGTTCCTCCACCGCACGGAGCATGTCCAGCTCGTTCTCCACCGTGGCCTTGATCTCCACGATCTCGAGCTGACGCTGGCCGCACTTTTCCGCGATCGCGGCGCGGCGCTTCTCACTGAGCTGGATCGGGAAGCAGTCGCGGGAAACGGCCACCAGACCGAGCTTGACAACAGGAATATTCGCCATGGGAATCTCCTCCTTTATCAGTTGAAACTGTCCCTGGAACTATCCATACTTTATCACAATTGCCGCACTCCGTCAAGACGCGGAGCCCACCTGCGCATCAAATGCCAACCCCGCCGCCGATGCGCTCATACCGTGCAAAAAGTTCCTCCACCCCCAAAAGCAAGGCCTTTTGGGAAGAATGGGGGGTCTGGGGGGAAGGAAAGCCCTTTTCGGCCCCGAAAAGGGTTTCCTTCCCCCCGGAATCCGCGGTATCCCCAATCACAGCAGCGCCGCGACACAGGCCTCCACATCGGCCATGGGGGCCGTCGGCTCAAAGCGCGCGACCACCTCGCCCGAGGCCGCGGGCACGCTGTAATCGTAAATGCTCATGCTGTCTCCTTCTCCCGGCTGTTTCCGGGGCCGTCTCTGTCCGCTGTCTTATTCCGTTTCTTCCTTCAGGGCCAGATGGGCGTTCAGCTCATCCACCAGCTGATCCACGTCCATGCCGTGCACCTGGCAGCCCATCTCCAGCGTCTCCATCTGGGACACCGGGCAGCCCATGCAGTGCATGCCGTACGCCATCAGGATCGGCGCGGTGGTTCTGTCCAGCCGCAGCACCTCCCCGATGCTCATTTCCTTTGTCACAACCGCCATCTCAATCACCTCCCCCCGCGGTACGCTCCGGCATCTGCCGGGCCTCCCCCGGCTCGCAGTCCCCGTCATAGGGTTCATCCGCCGCCCAGTGGGCCAGCCGGTGAAGGATCGGCCAGAGCTCCCGGCCCTTCTCCGTCACGCTGTACTCCACCCGCGGCGGCACCTCCTGATACCTCGTCCGCGTGACCAGCCCGCTGCGCTCCATCTCCTTGAGCGAGGAGGACAGCATCGCCGGCGTGATCCCCCGGATCCGCTCCTGCAGCTCCCGGTAGCGCAGCGTCCCGTCCAGCATCAGCGCGCAGAGCAGCCGCAGCTTCCACCGCCCGCCGATCATCCGCAGGGCCTCGCTGATCGGGCAGACCTCCTTGCAGGGGCACAGCTGTGTTCCGCTCATCCGATCCCCTCCTTCGCAGGCACCGCGCCCTCCCGCAGGAAGCGCTCCACCTGTTCCCGCTTCTCGAACAGCACGCAGCCGCCGGCGTGATCCTCCTCCAGCACACCCCCGCTCCGCAGGGCCTCGAACAGGGGGGAGCGCAGGGTTTCCCGCAGGGAGGTGTCCCGCACGCTGATGTCCGAATAGGGGGAGAATGGGCAGGGTTCCGCGCCGCCGTGGGAATTGATG
>CAMNHF010000018.1 GCA_946538975.1 uncultured Clostridia bacterium | reverse complement strand
CGCTTTTGGACACGGGATCACGGCTGAGGAAGGCGCAGGTCGCAAGGCTTGCTGCCCAATGGAGGTCGGGCTGTCGCAGGGTGTGGGTTGGTGCGGATGGCGGCCGATGTCAGCGACAGATCGCGAAAAACAGTTCCTTTCCCCCAAAGCGGCCTTTTCGGAAAGATGGGGGCATGGGGGAAGGAAAGCCCTTTTCGGCCACGAAAAGGGTTGCCTTCCCCCATAGAAAGAGCAGTGCTCATCGCAGCCTCACGGCGTCTCGCCCTCTGAGAGCACATGGACGGTGCTGTCGAAGAAGCGCTCCTGGAAGGCCACCTGCCGCCGAATCTCCTCCGCGGTGAAGCGGACGCCCTCCGGCGCGGCCACCCACTTCTCCTCCACGTCATCGGCCCGGCGGATCACGGCGATGACCTCCCCCTCGAAGCGCTCCAGCGGAACCGCCACGCCCAGCACGTACACATCCTGCTCCTCGCCGTCCCCGCCCGGCACGCCGGGCACATAGCCGTAGTTCACCGGATACGCCAGCTCCGGGAAGCGCGGATGGCGGCTCCCCAGCGGCCGGTCCATGATCACCTGCACCCGCATGCCGCATCCTCCTGTCCAGCTCTTCTTATGAATCCAGTATACCACGATCCGCCCGCGGGCACAACGGAGAATTCACCCTTTCCGCCGGAGCGCCCGTTTCCCTCTTGACAGCGGCCGATGGTTTTGTTATACTAACACAGGTTAGCAAATGCTAACCAGGCGCCGCCCCGCGCCCCCTACTCCTCACCTGCGGGGCGGTGTTTTGTTTCACGCCCTGCGACAGGCCCGCGCAGGCCTCCGCTGCGGCCTGTCTTCGCCCTGCCGCAGGGCGTGTTTTTTTGTATGCCGGGGCAGGGGCGCGCATGATTGTTTATTGAAATGAAGCGGATTATTATCCGATCTGTAACACAAACGCCATACAATCATTTGACGGTTCGGCCGCTATTTGCTATCATTCTTTTGTAGGAAAAGGAGGCTCTGTGCATGCAGCGTCAGAGTGACGGCAGACGCACCGTCAAGGACATCGTGCTGGATGTCATCCGGGGCGCCGTGATGGGACTGGCGAATGTCATTCCCGGCGTATCCGGCGGCACCATGATGGTGTCCATGGGGATCTATGACAAGATCATCCACTGTATCAACCATCTTTTCAGCGAGTTCAAGCAGTCCATCCGCACCCTGTGGCCGTACCTGGCCGGGTTGGTGCTGGCCATCGTGCTGGGTTCCGTGGCGCTGAACATCGCGTTTGAGAAGTTCCCGCTGCCGACCAACACCCTGTTCATCGGCCTGATTCTCGGCAGCATCCCGATCATCCTGCAGCAGCTCAAGGGCGAGAAAGTCGACGCAGCCTGCGTGATCTTCTTCCTGCTGTGCATGGCGCTGGTGATCGTGCCCAAGGCCATCGCGAACCAGACCCTCGTGGAGGGCAACGAAAAGGGCGGCCGCGCGGCGCTCACGCTGGACGCGGGCGGCATCGTGATTCTCTTCCTGCTGGGCGTGCTGGCCTCGGCCTCCATGGTGATCCCCGGCATCAGCGGCTCCATGATGCTGAAGATCTTCGGCTACTATGAGCCGATCGTCACGGACACCCTGGGCGGCACGTTCCGCACGGCGATCCCGCAGGGCGACTGGGGCCTGGTCGGGCACAACATCCTCGTGCTGATCCCCTTCGGCATCGGCATCGTGGTGGGCATCTTCGGCGTGGCCAAGCTGATCGAGATGCTGCTGAAGCGCTTCCGCAAATGGACCTACAGCGGCATCATGGGCCTGGTGGCCGCCTCGCCGGTGGTCATCCTGATGGACGCTGGCCAGTGGTCGCATACCATCAACTGGGTAGTCATCGTGGTGAGCGTGGTGACCTTCGCGGCAGGCTTCATCGCCGCGATGCGCCTGGGCGGCGGCGAGCCGGAGGCAGGCGCTGGCAAGGCGTAAAGCTCCGGGCGTAAGGCAGGTCCAATCAAAGGAATCCGGAAGGGTGAATGACCGCGGCGCTGTACCGCGGAGCATCAATTACAGGGAGGTTAACAACATGAAACGGTTTGCAGCTCTGATTCTCGCGGCGATCCTGTGCATGAGCGTAGTCTCTGTGGCTTCGGCCCAGACCTTCCGCAAGGGCGCCTTTGGCTCCGCGGTGCTGAAGATTCAGCAGTATCTGAACACGGCCGGCTACGGCGACATCACCGAGAACGGCAAGTACGGCGACGCGACCTACAACGCGGTGGTGCTGTTCCAGAAGAACAACAAGCTGAAGGCGGACGGCATCGTCGGCCCGAAGACCATGAAGGCGATGTTCGGCGTGACCAGCCTGGAAAACCTTCCCGGCATTGACGGCGTGCTCCGCGTGGGCTACACCGGCCCCACCGTGCGCGCGGCCCAGACCCGACTGAAGAACCTCGGCTACAACGTGAAGCCCGACGGTGTCTACGGCAAGCAGACCCAGCTGGCGGTCGTCGCCTTCCAGAAGAACAACGGTCTGTATCCCGACGGCGCCATCGGCCCCGCCACCATGACCAAGCTGTATGACAGCAGTGCCATCGGCGTGCCGCATGTCAAGATCTACAGGACCCTGCGGCGCGGCTCCTCCGGCGGCGAGGTGAAGACGCTGCAGACCAAGCTGAAGGCGCTCGGCTACTACAGCGGCAACATCACCGGCTACTACAATGCCGACACCGAGCTGGCCGTGATCCTCTTCCAGCGCGACAACGCGCTGACGGACGACGGCGTCGCCGGCCAGAAGACCCTGTCGAAGCTCTACGGCACCTGATCACACCAATTGAAAGCGCTCCGTTCCCATGTGGGATGCGGAGCGCTTTTTCGATCGCATTTTCGATGATGTGAGAGGGGAAGGAACGCGGGGTGACCGCTCACGCCTTTTCCGCAGCCTCCTGCTGCTTCGCCTTCAGCTGCCGCAGGGCGCCCCAGGCGTAGTTGCCCAGCGCGATGAGGGCCAGTGCGACGGAGATCCACAGCACCCACAGGTCCACCGGCCAGCCCGCCGCGGCCAGCTGCTCATGGAAGAAGCCCAGCAGCAGGGCGGCGACGAAGCTGACCATGGCCGCCTTGCCCCAGATGTTGCTGTAGACCACGATGCCGCGCTTCAGCAGCACCAGGCCGCCCAGCACCATCAGCAGTTCCTTGCAGGCCACAATCACGATGGCCGCCCAGGGGAAGACCCCCGCCAGCCCGTGGCAGACCAGCGTG
Organism: uncultured Clostridia bacterium; assembly: GCA_946538975.1. Classification (GTDB taxonomy): domain Bacteria; phylum Bacillota; class Clostridia; order Christensenellales; family Aristaeellaceae; genus RUG11272. The sequence goes on along the minus strand of CAMNHF010000018.1, from coordinate 27,822 downwards.
GCGATCACCAGCAGCTTGTCCGCCAGGGGATCCATCAGCTTGCCGAAATTCGTGATCAGGTTGTACTTGCGGGCGATGCGGCCGTCCAGCATGTCGGTCAGGCTGGCGACGGCGAACACCACCAGCGCCGCGATCCGCTGGCCGTTCATGTACAGCACGATGAACACCGGCACCAGCACCAGCCGCAGAATGGTCAGCACGTTGGGGACATTCCACATGTCACGGGTCAGTTCCCGCAGTTTCTCTTTCATTTGGCATCCTTCTCTCCGGCCGTACGCACGCAGACAGCAGCAGCCATGTTTCCCTCATGGGTGATGGACAAATGGAGCGAGCTCCCGCCCGCGAGCTCCGCGGCCTTCCCGTGGAGAACCACCCGCGGGGCGCCCGTCTCGCCGTGGAGAATCTCCACCTCGCGAAGCGGCACGGTGATGCCGGTGCCCAGCGCCTTGAGCACGGCCTCCTTGGCTGCCCACAGCCCGGCCAGGCTGGCCGCGGCCGCCTGCCCCCGCCCCGCCAGATAGGCCCGCTCCGCCTCCGTGAAGAAGCGCTCCGTGAAGGGCCCGCCGCACAGGGCCTCCATGCGGCTGATCTCGCACAGGTCCAGGCCGATGCCGATGACGTCAGACATAGCCCATCACCCCCCGCACGGAGACGTCGCCCGCCCAGAGCCGCCGCAGACTGCCGTCCACGCAGCGCACCAGCAGGGCTCCCTCCGCGTCGATGTCCTCCGCCGTGCCGCTGAAGCTCTCGAGGCCGCCGGCGGACACGCGCACGGCCGAGCCCAGGGTGCAGCTGAGGCCGCGGTAGGCGCTGCCCAGACCGGCGAAGCCCTCCCGCTCCAGCGTGTCGACATCCCTTTCCAGCGCGGCCAGATAGGCGCACAGCAGCTCCCGCCGGGGCGGCGCGCTGCAGAAATCCGCCACGCAGGCCGCCTGTCCGCGCAGCTCCTCCGGCACCGCGCCGGGCTGCACATTCAGGCCCACGCCGGCGATCACGTATTCCAGCCGGTCCGGGTCGGCGGCGCTCTCCAGCAGGATGCCGCAGATCTTTTTGCCCTCGCAGACCAGGTCGTTGGGCCACTTGATCCGCACGGGGATGGCCGTGGTCTCCCGGAGCGCCTCCGCCATGGCCAGCGCCACGGTCAGCGTAATCAGCGGCGCGCTCTGCGGCGGCAGGGCCGGGCGCAGCAGCACGCTCTGCCACAGGCCGCTCTCCGGGGGAGAAATCCAGCTGCGGCCCAGCCGGCCCCGGCCCGCGGTCTGCGTCTCGCACAGGCTGAGCGAGCCCGCCGGCGCGCCGCGCAGGGCCAGCTCCCGGCAGACGAGGTTCGTGGAGGTGACCTCCCGGTCAAAGCGAACCTCCCCGCGGCCGCACCAGCGGGTGGTCAGCCTCGGCTGCCACAGCTCCGGCGCCAGGCTGTCGCCTGCCCGCAGCCGGTAGCCGCGCTTGCCGCCGCTCTCGATGTCCCAGCCCGCCGCGCGCAGGGCCTCGATCCGCTTCCAGACCGCCGCCCGCGTGAGCCCCAGCTCCCGGCTGATCTCTTCGCCGGACACGAAGCCGCCGCCGGACAGAATCTCCGGAATCCCGCGCACCGCCGCCATCTCCTTTCCATTCCAGCTGCTATCATAGCAGATTCCGCGCGGACCTGCAAGGGCGGCGGCGCAGGAAAAGGCGGCAGCCCCTGGGGGATGCGTTACGATTCAGCGTATGGGGGAAGGAAACCCTGTTCGTGGCCGAAAAGGGCTTTCCTTCCCCCCATGCCCCCATCTTTCCGAAAAGGCCTGTCCTCGGGGCAGGAGGTTTTTGGTATCGTGCATGCGGCCCCGACCACCGCAGGCACTGATCTGCCGCGCTGCGTGCTTTCCGCGGTCACTCAAGCGAAGATTTTTTTGATTTTCGCGGAGCAAAACGCGCCCCCCGTCCGTCATTCAGATGTACCGGGTACAAGGAACGGAGTTGTGAGGACATGGATGAACGCACAGAGCAGCTGTTTGTGGCTGCAGTCCGGGAGAAGCGCCGCGGTCTGTGGCGGATCGCCTTCAGCATCCTGCGCTCGGAGGCGGACGCGGAGGACGCGGTCTCGGCCGGCGTGGAGCGCACGTGGCAGAAGCTGGCCCGGATCCGCTCGGAGGAGGCGATCCCGGCCTACCTGACGCGCAGCGTGATCAACGCGGCGCACGACGAGCTGCGCAGGAGAAAGCATCTGACGCCGCTGGAGCCGCTGGAGGACGTTCTGCCGGCCCCGGAGGACGGCGGGATCGCCGGCTACGTCTCCTCCCTGGAGGAGAAATACCGCCTGCCGATCCTGCTGAGATTCGATGAGGAGCTGCCCGAGAAGGAGATTGCGCGCATACTGCGCATCCCGCGCGGCACCGTGTCCTCGCGCATCACGCGGGGAATCGCCATGATTCGCAGCCAAATGCGGCAGGAGGAGAATGACCATGACTGAGCAGGAGCTGAGGCAGGCGCTGCGGGATCACCGCGCCGAACCCCCGCAGGGCTTTGACGTGCGGAGCGACATGATGCTCGCCCGCCTGACGGAGAGAGGAGAAGTCAAGGTGAAGAAGGTATCCGGTCTGATGATTGCGATGGCAGTGATGCTGGTGCTGACCCTGGCGACCGCGGTGGCGGCCGGCATTGTGGGCTGGCGGCGCGGCCTTGAGGAGCGGCTGGGCGTCACGGAGGAGGTGCGGGAGGCGTACGGGGACAGCGCGCTGTTCGACGAGCCGGGCCTCCGCGCGGAGCAGGACGGCGTGGCCGTCACTTTGGACGAGTGCATTGTGGACAGCGGCGTGGCGTATATGGCCTTCCGTGTCCACGGCTGGCAGCCGCGTCTGGCGGGCGGCGAGGGCGAAAGCCGCGTGCCGCAGTTCGACGGCCTGCAGGTTGAGATGGACGGGATGGAGGAGCTGACCTTCATCGAGGGCCTGTTCTTTGACGGCCTGGACAGCGAGGGCCGCCTGGCCGACGGCAGCAGGCCGCAGAACGGCGACGTGCTGCCCTATGTGAACGAGGACGGAGACCTGGTGTATATCGTGCGCCTGTTCAGCAATCAGGAGGACTTCGCCTTCGCCGGCCGGAAGATCCGCGTCACCCTGCGGGATCTGGGCGTCAGCTCCAGCTGGTACCAGCGCGCGCTGGTGGACGCGGAGGGCCCCTGGGTCTTCGACTGGACGCTGAGGGGCGACACGCGGCAGCGGACGCTGGAAGGCCTGGACGCGCCCCTGGGGGACACCGGGGCCGTGCTGGAGAGCGCGCGGCTGTCGCCGGTCTCGGTCAGCCTGTGCCTGCGGGGCGAGGGCGCCGTGCCGTGGTTCTGCGGCTTCCGCCTGAAGGACGGCACCGTGCTGGAAACCCTGGCCGAGCGCGGCTATGCCGACGAGGAGGCGGCCGACGGCCTGTACCGGCAGAAGTGGATGCTCTCGCGCATCGTCGATCCCGCCCAGGTGCAGAGCCTCCTGCTGGCCCTGCCGGAGGAGGGCGCGGCGCTCATCGAGATTGAACTGCCCTGAGGCGCCTTCGCCAGGCCCGGACTGCCCTCCCTCACACGGGGGAGGCGGCCCGGGCTTTTCACATGGCAGCAAAAAGGCCGGCGCCATGGCCGGCCCGAATGCGTTTCATGAAAAGGCGTCACGCCCGCAGCAGGCGCGCGTAGATGTCGCGGTCCAGATCCTTGAACACATTGAAGATGGTCTTCATCCGGCTGCCGGTTTCGGCATACCAGGCCCGCACGGTTTCCACCGCGATCTCCGCCGCCCGCTGATTCGGGAACATGAACACCCCGGTGGAGATGCAGCACAGGGCGATGCTCCCGCAGCCTTTTTCCTCCGCCAGCTGCAGGCAGGAGCGGTAGCAGGAGGCCAGCAGGCGCTCATGCTCCGCGGTCAGTGGCCCGTCGACGATGGGCCCCACGGTGTGGATGACCCAGCGGCAGGGCAGGCAGTAGCCGGGCGTGATCTTCGCCCTTCCGGTCGGCTCGGGGTGGCCCTGCTGCTCCATGATGCGATTGCAGCACAGGCGCAGGCGGATGCCGGCCCGGGAGCCGATCACGTTGTCGATGCAGTTGTGCAGCGGCTGGTAGCAGCCGGTCATGCCGCTGTTGGCGGCGTTGACGATCGCGTCGGCGTCCAGGGTGGTGATGTCGCCCTGCCAGAGAAAGATCCGGTCGGACAGGCCGCAGGGCTTCAGGCCGGCCACCGCAGTGATGCCGGCGCGGCGGTTCTCCTCCGTGAGGTATTCGTCCTGCACGGTCAGGATCTCCTCGGAGAGCGGCTCCGGCGGCCGCACGTTCATCAGGGCCCGGAGCAGATCCTTCTGCCCCTGCTCATCCTCCGGGATGCGGGCCGCGCGGTACCGCCGATTCTCCGCCAGCAGCTGCCGGATCAGCCACAGCCGCTGTTCCTCGTGGGTCATGCGTTTCAGCTCCTTTTGCGCAGAAAAGGAGACTGGCGCGCGGCCGGTCTCCTTCCCGCTCTGCGGGATTATTTGTAGCTCGCGTAGAAGGTGTTCATGTTGCGGGGCAGGATCAAGATGTAGGTCCGGCCGCGCTGCATGGCGATCTCATTGCCGTCGGCGTCGTAGTACACGGTGCGGGCGTGCATGTCCTCGCGCTTCCAGTAGCCGGCGACGTGCTTGCCGTTCATGAAGAAGTCCGCGTTGCCCTCGTCCACCAGCTGCATCACCGGCGCGTCGTAGGCGACGAAGTCCACCTGCGTGTGCTGGATGATCACGTTGTCAAAGCCGATGGGGGCGCCGCTGTTCTTGTCCGCCCAGACTTCCTCGTTCCAGTTGTTCTTGAAGTCGTACAGATAGCGGAAGTACTGGCCCTTCTGGGGATCCCAGCGGATGGACTGGTCATACTCGCGGTTCTCGTCGCCGGAGATGACGGTGATGCGCACGCCGCTGTCGCCCTGCAGGGGCTCGTCGGTGAACTTCCACACGTGCACGGACTCAGGGGTGAAATTCGGATCCGCCTGGGCCAGCAGGGCCGCCGCGGCCGCGCTGACGTTGTTCGGCTCGGCCACATGGGGCATGCGGGTGTAGTACCGGCCGTAGCGGTTGGCCATGCCGGAGAAGAGGATGTCCTTCTGGTTGGTGCCCAGCTTGCGGAATTCGGCGGTCACGTTGGTCCGCTCGTATTCCTGCTGGCCGAAGAAGATGAACGCGCCGTCCCATTCCTCGCGCAGCCACACATTGCCGATGCGGGCGGAGCGGATCGGGCCCACGGCATCGGGCACCAGGTCGCTGAACACGGCGGTCAGGCGGGTGTCGCCCTTGCGGTAGAGCGGATATTCATAGACCACGTCGGCATAGGTGAGGCCCCAGGGCGCGCGGGCCATAATGCCGCTGCCGGAGTTGCTGATCTGCGCCAGCACGGGCAGATAGCGGCCGGTGGCAGCCTGGCCGGCAAAGCCCTTCGGCACGGTCAGCTCGCTCAGCACGCGGCCGGTCACCGGGCTGATGCCCTCCTCGACGGGGTTGTCTGTCACGGGCTGCAGGGTGATGCCGCGCTTTTCGGTTCCGTTCAGCGTCCGGGAGGGCGCGTCGGCCCCGTCCAGCAAACTGCCCTCCGCGCAAGCCAGGGCGCTGACGGCCAGCAGGCACGCCGCGAGAATCAGGGCTGTCAGTCTGCGTTTCATGCGATTATCCTCCTTTGCGATCCCGGAAAGTACGGGATGCGTACATTATAAGGCATTCATGTCCGTTGTCAAGCCCTGCGCCGGCTCCGCCAGGCCCGGATACAGCGCCAGATGGTACTTCCGCACCAGCTCCTGCCGTGTCCTGCAGCCGGTCTTGTGCAGCAGGTTGTGCACGTGGAACTTGACGGTGCTCTCGGAGACGAAGAGGGCGTCGGCGATCTGGGTGTTGGACTGGCCGGCCAGCACCAGGCGCAGCACCTCCTTCTCCCGGGCGGAGAGATCATGCTGGATGGCAAAGCCCGCAAAGACCTCCTGCTCGCTCTTCTCCCGCACGGCCTCCGGCATGTACAGCCGCTGGAACAGGTGGAAGAACAGCACCATCGTGCCCGCGAACAGCCCCAGCGTCAGCAGCACCAGCGCCAGCCGGTGCCCGGTCAGCGCCATGTACAGCGCGCTGCCCAGCGCATCGCCGGCGCGCCCGGCCATCAGACCCGCAGGCGCCAGATGCCACTGCCGGCTCCGGGCGGCCATGTCCATCGTCAGCACGGCGCGGAACACCGAGAAAAAGCCGAAGAACAGGTAGTCCAGCCCCCACAGGATCAGGCTGGGCACAGCCTCGCCGGTCATGGCCAGGGAGGCGAAGGGGATCGCCAGCGCCGCCGCCGTGCACACCGCGCCCCATTTGCGGTTCCGGTCGGTGATGAAGCCCGCCGCGGTCAGCCCGACGGCGTAGAACACGCGGGACAGCTCAACGCTCAATCCGTCCTCAATGTCCGCCGAGGGGAAGCTGAAACCCATGCCTTTCACCAGGCTGAGCAGGAACACCGTGAGGAGGGCCGCTGCCCACATTTTTCCCGGGATCTCCGCCTTCGCGGGGGCAGCGGCCTCCTTCTCCGCGGCCTGCGGGAACAGCCGCCGCGGCAGCAGCGCCGCCGGAATGACCAGCAGCGCGTACACGATGAGCACGGCCCGGCTGCCCAGAAAGCTGCCCTCCCCCGGCAGCGACAGCAGCCACACGAACACCGTCGAGGCCGCGTAGCCGCAGCCGAACACCAGCCCCCGCCGGCCCTCCTCCACCCGCAGCGCCGCCGCATGCAGGTAGAAGCCGCCGATGATGCCGCAGCCCAGGTTCATCGCCAGCCCGAAGCCGACGGCGACGGCCGGCACATGGCTGAGCATGGCGGGCAGCGCCAGGGGCAGGAAGCCGGCGGCGCACGCGGTGATCAGCCCCCGCCGTTTCTTCGGCCCGGACCGCCGCAGAAGCGCGATCGCCAGCGCCGTTCCCGCCGCCTGCAGCAGATAGCCCGCCACCATGATCAGCAGATCCGCCGTGCGCGCCTCCAGCAGGATCAGCAGATGGTACTCCGAGGTGAGCCATACGCCGGAGGCCAGCGAAAAGCACACGGCGATCCACAGTGCCGCGGCCGCCGCGGGCTTCTTCCAGAAGGTCAGCATGCGTCGCATATCCGTCTCCTCTCCCGGGTACGGCCCGGCTGCGCAGCGGTGAAAAGCGCGGAAAACCGCCGCCTGATCGAAAACTGACCTCCGCGCAGGGGCGTTCTGGCCGCCGGCTGGACTGCACTTCCGGCGCGGGGATGCTACAATGGGATCATCAGAGGTCTGCCCGCCGGGCGGACCGGCAGAAGGAGGAGATCCCATGAAGAAGCTGCTTTGTGCGGCCCTGTCGCTGATGCTGCTATGCGGCCTCCTGCCCGCAGCCCTCGCGGAGGAGGGGCTGCAGGATGCGTACTGCGCGGCGCAGGACTTTTCCACGAAGATTCCCGACAGCCTGACCGCCGAGTGGGAGGAGGGCAGCGGCCTGCGCATCTGGCTGAAGGCCCCGGGCTACGTGCCGAACATCCTGATCTGGCGGCGCGGCCCCGAGGCGAAGTTCAACAATCCGGTGAACTACCTGAACAATGTCTACCGGGAGCACATGGAGGAGCTGTATGACGGCAATGTGGGCACCAACCCCTGCCAGACCGTCGAGATGGGCGGCAAGACCGTCTACCTGGCCCGGTATCACTATGTGGCGGGCGGCAACAAGCTGGTCATGACCCGCGTGATCGAGATTCGCGACGGCGGTGACGTGGAGTTTGCCGCCAAGTACACCGAGGACGATCCGGACGAGTGCCTCCGGGTGCTGGAGAACGTGGTGCGCTGGTACACCGAGGGCAGCGCGCCTGCCTCCGCGGAGCAGGAGCCTGCCCCGAAGCTCGCCACGGCGGCCTATGGAGACGGCCGCTTCCACATCGAGCTGCCCGTCGGCTGGCAGATCATGCCGGAGAGCGATTACACGACCTTCTGCTTCAAGGCCTGGGATCCGGCCAACCCCAACCGCACGATGTTCTTCTTCATGAAGCTGGAGCCCTTCCTGAAAGGCCAGGCCGCCAAGAATGTCTACGTGGAGGTCGCGAAGACCTACAGCCTCTATGAGCTCTACGCCAGCGCCCCGGCCATGGAGGGATGCACGCTGAAGGCCTTCTTGGAGGCGATCCCGGATACATACGCTTTCGCAGAGAAGTGGTACGACAGCGGCCTCACGATCAATCCCGGCGTCCTGCCGCAGATCGCGAATCCGAAGATCATCCGCACCGCCCCCAGCCCGCTGATGGCCCCGGCCACCTGCGGGGAGAACCTGGTTGCCGCCATTGCCTTCGAGGATTACCTCGGCCAGCCCTGCGAGGGCTGCGTGACGGCCCAGCCCGCCGACAATGGCAGCTATGACTTCTTCGGCGTGGACGGCATGCCCTACAGCGTGTATCTGTTCACCGGCTTCACCGCGCCCCGGGGCGAGCTGGACGGCCTGGCGCCGACGCTCAGCGCCTGCCTGGACTCCTTCGGCTTCGAGGAGGCCTATGTGAAGAAGACCGTGGACATCTCCAACGATCAGAAGGAAGCCCTGCTGGCCGTCGGCCGCGAGATGCAGGCCGTCCACGACGCGATGGTGGAGGCCTGGCTGGCCCGCTGAATCCCCGTCATCCCCGGCGCCGGAGAGGAGAATGCCGCCTCCCCGGCGCTTTTTTCAAGGCCGCAAAAGCACCCTGCCCTGGGGCAAGGTGCCCGGCTGCTTTCACGGAAAGGGGGCGCTCAGCTGTGGCCCTTGGGCAGGGCGTACTGCCGGATATATTCGGCCAGCTCCTCCAGGTACATCGGCGCGCCGATCAGCTCGCCCTGGCCCTTGTAGGTGCCGATCTCCTCGAAGAACTCGAACTGCTCCTGGGTGTCGATGCCCTTCGCGCAGACGATCATGTCCAGGGTGTCCGCCAGGTGCTGGATGGCGATGACCGCCCGGCAGGCCTGCTCGTCCGCCGGGATGCGGGCCGCGAAGCTCCGGTCCAGCTCAATCAGGTCGAAGTGGATCTTGTACAGCAGGGGGATGTTCGTCCGGGACGTGCCGAAATTGCCCATCGTCAGGCCGACGCCCAGCTCGTCGTGGATCCGGTTCAGGTTGTCGCAGCCCTGCTGGTTCATCTCCTGCAGCTCGCTCACCTCAAACTGCAGCCGGCGGCCCTCCAGCCCGTTGGCCTCAAGGCAGCGGCGCACCTGCTCCACGAAGTGCTCGTTCTCGGCGAAGCGGGGCAGCAGGTTCAGCGACAGGGTGAGGTTGGTGCCGATGCGGCGGCTGATGTCCACCATCTGGCGCACCGCCTCCTCCAGCACCTTGATGGAGAAGAGCAGGGTCAGCGCCTCGTTCTCCTCCACCACCTGCAGGATCGGCCAGGACGGCAGCACGCCGCCCTCCGGGGTTTTGAACTCGGACACGAACACCTCGTAGGTGTTGCACGTGTTCTTGCCAAAGGTCCATTTGGGCTGGCCCTGCATAATCATCGCGTTGCGCAGGATCATATCGGTGATGACGCTGTGTTCCATGGCTGTGCCTCCTTATGCATTTGGGTATGATGAACGATCTATCTCTGATTTTGGAAGTTCGACGGGCCTGCGGGATTTCCTGCATGTTACAGGAAGTTTTTGTCTGGTGCTTTTTGACAGTGATCCTCTCGCCGCGCGGCCGAGGTTGATTTTTGCGGGCAAGTGGTGTATCCTTTACAATGGAATGAGTCCGCGGAGAAAAGCGCCGGTGCGCGGGCGGACACGAAAAGGCTGCGGGGAGGAATCCGGATGGTACGGCTGACGCTTGACGACCGTTATGACGCGATGCCCTGGGATGAGGTGGACGCGGTGGTGTTTGACGTGGGCAATGTGCTGCTCACCTTTGACCCGCCCGCCCTGCTGCGGGAGCATCTGCCCGAGGTGCCGGAGCTCCACCCGATGCTGCTGCAGCGGGTATTCCGCTCGCCCTACTGGCCCATGCTGGACCACGGCACGGTGACCCTGCTGGAGGCGGCGGACGCCATGTGCGGCCGGGACGAGGAGCTGCGGCCCTATTTCCGGAAGATCGTGACGGGCTGGGTGCGGCTCAGGAACCCGGTGGCCGAGGGCGTGGCGGCGCTGCGGGCCTGCAAGGCGCACGGCAAGCGCTGCTACGTGCTGTCCAACTACAGCAGGGAGGCCTTCCCGGTGGCGGAGGAGATGCATGATTTCTTCCGCCTGATGGACGGCAAGGTGATTTCCTCCGAGGTGGGCCTGCTCAAGCCCGATCCGCGCATCTACCGCCTGCTGACCGACCGCTTCGGCCTGGAGCCGTCCCGCACGCTGTTCATCGACGATCTGCCCGCGAACATCGAAGGCGCGCTCTACGCCGGCTGGCAGGGGCTGTGCTTCTCCGAGGCCGGCAAGCTGCGGCGCTTCTTCGGCCTGGAGGAGGAGCAGTGACGGCCCGGATGCCGAGGGGCTGAATTCACAGCTGAATGATAATGGAAGAACCCAGAAAGGCAATCGCATGATACGCACCAGATCCCGGCTGCGGCGGCTGGGGGCGCTGCTGCTGGCGGCGCTGCTCCCGCTGTCCGCGGCGCGGGCGGCCAGGGTCACGGCGACCCCGCCCATCGAGCCGCTCGCCACCCTGGCCCCGGGCACGCCGAAATATGATTCCAGCCGGCCGGAGAGCCTCGACCCCGACCAGCTCTACGCCTGGTCCGCCATCCTGATCGAGGCGGGCTCCGGCGAAGTCATCTTCGAGAAGTCCAGCGACGACATCCGCTACCCCGCCTCAACGACGAAGATCATGACCGTGCTGCTGGCCCTGACCATGCTGGAGGACCGGCTGGGCGAGACCGTCGTCTGCTCCGAGGAGGCCACGGCCATCAACAACACGGGCGAGGACATCACCTCCCTGGGCCTGCAGGCGGGGGAGGAAATCGTGCTGGAGGATCTGATCTACGGCACGATGATCATGTCCGCCAACGACGGCGCGAACGTCATCGCGGAGGCGGTGTCAGGCTCCATCGGCGCCTTTGTCGAGCTGATGAACCGCACCGCGCAGGAGTTCGGCTGCACGAACACCCACTTCGCCAATCCCCACGGCCTCTTTGACGAGGCCCACTATACCACGCCCCGGGATCTGGCAATCATCGCCCGCTATGCGATGATGAACGACACCTTCCGCGACATCGTCGCCTCCCAGTCCTACACGATGCCCAAGACGAACGTGCACCGCCAGCGTACCGTGAGCAACACGAACCAGCTGCTGACCCCGCCCACCGAGGCGAAGGCCAACAGCTACTACTATGAATACGCCACCGGCATGAAGACCGGCTACCTGGACAAGGCGCAGTACTGCTTTGTCGGCTCGGCGGAGAAGGATGGCGTGGAGCTGATCTCCGTGGTCATGTACACCACGCGCTCCGCCCGCTGGACCGACACGGTGAAGCTGATGAACTACGGCTTCTCCCAGTACGTCAACGTGACGCCGCTGGATCTGTACGCGCTCAGCCCGGTCACCATCGTCACCAGCAACTATGCCCTGGACGACGCGGCGGCGGGCAAGCTGCAGCTGAACTGCGTCGCGGCCAATGCCTTCGCGATCACGGCGTCCATGTCCGTCACCCGGGCCCGGGCCGAGGAGCTGGCGCAGAACCTGCGGGAGCGGGCCGTGTTCCAGTACACGCGGGACTTCGTCGCGCCGATCACCGCGGGGGAAGTGCTGGGCACGATGACCTATTACTTTGAGAACGGCACCTCCGCGGTCTACAACCTGACCGCCGCCCGCACGGTGCCCGCCCGGCAGAACGTCCCGCCGACCCTGGCGGAGATCGAGGCCCGCACGGAGAGCGAGGACGAGGTGCTCCCGCGGCTGTCCGCGCCGCTGGTGGCCGCCGCCGTGGCGGCCCTCCTGGCCGCGTCGCTGGTGCTGACCGTGCTCATCCGCCTGCTGCGCCGGGCCGCAGCCATCCGCCACCGGGCCGCGGCCACCTTCGTGGAGGAGGAGAAGCCGCGCTGAGGCGGGCCGCAGCCTATGGAAGCAGGCCGGGCCATCCGGTTCGGCAGTGTCAATATCCCGCAATCATCTTGAAACGGAGGAATCACCATGGACGACATCCGCAGCATGCAGTGGATCGAAGACGGGGAAGGCGTGGTCGGCATCGAGTTCGGCTCCACGCGGATCAAGGCGGTGCTGATCGGGCCGGACTGCCAGTGTGCGGCCATCGGCACCCATGACTGGCAGGACCGCCTGGAAAACGGCGTGTGGACCTACAGCCTGGAGATGGTGCTCGCGGGCCTGCAGGACTGCTACCAGTCCCTGAAGAAGGCGGTGCAGGAGCGCTATGGCGTGACGCTGCGCAGCCTGAAGGCGATGGGCGTCAGCGCGATGATGCACGGCTACCTGCCCTTCGACGGCGCGATGCGGCTGCTGACCCCCTTCCGGACCTGGCGCAACACGATCACCGGCGAGGCGGCGGAGGAGCTGACCGCGCTGATGGACTTCAACATCCCCCAGCGCTGGTCCATCGCCCACCTGGAGCAGGCGATCCTGAACGGCGAGCCCCATGTGAAGGACATCCGCTTCCTGACCACGCTGGCCGGCTACGCCCACTGGCTGCTGACCGGGGAAAAGGTGCTCGGCGTGGGCGACGCGGCGGGCATGTTCCCCATCGACAGCGAGCGGGTGGATTTCGACGAGGCGCGGGTGCAGCGCTATGACGCCCACCTGGCGGGCAAGGGCTTCCCGTGGAAGCTGCGGGACATCCTGCCCAGGGTACTGCCCGCCGGTGCGCCAGCCGGCTGCCTGACCGAGGCCGGCGCGCAGCTGCTGGATCCGGCCGGCGATCTCAAACCCGGCGTGCCGCTGTGCCCCCCGGAGGGCGACGCGGGCACCGGCATGGCGGCCACCAACAGCGTGGCGGAGCGCACCGGCAATGTCTCCGCCGGCACGTCCATCTTCGCGATGCTGGTGCTGGAGAAGCCCCTGCAGGCCGTCCACACCGAGGTGGACATGGTGACCACCCCCTCCGGCAAGCCCGTGGCCATGGTGCACTGCAACACCTGCACCTCCGACCTGAACGCCTGGGTCGGCCTGCTGGCGGATTTCGCCAGGGGCTTCGGGCTGGACATCCCCACCGGCGTGCTGTATACAAAGCTGTTTGAAACGGCCCTCACCGGCGACGCGGACTGCAGCGGCCTGGCCGCCTTCAACTACTATTCCGGCGAGCCGGTGACCGGCACCTCCGCCGGCGTGCCGCTGTTCGCCCGCCGTCCGGACGCCCCGATGACGCTGGCCAACTTCATGCGCACCCAGATCAACGCGGCCCTGGCCACCCTGGCCATCGGCATGGACATCCTGACCGGCGCCGAGAAGGTGGCCATCGACTGCATGTACGGCCACGGCGGCCTGTTCAAGACCCCGCTGGTGGGGCAGAAGCTGCTGGCGGCGGCCATCAAGGCCCCCGTCACCGTGATGCAGACCGCCGGCGAGGGCGGCGCCTGGGGCATTGCCCTGCTGGCCGCCTATCTGCCGGCCCACGCCGCGGGGCAGAGCCTGGAGGACTGGCTGAGCGAGCGGGTCTTCGGCGATATGCCCTCCGAGACCGTGACGCCCGACGAGGCCGACATGGCCGGCTTCGACGTCTTCCTGCGCCGCTGCAAGGCCTGCCTGCCCGCCGAGGTGGAAGCCGCGAAGGCCCTGCTGGCAAACTGACACCGCACCCGGGCTTCCGGGGGAAGGACACCCTTTTCCGGCAGAAAAGGGCTTTCCTTCCCCCGGACCTCTTTTCTTCCGAAAAGGTTTCTCTTTCGGGGGCAGGGGGATCGGTGCACGCTGCGCATGCGCCTTTCCTGGCGAGCTGACGGGAAAACCAAAAAATTGATTGAAATCCGTGACAAACAGAGGGATTTCTGATATACTGCTGTTGACGGGTGGCGGCGATGGGGCTGTCACGAAACAGAACTGGACAAGACAAGGAGGAAACCGACATGAAAAAGGTTCTCTGCATGCTGCTGGCGCTGGCCATGCTGCTGTCTGCCGCTGGCGTGATGGCGGAAGAGGCCGCCGCGAAGGACATCCTGGTGCTCTTCACCAGCGATGTGCACTGCGGTGTCGAGCAGGGCTTCGGCTATCAGGGCCTGGCGATCATCCGCAACCAGCTGGCGAAGGATAACGCCGTCATCCTGGTCGACAACGGCGACGCCATCCAGGGCGAGCCGGTGGGCACCATGACCAAGGGCTCCGCCATCGTGGACATCATGAACGCGGTCGGCTACGCGGTGGCCATCCCCGGCAACCACGAGTTCGACTACGGCATGGAGAACTTCCTTGATCTGGCGAAGAACAAGGCGGAATATCCCTATATCAGCTGCAACTTCACCTACAAGGGCGAGCTGGTCTTCCAGCCCTACATCATCAAGGAAGTGGGCGGCAAGAAGATCGCCTTCGTCGGCGTGACCACCCCGCGCACCTTCGTCACCTCCACGCCCACCTACTTCCAGGAGGACGGCGTGTATGTGTATGGCTTCTGCGAGGGCGACGGCACCGCGCTGTACGCCGCCGTGCAGAAGGCTGCCGACGACGCCCGCGCCGAGGGTGCCGACTATGTCGTCGTGATGGCCCACCTGGGCAACGAGGCCGAGTCTTCCCCCTACACCTCCTTCGATGTGATCGGCCACACCAACGGCATCGACGCCCTGCTGGACGGCCACGAGCATGCCGTGGAGCCGAACCTCATGGTCAAGAACAAGGACGGCGTCTCCATCCCCTTCGCCGCCTGCGGCACCAAGCTGTCCTACATCGGCTATCTGCGGATCGCCGCGGACGGCAAGCTCTCCACCGGCCTGTATGATGCCAAGGACTACCAGGCGCCCGACGTCACCGAGGCCATCGCCGCGGCCACCGACGCGCTGAACGTCAAGCTGGCCGAGGTCGTCGCCCACACCGACTATGATCTGACCATCAACGATCCCGAGAGCGGCAAGCGCATCATCCGCATCATGGAGACCAACCTGGGCGACCTGTGCGCGGACGCGTACCGCAGCCAGGCCGGCGACGTGGACATCGCGCTGGTCAACGGCGGCGGCATCCGCGTGACCATCCCCGCCGGCGACATCACCCTGAACGACATCCTGCGCGTGCATCCCTTCGGCAACGCCCTGTGCGTGGTCAAGGCCACCGGCCAGCAGATTCTGGACGCGCTGGAGTGGACCAGCCGCAACGTGCCCGAGGAGAACGGCGGCTTCCTCCATGTCTCCGGCCTGACCTATGAGATCCACACCTACCTGCCCTCCACCTGCACGCAGGACGACAAGGGCTCCTTCACCGGCGTCACCGGCGAATACCGCGTCAAGAACGTGCTCGTGAACGGCGAGCCGCTGGATCTGGAAAAGGAATACACCGTGGCCTCCCACAACTACATGCTCAAGGACGGCGGCGACGGCACCTGCATGTTCCAGAACTGCGAGATCCTGCAGGACAGCGTCAAGCTGGACAACCAGGTTCTGATCGACTACATCGTGGACGTGCTGGGCGGCAACGTCGGCGAAATGTATTCCGATCCCCTCGGCCAGGGCCGCATCGTCTGGGTGCAGGAAGCTCCGGCGGAGTAATCCCCAAATGAATCACGGCCGCTGGCATGGCCCCTCAGGGTGGTGCCAGCGGCTTTTCGGTACCCGGAGGACAGGCGGCCGGGACTGTAAAGGAGATGGGCCATCATGCTGATCGATCTCTCCGGGCTGTGGCGCTGTGAGATACCGGGGGTCCGCGCGGAGCTCCGCCTGCCGGGCACGCTGGATGAGGGCGGCATCGGCTTTCCGGACGACCCGGCCCGGCAGTGGAAGGTGGACGAGGTGCGCCGCATCGGCCTGTGGCGGGAGGGCGATCCGATCGTGACCCGTCTGACCCGCAAGCACACCTTCGAGGGCCGGGCGGTGTTTTCCCGAGAGGTGCACTGGGCCCCTCCGGCGGGAGAGCGCGTCTTCGCGGAGGTGGAGCGGGCGCGGCAGCTGCGCCTGTTTGTGAACGGGCGGGAGGCGCCCGCCGCGGAGCCGGCCTGCCTTTCCGCGCCGCAGGTTTTCGAGGTGACCGGCCTGGTGACCGGGCAGGACGCCTTCGCCTTCTGGTCGGACAACAGCTATCCCGGCTGGCCCCGGAAGGCGATCATCGCTTCCTCCGCGGCCTCGGACGAGACGCAGACCAACTGGAACGGGCTGCTGGGCCGGCTTCGCCTGCGCACCGAGCGGCCGGTGTTCTGCGCGCGGCTGCGGGTGTATCCGGCAGAGGAAACACTGGACGTGTGCGCGGAGATCGACGCCGCCTGCGCCTGGCAAGGCGCGCTCCGGATCCGCAGCGACGCGCTGCGGGAGGATGTGACGGCGGAGAAAACGCTGCCGCCGGGCCGGCATGAGCTCTGGTTCCGGCAGCTGCCGCTGCGTCCCGGCGTCCGCCGCTGGGACGAGGAGGAGGGGCAGCTGTACAGCCTGACAGTGGAGGGACCGGGGCTGGAGACGAAAAAGGCGGTCTTCGGCGTCCGCGTCTTCCGCGCCTGGGACGGCCATCTCACCCTGAACGGCCGGCGAATCTTCCTGCGCGGAGAGACGAACTGCGCCGTGTTCCCCGAGACCGGCCATCCGCCCATGGACACGGCGGCCTGGCGGGACATCCTCCTGCGGTACCGCGCCTACGGCGTCAACTGCGTGCGCTTCCACAGCCACTGCCCGCCGGACGCGGCCTTTGCGGCTGCGGACGCGCTGGGCATGCTGATGCAGCCGGAGCTGTCCTGCTGGGATCCCCTGAACGCCTTTGCCACTGCGGAAGCCCAGGCCTATTACCGGGCGGAGCTGGGGCAGGTGCTGCGGATGCTGGCGAATCACCCCTCCTTTGTCATGCTGACCTTCGGCAACGAGCTGCAGGCCGCCGGGGAGGGCCGCGCCTTCATGCACCGCCTGCTGAAGGAGGCGCGGGCCTTCGACCCCACAAGGCTCTACGCGGCCGCCTCCAACCTGCACTACGGGGAGCAGGGCGCCGATCCGCAGAGCGATTTCTACACCGCCATGCGCCTGCGGGATGCGGACATGCGGGCGACCTTCGACGGCATGACCGGCTGGCTGAACCAGGCGGAACCAAACAGCTGCCGCGATTACAGCGCCGCCGTCGCTGCCCTGCGGCGGGAGAGCGCCCAGCCGGTCTTCTCCTTCGAGGTCGGCCAGTACGAGGTGCTGCCGGACTTCGGGGAGATTGATCTGTATCAGGGCGTCACCAGCCCGGAAAACCTGCGGCACAGCCGGCAGCGGGTGCAGGCGCTGGGCCTGGCGGAGGACTGGCCCCGCATGAGGGAGGCCACAGGCGAGAACAGCCTGCGGTGCTACCGCGCGGAGGTGGAGGCCGCCCTGCGCACGGAGGGATCCAGCGGCATCTTCCTGCTGGGGCTGCAGGACTTCCCCGGCCAGGGCACCGCGCTGACGGGGATGATGAACGCGCATCTGCAGCCCAAGCCCGGCCGTTTTGCCCGGCCGGAGCGCTTCGCTGCCTTCTTCCGCCCGGTGCTGCCCCTGGCGCTGCTGGAGCGGTTCACCTACGCCGCGGGCGAGACGCTGCGCGCAGTGCTGAAAATCGCGAATTACGGGAAAACGCCGCTGGACGATGCCGCGCGGTGGCGCCTGCGGGGACCGGGCTTTGTCCGGGAGGGCCGGCTGCCCGCGGCCCATGCGCCTGCCGGCTCGCTGACCGCGCTGGGGGAGCTGGCGGCTCCGCTGCCGGACACAGCCGAGGCGCTGCAGCTGACCCTCGAGGTGACATATGGCGGCAGCCGGAACGAATGGCCGCTGTGGGTCTATCCGCCCGTGCAGCCGGTCTGCCCGGCGGGCGTCGAGGAGGTTCGCGCCTTTGACGGGGAGGCCCGGGCCGCACTGCGCTCCGGCGGCACAGTCTATCTCGCGCCGGACAGCACCGCCGCGGCACTGCCGTGCTCGGTGCAGGCGCAGTTCAGCCCGGACTTCTGGTCCGTGTGCACCTTTCCGCATCAGTCGGGGGCGATGGGCCAGCTGATCGACGCGGAGCACCCGATCTTCCGCCACTTCCCCACGGAGCCCTCCGGCGGGTGGCAGTGGTGGCCCATGGCCGGCCAGCGCGCGCTGGTCCTGCCGGAGCGCATTGACACGATCATCGCGGAGATGGATTCCTTCGCCCTGCTGCGGCCCATGGCCCAGCTGTTTGAATGCCGCTGCGGCCCGGGGCGGCTGCTGGTTTCCTCCCTGGGCCTGCACCGGCTGCAGCAGTTCCCGGAGGCCCGCGCCTTGCAGCACGCGATCTACCGCTATCTGGATTCGCCGTCCTTTGCGCCGGCGCAGCAGCTGAGCGAGGCATGGATTGCGGCGCTGTTTGACGGCAGCCGTACCGCCGGGGCCTGATCCTCTTTTTCGCAACCAAAAAGCAGAATTCCGGGTTCGATGCGCCCTGAGAATGCCCGTCCGCGAGGGGTTGGCTTGCTGCGGCTGCCGTCTGCCGTGCGCGATCCCGATGAAAAACCGCCGCCGGACGGCCGAGAAGGTTGTTCTTTGGGCGGCGGCCGGAACCGTTCACGCCTCTGCCGGCCGCCCCATAAACGCAGTCTCTCAGCGTTTTCAAAGGAATTTCCCAAAAATCTCCTGTTGA
Organism: uncultured Clostridia bacterium; assembly: GCA_946538975.1. GTDB lineage: Bacteria > Bacillota > Clostridia > Christensenellales > Aristaeellaceae > RUG11272. Next base: position 9,204 of record CAMNHF010000018.1, on the reverse strand, counting down.
CAATTGCGTGTCCGCGTGATATGATAGCCATGGTTTCAAAAGAAACCTGTGCCGTAGACAGCCGGCATCCCTCTGCGAAGGGGGATTTAATGGGGGGATCCCCGCCTGCCGAGGTGCGAGGAAGCGATCCGATTTGCGATGCTCCCCTTGCGCCTGCGCGAGGGTTTTCTTTTACTCCGAACCGACAAGGAGGTGTAATCGAGATGAGCGAAAACCGTATCCTGAAGGAAAAGCAGGTAGCCGAGATCGTGGAGAAGCTGAAGGCGGCGCAGTCCGTCACATTCTGCTCCTACAGCGGTCTGACGGTGGAACAGGTGACCGCGCTGCGCAAGCAGTGCCGTGAGAACGGCGTGCAGTACTGCGTGCTGAAGAACCGTCTGTTCCGTCTGGCCCTGCAGCAGGTTGGCATCGAGGGCGCCGATGATCTGCTCAACGGCCCGAACGCGTTCGTGTTCAGCATGAACGATCCCGTGTCCGCTCCCAAGACCATCAGCAAGTTCATCGAAGCCGGCAAGCTGACCAGCCTCGCGATCACCGGCGGCATCATGGATGGTGCCGTGAAGGACAAGGCCTACATGGAAGCGATGTCCAAGATGCCTGGCCGCGACGAGCTCATGGCCATGCTGGTGGGCTGCCTGTCCTCTCCCATTTCCTCTCTGGTGGCTGTTCTGGACGAGATTGCCGAGAAGAAGGCTGCCTGAGACCCCGCGCGGCCTGAGGGCCGCATGACGCCGGTTCAGCCGGCATGAGCGCCGCGCAAGGCGCAGACAATACGAAAATGGAGGTACATCTCATGGATATCACCAGCATCATCGAAGCCGTCGAGAAGATGAGCATGATGGAAGTCAAGGAACTGGTTGACGCCCTGAAGGAAAAGTTCGGCGTGACCGGTGCCATCGCCGTGGCCGGCGGCCCCGCCGCTGCCGCTGCTCCCGCTGAGGAAGAGAAGACCGAATTTGACGTCGTCCTGAAGAGCTTCGACGCCGCGAAGAAGATCGCCGTCATCAAGGTCGTCCGCGAGGTCGTGGAAGGCCTGGGCCTGAAGGAAGCCAAGGAGATCGTCGAGGGCGCGCCCAAGACCATCAAGGAAGGCCTGCCCAAGGAAGAAGCCGAGAAGATCGTCGCCAAGTTCAAGGAAGCCGGCGCCGAGTGCGAGATCAAGTAAGCGATATCGCGCAAGCAATCTTCCCCAAAGCAAAACCCTGCGCTCCGCAATGGAGGGCAGGGTCTTTTTGATGCGAAAGCGGTTTTTCGCCGCCTCACACCCGGATCCGCTCGAAGTAGCGCAGCAGGTTCTTCCCGGCGAAGCCCGCGAGGGTCTCCTCATCGAAGCCACGTCGGCGCAGGGTGTCCAGCAGCTTCGGCAGATGGGCCGCGTCCGGCAGGCCCTCCGGGGTGCACTCGATGCCGTCAAAGTCGCTGCCGAAGCCGATGATCTCCGCGCCGCCCAGCTGGCAGATGTGGTCGATGTGGTCAGCGATGGTATCGCAGTCGGCCCGGCCGTCGTCATGGAGGAAATAGGGATAGAAGTTCACGCCGATGTAGCCGCCGTCCGCGATCATCCGCCGAATCTGCGCGTCGGTCAGGTTGCGGGCGTGGCCGCACAGGGCCTTGCAGCAGCTGTGGGAAGCCAGCGGGGGCAGGTTGGTCTTCGCGAAGATGTCCCAGAAGCCGGCCTCGTTCAGGTGGCTGGTGTCCACGGCCATGCCGACGCGCTGCATCTCCCGGACGACCTGCAGGCCGTAGGCGGTCAGCCCCTGGGTGGAGCCGCCCTTGGCCGGGAAGCCGATGGCGTTGTCGTTGTTCCAGAGCAGGGCCGCCATCCGCACGCCCTTCGCACGGTACTCCGCCACGGTGTGCAGGCCGGCCTCGAACACCTCGCCGCCCTCCACCGACAGCATGAAGCAGTTCCCGCCCGCCTCCGCGACCGGCACAGCCTCGGAAGGATCGTCGACCTGCCGGAGGCCGGCGGCGATCATCTCCGGCACAGCGGAGAGCTCCGCGCTGACAATCCCCGCGACGTCCCCGCGGTTGCCCTTCGAGCCGGTCCACAGCGCGAAGGTCTGCAGGCTGACGCCGCCCCGGCGCAGCTTCTCCGGCGTGATCATCAGCTGGTCATCGCCGCGGCGGTGATGCACGCCCATGGCGTAGAGCGTATCCGAATGGGTATCCGCAATGAACATGGCAAAGTCTCCTCTCACAGCGCGGCCGCAATGGCCTCCAGGTACTGCCGGGCCTGCACCGCGTTCTCCGGCACGGTGTTCTCCAGCGTGATCGGCAGCAGGCCGCGCGCGATGTTGAAGCGCAGCAGCTCCTCATAGCGCATGCAGCCGGTGCCGCAGGCGATGGAATCCAGGTCGTCGGAGCCCTCCAGGGGGCGGTAGTCCTTCAGGTGCATCACGGCGACCTGCGGGCCCAGGCGGCGGATCGCGTCGGCGATGATGGCGTCCGCCTGCGCGCAGGTGCGGCCGGAGAGCAGATTCACCGCGTCCAGTATGATCCGCAGATGCTCCGAGGGCACGGCCTGCAGCAGGCGCTCCGCCCGCTCCGGGGTGCACAGGGTGTGGCGGTAGACCGGCTCCAGGGCCAGCACCGCGCCGCAGTCCTCCGCGATGGCGGTCAGCTCCCGCACGCGGCCGGTCAGGCGCTCCATCGCGGCCTCGCTGCCCCAGTCCGCACCGCGGTTCACAGGCGTCTCCGTGCCGACGGTCAGCGCCCCGATCTGCGGCGCAAAGCGCAGGTGGGTGGCATAGCAGCGCTTCACCCACGCCCATTCCGCCTCATCCTCCGTGTTCAGCGTCAGATAGCAGCCCAGCACGGCGCACTTTAGGCCGCTGTCCTCCAGCAGGCCGCGCACCTCCCGGGCGAAATCCTCCGTCAGCAGCTCCTCCGCCCGCTGCATGGAAAAGCCGGGCACCGTCTTGCTCAGCGCCAGATGCACGCAGGAAAAGCCCTGCGCCTTCGCGCTCGCCAACCTGGCCGCCAGTGTATCCCCGGCGCAGTCGTGGAGCCGAATCCCGATATTCATCCGAACACCTCCTCGTGATGCCTTCATTGTACCGCAAAACGGGCCGGTTGAAAAGCCCGCGCCTGTCACCGCGCCGCGTCCGCTGCCCAGAACGGATTCCCCGTCTCCGCCGCGTCGATGGCCAGCTCCTCGGTGCGGATGTCCGTCACGCGGTAGCGGGCGTCGTCGCGCTCGCAGTCCCAGCAGACGCCGCAGCGCATCCGGCAGCGGCGGAGCGTCACGTGGGCGACCGTGGAGAGCGGCTTGTCCGTGCGGCCCTTCAGATCGAAGAACTGCGTCCAGGGGCGCAGCTGGAAGAAATGATCCACCCGGCCCGTGATGTCCTCCGCCGTGATGTATTCATAGCGCTGGGGCGTGTCCGGCCGCAGCTTCAGCCACAGCAGGTTGAAGCCCTCGTCCACGGTGATCCGCCGCAGGATGATGTTCCGGCAGTGCACCGCCTCGGAGCCGCAGGTCAGGCAGCCGTGGCAGAAGCGGTAATGGCAGTCCTCGATGATGATGCGCTCATTCGCGCCGTTCTCCGGCTGCTCGTCCGCCCAGGGGCCCTTGCCGCCCTTGAGGGCCACCGCGTCGTCGTTCACGTGGATGTCGCAGCCCTTCACCAGCACGTCCCGGCAGGCGTCCAGGTCGATGGCGTCCGTGGAAGGCGCGCGCACCGGCTCCGCGGGCGAGTAGATCACGCAGTCCAGAATCTTCACGTGATCGCAGCGGTAGAGATGGTTCGTCCAGAAAGCCGCATTGCGCAGCGTCACGCCGGCGATGGTGACATGGCTGCTGCGCGAGACATACACAAGGCGCGGGCGCTGCTCGTCCTTGTTGGTGCAGGCGGGATTCCACTGCCGCCGCAGCCAGAAGGCCTTCCACGCGCGCAGGCCGTTGCCGTCGATGGCGCCCCCGCCGCAGATCGTGAAGCCGTCGGCGCGGTCGGCGTTGATCAGCGCGGCAAAATACCGGCAGCTCTCGCCCTCGATGCGGGTCTCCACAACGGGATAGTCGCTGATGTCGTCGCTGCCCAGCAGCACCGCGCCCTCCGCCAGGTACAGCTTCACCCCGGCGGGGAAGAACAGCGCCCCGGTGGAAAAGGTTCCCGCGGGCACGACGATGACGCCGCCGCCCTCCGCCGCGCAGCGGTCGATCACCCGCTGGATCGCCGTGGTCTGGAGGCCGCCGTCCGCCGCCACGCCATGCTCCGTCAGCACCCACGGCGTGCCGAGGTCCGGCAGCGCGGGCGCTTCCGTCTGTGCAAACCACGGATCCACAGGGGTCCCGTCCGGGAAGCAGTCCACGGCCATGCAATCATCTTCCTTTCAGCGCTTTTCAGTTACGGCTCAGGATCCTGGGGGGAAGGAAACCCTTTTCCGGGCGGAAAAGGGCTTTCCTTCCCCCCAGACCCCCTATCTTTCCCCAAAGGCCTTTCCCTGGGGGGGTGAATGGTGCGGATGCGGCGTTGCTGCTCAGCCGTCAGGCAGGCAAAACCGGCCAGCGAAAACATGCGCTTTCATCGCTTTTTACAATTCAGACGGCCTCCGCCGCCTTGCCAAGGCGCGCGCGCCGCCGTATAATCATGCTGTGCGCCGCCGGGTGACGGCGCGGATCCTGGATCGGAGGTTCCTGTATATGGCCAAGAGAGAGAATCTTATGGAAGTTCTCCGCTTTGCGCTGGCGGGCGGCGTCTGCTTCCTGATTGAGCTGGGCGTGTTCACCGGCCTGCACGCGGGGCTGGGGCTGGATACGCTGATCGCCACGCCCATCGCCTTCCTCGTGTCCGTGATCGTGAACTACCTGCTGTGCGTGCGCTGGGTGTTCACCGGGGCCGCGGCGCAGGGCGGCGGCGCGAAGGCCGGCTTCCTCATCACCAGCCTGATCGGCCTAATGCTGAACGAGGGCCTGATGCTGCTGCTGCGCGTCGTCTTAGGCGAGGAGCAGCAACTCTTCACCCTGTTCGGCTTCGGCGTCACCATGGCCATGGCGAACAAGTGCATCGCCACGGTGCTCGTGATGGTGTGGAACTACTTCACGAAGAAGGCCATCCTCCAGTCCGGTCTGGCCGCCCGTCTGGCCGAGAAGCTCCGCCGCTGAGCAGATTCCGCAATCTGAAACAGCCCGGCGCAGCCTGCCTCCCGATTGCCGGGAAGCGCTGCCGCCGGGCTTTGCTGCGGTCTTATTTCTTCATGCGGATGCCCTTTTCCGCCAGCTCCGCCACGATGGCGTCCATGACCTGCTGAACCTCCTCGCCGGTCAGCGTCCGCTCCGGATGCGAGAAGGAGATGCGCACGCTGATGGACTTGCCCAGCGGGTCGACAAAGGTGCTCACCACGCTGACGCCCTGCACCAGCGGGCTGTTCACCTTCCGCACGGCCTCGGCAATCGGCGCGTAGGTGTCGGAATAGACGGTCAGATCCTGCTCCATGCCGGGATAGCGGCTGGGCACGCGGTAGTCAATCGGGGCGGCCGGCACCGCGACGAGGGCGGGCACATCCACCTCGGCCCAGACCACGGCGGCCTTTTTGTCCAGCTTCTCCGCCACGGTCGGATGCACCAGGCCCATCTGGCCGATCTCCACGCCGGAGAGCAGCAGGGTATTCAGGTTCTTGGGATGCTGCCAGGCGCTGACGGCCTCCGCGGCGCGGAAGCTGAGCGGCAGGTGGCGCAGGGTGTCCACGGTCTCAGCCAGCAGGTCGCGCAGGCGGAAGTACAGCGCCTCCACGTCCTCCTCGCGGCTGAAGAGGGTGATGCCCAGCTTCTTGTGCTCGCGGCACAGGCCATCCTCGCCCACGCCGTCCACGGTCCGGCCGATCTCAAAGATGCCGAAGGCCGGGGCGAAGCCGGTGTTGCCCTTCACCTGGCACAGCTGCGTGGGAATCATGGAGCGGCGCAGCACCTCGATGTTGGGGTTGCTGGCGTCCTTCAGGCGGACATTGTCCTCCACCGGGATGCCCAGCCGCTTCATCTCGTCGGCGTACTGCCAGATGTAGCTGTGCACCTCGTGCAGGCGGAAGCGGTGCACCAGCAGGTCCTTCAGCGCGTCCTCCAGCACCTTCTCGGGCGCGGGACGGACGGGATAGAGGGGCGCGCGGGTGGTGTGCACGTCGAAGTTGTCGTAGCCGTAAATGCGGGTGATCTCCTCGATGATGTCCGCCTTGATCGTGACATCCTTCGTGGCGCGCCAGGAGGGCACGTCGACGGTGTAATTCTCCCCGTCCTGCCGCACGGTGAAGCCCAGGGCGGTCAGCGGGCGCACGATCTCCTCCGGGGTGATGTCGATGCCGGTGTAGCGGTCGACGAAGGCCTTGTCGAAGGTCAGCGTCACATGGGGATAGCGGAAGGCATACTCGTCCGTCAGCCGGGAGGCCACGCGCATGCCGCCGTCGATCTCCTGCAGCAGATACACAAAGCGGGCGATGGCGGGCACGGTCATCTCGGGATCGAGGCTCTTCTCATAGCGGGCGGAGGCGTCCGTGCGGTGGGCCAGGCGCACAGTGGACTTGCGCACGGAGGCCGCGTCGAAGGTGGCGGATTCCAGGGTCAGCCGGGTGGTGTCCGCGACAATCTCGCTGTCCAGGCCGCCCATGATGCCGGCGATGGCCACCGGCTTGTCGCCGTTGCAGATCATCAGGGTGTTCGGGTCGATGGCGCGCTCCACGCCGTCCAGCGTCTGGAAGGTGAAGGGCTCCTGGAAGCGGCGGATGCGGATGCTCTCCACCTTGCGGCTGTCGAAGGCGTGCATCGGCTGGCCCATCTCCAGCATCAGGTAGTTGGTCAGGTCGGCCAGCAGATTGATGGCGCGCATGCCGCAGTAGTACAGGCGGATGCGCATGCCCACCGGGCTGACATTCTTCGTGATGTTCTCCACCTGCAGGCAGGAATAGCGCTGGCAGAGGGGATCCTCGATCTTCATGTCGATGGCGGGCAGGCTGTCGAACGCGGTGAGATCCGCCTGGGGCAGGGGCTTGAGCGGGCGGTGCGCCAGGGCGGCGAACTCGCGGGCGATGCCGTAATGGCCCCACAGGTCGGGGCGGTTCGTCAGGGACTTGTTGTCCACCTCGAACACGATGTCGTCAATGGGGAAGATCTCCTTGATGTCCCGGCCCAGCGGCAGCTCCGGGTCCAGATCCATGATGCCGCTGTTGTCCTCGCTGATGCCGATCTCCTTCTCGGAGCAGCACATGCCATAGGAGGTGCAGCCGGCCAGCGCGCGCGGGGCGATGTCGATCTCGCCCACATGGGCGCCCACCTTCGCGAAGGCGGTCTTCATGCCCACGCGCACGTTCGGCGCGCCGCAGACCACATCCACCAGCTCCTCCGCGCCGATGTCCACCTTCAGCAGGTGCAGCTTTTTCGACTGGGGATGGGGCTCCACCGATTTGATCTGCGCCACAACCACCCCGGAGAGATCGGAGCCGCGCAGGGCAATGTCATTCTCCACCTCCGCGGTGGACAGGGAGAAGCGGTGGATCAGATCCAGCCGCGCCTGCGTATCCATGTCGCCGAGATCCACGAAATCGGCAATCCAGTTCATCGAAATCAGCATATCGCGTTTCCTCCCATTACTCGCCGGTGAACTGGCGCAGCCGCACGAGGCTGCCGCTGTTCAGGTCGCGGATGTCCGCCACGCCGTATTTCATCATGGCCAGACGGGTCAGGCCCAGGCCGAAGGCAAAGCCGGTGTACTTCTCCGGGTCGATGCCGCCCTCCTCCAGCACGCGGGGGTGAATCATGCCGCAGGGGCACAGCTCCAGCCAGCCGGAATGCTTGCAGGAGGCGCAGCCGGTGCCGCCGCAGATCAGGCAGGAGATGTCCAGCTCGAAGCCCGGCTCCACGAAGGGGAAGAAGCCGGGGCGCAGGCGCACCTTGATGTCCCTCTGGAAGACCTCGGAGAGCATCGTCTTCATGAAATAGATCAGGTTGGAGATGGAGATGTCCTTGTCGACCATCACGCCCTCCATCTGGAAGAAGGTGTTCTCATGGCAGGCGTCGGTGGCCTCGTTGCGGAAGCAGCGGCCGGGGAAGATCGCGCGGATCGGCACGCCGTCGTTCACCAGCGCGTCGCGGTAACGGCGATAGATCGCGTTCTGCGCGGCGGAGGTCTGGGACTTCAGCAGCTGGCCGTTCTCCAGGTAATAGGTGTCCTGCATGTCGCGGGCGGGATGGAAGGGCGGGATATTCAGCGACTCGAAGCACTCGTAGTCCGTGACCACCTCGCCGTAATCCTCCACGGTGAAGCCCATGGAGCGGAACACCTGCTCGCACTGGCGCTGCACCAGCGTGATCGGGTGATAGCTGCCCTGGTCCAGGCGCGGCGGCATGGACACGTCAAAGTCCGGCGTCGCGTCCAGCTGGCGCTGCAGCTCCATCTGGCGGATGGCCTCCATGCGCTCCGCCAGGGCCACCGTGATCGCGGTCTTCAGCTCATTGGTCTCCCGGCCCAGGGTGCGCTTCATCTCGTCCGTCATGGCGCCCATGCCGCGCAGGGCCTCGGTGACCTTGCCCTTCTTGCCCAGGAAGGAGACGCGCATCTCCTCCAGCTGCTGCAGCGTCTGCACACGGTCCAGCTCCGCCCGGAAGCTCTCCCGGAGCGCCTGAATCTTGTCGTTCATGTTCTTTCCTCCTCGCGGCGGTGCTGCGCAAAAGAAAAGCCTCACGCAATTGCATGAGACGAATTTCTCCGCGGTACCACTCATCTTGCGCGGAAAAGCCCGCGCCGCTCTGTGACCGTAACGCCGTCCCGCGCCCGAAAATCGGGAGAACTCCCGGGGTGAAATTCGCCCGGCCGGCCCCGCGCGGCTTTCTCAGCTGACGCCGCTCTCTTTGGCGGGGAACTCCGGCGGCTACTGGGCCCCGATCTCCGTTCCTCTGGTATCGCGGTAAATGTAGCACAGTTTTGTCTTTTTTGCAAGTGCTGTCCGCGGAGAATTGCGGGAGGGGGCTCGGATGATGCTGGGGGAAGGGGCACCCCTTTTTCTGGAAAAAGCGGTTCCCCTCCCCCAGACCCCCATCCTCTCCGGAAAAAGCAGCGCGGGGCTGGCTTTTTTTGGGGGCACGCGACATCAGCCGACATCCGCACCAACCTACACCAAGCGACAGCCCGACGTCCATTGGGCAGCCCGCCTTGCGACCTGCAATTTGCTCACCCCTGATCCCGTGTCCAAAAGCGCTCGCAGGGGGTCTGGGGGGGC
>CAMNHF010000017.1 GCA_946538975.1 uncultured Clostridia bacterium | reverse complement strand
GATCCCGTGTCCAAAAGCGCTCGCAGGGGGTCTGGGGGGGCCCACGCGCAAGGGCCCACCCAGGACCTTTTGCCTACTTTTCGGTCACGAAAAGTAGGACTCTGCCGAATCACGCAACAAGCCGTTCACCAAGAAAAGCCGCGGGAAGCGCACGGTGATTCCGGGGGAAGGAAACCCTTTTCGTGGCCGAAAAGGGCTTTGCTTCCCCCGGACCCCTATTCTTCCGAAAAGGCCATTCCGGGGCAGGAGTAATCTTTCACGATGTATGTGAAATCCGACACATTTATGCGCGGCCTGCGCGGCAACACGGAAAGACAAAAAGCCCGCGGCGCACTGACGGATCACATCAGCGTCCGCGAGCTTTGCAGTTCAGTTTTCTTCGGGATCAGCGGTCATCTGGCCGGGGCCGGGCCGGAAGAAAAGCCCCTCCGACGCGGCCAGCGCGCCCAGCAGCCGCCGCAGCCGGGAATCGACGCCATACACCGTCATGTGCAGGTCGTCCCCGCACAGCGCGATCAGCGCCCGCCCGCCGTCCACATACAAGCGCAGGCTGCGCCGCCGGTCGAGCACGCAGCGCCGCACCGCGCCCTCCAATACCGCCGGCGGCGGATTTCTCAGCGCGCCTGCCCGGCCCACCGCTGTCAGGTCGCAGTAGCAGTACAGCTTCAGCAGCAGGCTGCAGAACTGCCCGGCCCGCCGCTCCGCCTCCGCCAGCAGCCGCTCCTCCACCGCGAAGAACCGCCCGGGGCCCTCCGCCGGCACCTGCTCCGGCAGCACGTCCACCAGCCAGTACGGCAGGGCGAGCAGCTCCTCCGTCCGTCGTTCGATCTTCCCCATCGTCTCAATCCCCGTAGCGGAACTCAAAGAGGTCGGTATCCGGATTGATGTACAGCGGGAAGGTCGTCAGGGAGCCGTCCTCGCCGCTGATGTCCAGGCCGAAGCACCAGACGTTGTCCTCCGCGTCCGTATACAGGAAGGCGATGGACGGCGTGTCGCCGGCGAAGGTCACCGTGGCCGCCAGCGGCGCGTCGGGCGTCACGCTGTCCAGCGTGCAGAGCACCTCGTAGTCGTACACCACCGCGTCGTCCCGGAACTCATCCAGGGTCAGGGAGAAGAGCTGGAAGAAGGTCACCGGCTCCGAGGGCACGAAGGCCACATACGCCGCCTCGTCCTCGTCGGCGCTGACGTCCACCTCCTGCCAGTTGCCGCCCGCCGCGTCCTCCAGCCACTGGGCCAGCACCGGGATGGCCGGCGCCAGATCCTCCACCGCGCCGTCGCTCTTGCGGAAGGTCACGCGGGTCTCCCTGTCCTCGCTGCCCGCCGCGTAGGTGACCAGCACCCGATCCTCCTTCACGGCGATCCGATAGGGCCACCAGACCTCCTCCGTCCCGGCGTCCGTCTCCCAGACCACGCGCCCCTCCGGGGAAACCCGGATCAGCCGCCCGGCGTAGTAGCCGATCAGGTAGACCGTGCCGTCCGCGTCCACCGCGTGCGCCATGCCTGCGCCCTGCACCGGCACCGACCAGCGCATGCTGTCGCCGATCGCCGGCCCGATGTCATAGGCGCTCAGCGTCTCCCCGGCGAACCACATCAGGCAGGGGTTCTCCGCCGTGCCGCCCAGGAAGGCCGTCATGGCGCTCAGCTCTGTCTGCTCAAAGGCCGCGCTCGCCATCCGCGACACAAAACGGCCCTGCCGGTCGAACACCACCGCGGTCATGACCTCGCAGTCGGGCATGCCCTCGTCGACCACGATCACGCGCCAGTCCCCCGCCACGGCGTCCAGCACCGGGCTGCCCAGGGCCAGCAGCTCCTCCGGCGTCGGCTTCTCCGGCAGCACGTCCAGCGGATCGGTCTCCAGGTATTTCGCCAGGATGTAGCCGTTCTTTCCTTCCCACGCGCAGGCAATGAAATCGTTCTCCGCCCATTCGCAGTCCGTCACCAGCGCGCCCAGCGGCACCTTGGCCAGCCGCTTCGCCGACTCATTGGGACTCTGCCGCAGGGACACCCACTCCTTGCAGTTCGTCACGCGCATCCCGCGCGAAGCCAGCGCCGTGCCCAGCGCGCACAGCAGCAGCGCCGCGCAGAGCAGCCCGCACAGCAGTTTCTTCATGTCCATTCCTCCTTGCCACAGCCGGTTTCTTGCTTTTCTTTCATCAGTATACCACAAAAGCCCGGCAGTGTGAATCCCTCCCCCGCCGCCGCGCAGCGCAATTGGTCAAAGTTGGGCAGGATCTGCGTCCAGCCCCCGGAAAGCCCGTATTTGCAATGGTTTTGCGAAATCAAAAGAATTTTGCAAAAACTATTGACTTTCTTTGACCTTTGTGCTAACATAGAGTCACGGAACCGAGAGGCCCCGGATGACAATACCGCCGCCCGCAAGGGCAGCCTGCCAGATAAAAAAAGGAGGTTTCACCATGTATACCATGATTACGAACCGCAACCGTCACAATCGCCCCATGATGCCCAGCCTGCTGGACGACCGCTTCTTCCGCCCCTTCTTCGACATGCCGGACTTCGGCCCTGCGGCCGGCTTCCGCGTGGACGTGAAGGAGAACGACACCGCGTACATCCTGTCCGCTGAACTGCCCGGTGTGAAGCAGGAGGACATCGCGATCGACGTGGCCGACGACGTGCTGACCATCTCCGCCGAGCTGAACGCCGAGAAGAAGGCCGACCACGAGAACTACATCTACTCCGAGCGCCGCAGCGGCCGCATGAGCCGTTCCTTCAGCCTGGAGGGCATCCGGCAGGACGCCATCAGCGCGGACTACACCAACGGTGTGCTCACGCTGACCCTGCCGAAGGACGTCCCCGCCGAGAAGGCTGCCCGCCGGATCACGATCGGCAGCGGCTCCGCCGAAGCGCCGCAGAACACCGCCGAGTAACATCCAACCCCTGCCGCACAGCAGCGGCAGTCCCCTCCCGCCCTTTCCCCCCAGGGAAAGGGCGTTTTTATTCGCGCAATGAAGCCGGGCAGAACTGCTGTATATAAGGAAGGAAAAGCCCGGCGCACACAAAACCACGATCCGGAACGATCAAAAATCCCCGGCCGGGCTGCGGAATGCCCGCCGGGGGAAAGGTCAAAGAAGGCTTTGCCATGGACGACGCCGCATCATCGCTGCTTTGCTGTGGCCTTGGTCAGTGTATGCAGCCTGTGATAACAGGCCGCGATCAGGAAGGCGCCCGCCCCGACCCATGCGGCAATCTCCGCCAGATAAACGCCCCAGTATCCCAGCACCGCAGGCAGCAGCAGCGCCGCGCCGATGCGCAGCACCAGCTCCAGAAAGCCGGAAGCCATCGGCATCATTGTATCGCCCAGGCCCTGCAGGGTGGTTCGATACGTGAACAAGAGGTACAGCATGGGCAGCCCGGCCGCCATCACCCGCAGAAAGTCGTAGCCGATGGCCAGCACCTGTTCCGCCAGCTCCGCCTCGTCCCGGATGAACAGCGAGAGGAGGGGCTTTCCCAGTGCGATCATCAGTCCCCCGACGACCAGCGCCAGCAGAAAGGCGATCTGCGCCGAGCGCCGCAGGCCCAGCCTGATCCGGTCCATGCTCCCGGCGCCATAATTCTGCCCGGTGAAAGTCCCTGCCGCGTTTCCCAGGGAAGAGCCCGCGATCTCAACCAGCCCCTGCAGCCGGGAGGCCGCATTGTATCCCGCCATGAAGACAAAGCCGAACGCGTTGACCACGCCCTGCAGCACGAGTCCGCCCAGCGAGATAATCAGGTGCTGAAAGGCGATCGGGAATCCAAGCCTCACCAGCCTGCGGATCACCCGCCGGTCCGGGCGATAATCCGTCCGCTGCGGGCGAAGCTCCGGAATTTTCCGCACCGCGGCCAGGCAAATCGCGGCGGAAACCGCCTGGGCGATCACGGTCGCGTACGCGCCGCCGTTGGTGCCAAGGCCCAGCGAGCCGACAAACCACCAGTCCAGCGCAATGTTGACCGTCGTGGAGCAAGCCAGCGCCAGCAGCGGCGTCCTGCTGTTTCCCAGCGCGTACAGAAAGCCGCTGAACACATTCAGGCCCATCACCACCGGCAGGCCCGCATAAATGATCCGCAGATAGGCTTCCGTCAGTTCAATGGTCTCGGACGGCGAGTTCATCCATGTCAGCACCGGGCGGAGCAGCATCTGGCTGACTGCCTCCAGCGCGACCGTCACCGCCGCGGAGATCAGATAGCTTTGCGCAACGGTTCTCTTCAGCTCCGCGTACTGCTTTCCGCCATAGCACTGGGCCGCGCGGATGGAGTATCCCTGCGCCAGCCCCATGGGAACCGACAGCACGGCCCAGTCCAGCCATCCCGACGCCGAAACCGCCGTCAGCGCCCTGACCCCCAGCAACTGCCCGATGATCAGGGAATCAACCAGGCTGTATAGCTGCTGCAGCATATTCCCCGCCAGGACCGGCAGCGCAAAGAGCAGTATCAGCCTCACGGGATTTCCCGACGTCATATCCTTGATCCGTGCCACTTTTCTCTCCCGTTTTCATGAGCTGCCCCATGGGGCTTGTCTTCGCCTGCTTGCCCCTCACAGGCTGCCCCGGCGACGCGGTCTGTCATCCCCTGCCCCGAGAAGACGCGGAATCCGGCCCGATCCCAGGGGCCTCGCGATGTTCTCTGCCGATCCCGCAGGGAATCAGTAACCGCTGTAGTCAAAATCGAGCCAGGCGATTTCCCAGCCCTCCGTATACTGCCAGCACCGCAGGCTGTTCTCCTCCATGGAAATCGTCTCGAGCCGCCGTTCCCATAAGGGCGCGAACGTGTCGTCATCGGCGGTGTAGTCGGGGTGCGGGTGATCCTGCGAATAATTGCTGACGTAGATGAAGCCGTCCCTGCCGCAGCCTGTCGCCTCGCGCTGCTCGTCGGTCATCATGAAGTAAGCCAGTGAACGCCCGCTGTCCAGGGCGAACGTCGGATCCACATGGTAGTTGACGCCGTTCAGCCGGACGCAGCTCCACTCATGGGCGCCGCCCATCACGGTGGACGCATCCACCCCCGCCTGCATCAGCAGATAGGAGTACGCCCGCGCGATCTCGAAGCAGATGCCCGTCCCTGTCGCGAACAGGCGGTAGGTCGTCGTGTAGTCCACGTAGGTTTCATAGATTTTCTGCTCGGTCTCGTAATCGTAATGATAGGTGCGCGCGAAGTAATCGTACAGGGCGAGCGCCTTTTCAAAATCCGAATCGGCATCCGCCAGCGCCTCGTTCAGGATGCCCTCGACCTGCCGCGCGAATTCCCCGATCCGCCGGGCGGCCTCCTCCCGGGGGACGCGGTAGGTAAAGCTCGCAACGCCGTCCTTGACCGAGTGCTCCCGGTCCTCCGCATAGTCGATCAGCTCCGTCAGCACCGGGAAGCACCGGATGAGAAACTGCCCCATGACCCAGTCGCAGGTGTGCTGGTCCGGGCAGGCAAAGGTGTCCTCCCCCGCCATAACCGCGTCCACAAGGTGCAGCCATGTTTCGCACATGGTTTTGCCGAAGACCTCCTCCAGATAGGCGGAGCAGACCCCGGGCCGGAAAACATAGGCGTTTTGCCCCGCCAGAGGGGCAGCAGGGAGCTCCGGGGCTTCCGTTTCTTCCGCGGCGGCGATCCCGGGCGCGCCTTCGGCTTCCGGGATCAGCTCTTCCCCAAAGGCCCGCCCGGTGAAGGCGGAGCCCCAGAACATCACAAGGGCGGCAAGCGCGGCAATCCATCTGGTCCGGTGTTTTTTCATGGCGATATCCGTTCTCCTCGCAGCTTCCGAGTTGCCGGGCCGAAGCCCAAGGATTATTTCTACCATCCGCGCCGGATTCCTGCAATCAAAACGGCGGGCCCGCGCGCGGGTAAATCCAATTTGGTAAAACCAATTTGCTGGCTGTATACGATGAGGACGGCATCCTCGATCTGCACCTGGTGGACGCCGAGCTTGAATGGGAGAAAAGCAATTGAGCAAGCCCCTCGGCCTGTCAGCCGGAAGGCCCATGGCGAAGCGTGCGCAATCGGGCCAGAGAGGGCCTGATGACCGCAGACGCCGCTTCCCCGGGAATCCGCCCGAAGCCGCGCTGTGCTCACCGGAGCGTTCAAAATCCCCGGAAGCCCGCATTGATTGCCGGGTTTCCGGGGATTTGCGATGTTTCTTTCGATGCCTCTTCCCATGTTTCGGGCTTCACGCATTCTGCAAGCGTTTTGCGCGCCGCAGTTCTGCTGCGGCCGGGGATGCTTCCGCGGCTTTATGCTTTCCGTTTATATCGCTTCTGCTTCGGCGGCACTTCGGGATCCGGCCGGATCCTTCCACGATAGAACCACCGCAGCATTTTCCTGTTCATATGCGCCACAGCGTAGATCTGCAGCAGCGGAAACGTGATTCCGACCAGGAGCATGATGATCCCGCCGGCGAAGGCCGCTCCGTTTGATAATGCTGCAACCCACAGCCCGCTGCCCACGAGAAGCGCACCGAATACCAGGGATAAAGCAAGCCACATTCTGCCGCCTGAAATGCGATCCAGTTTTCTGGCAAAGGGCCCATGCCGCATATAGTTCTCTTTCCATTGCCTTTCCTGTTCCGCTTTGACAGACAGCAGCCCATTCCTGGATCGCCAGTTGTTGTATTCCGACAGGAAAGCAGGCAGCCCCATTGCGTAATCAAGGAGCACGCGCCGCCTGCGCATTTTCAGCATCAGGTCCTGTCCTGCGCGCCCATCGCCGATCAGCCTCGCCTGCCGGATCTCTGAATACGCATACCAAACATGACAGCGC
Organism: uncultured Clostridia bacterium; assembly: GCA_946538975.1. Lineage (GTDB taxonomy): Bacteria > Bacillota > Clostridia > Christensenellales > Aristaeellaceae > RUG11272. The sequence continues at coordinate 24,848 of CAMNHF010000017.1, read as the reverse complement.
ATCGCGGTTCGATACGCAAATCCTTCCGTGCTCCAGTCGATCCGCATATTGAGCGCCGCACAAGCCATGCAGAGAAAAGGAATATCCAGCCAGCAAAGCGCCCAGCCGTTCACCATGGCAAAGCTGGCGATCACGCCGGCGGCTGACAGCACAATCACGAACAGTCCAGGCCACGGTCCTAACCACAAGGTTTGCTTTCGCCCCGTTCTCCTGAACTCTTTCGCCTCTGCCAGTGCCCTGATCAATGAATAAACGGCAAATAGAAACAGACCCGCCTGGAGAATCATCAGGAACACGGGAACGAGAATCGCATCAGCTCCCTGTCCGAGGCAGGGGATCGGAACAGGGAGCTGATCCTGCTCCACAATCCAGCCATCTCCGGTAATTTGGGCAGCATAGGCGGCACCGCTGCCAATCACATGGATTCTGGCAGCGGATTGTTCATCCCGGGACAGACGGTTGAAATCCATCTCATTCCAGCGGGCAATCTGCCATACGGCCTTCCACACTGTCTCCGATTTCGGGATTGTGCCGGAGACCCGCTTCCGATGACTGTTGAACTCCACCCATTCGGCAAGGCCCCAGACATCATCGTCCTCCCGGACGTTATGCCAGACGCCGCGCTGCACATCACACCAGGAATAACCGCAGATCAGCGTATGCCCGTCCTTCGTATACCACCGGAGCGTGCCCGTATAGCTGTCGCTTCCCGCGGCTGCGCCCCATACGGCTTCCACCGCTTCGGGCGGCATGCCCAAATAAAGCGTACTGCCGCTTGCGTCAGCCGGCTCTTCTGCCAGCGCGCCGAACTGCATGAGAACCACTGCAAGGATCAGGCAGATCCAAACGTTTTTCATCAGTTGAACCCCTTGGACAGCATACGCAGGATCATCACCCGGACCACTGTCAGCCGCTTCATTCCCACGCAACTCCTCTCACAATAGAATATGTCCCGAAAAGCCAGAATGCAACTGCCTGTCGGAAGAAAACCTTCATTGGCTCTTCCTTGGGCTCCATGAAAGCACACATTTCATCCCCATTGCACCCGCAGCCGCTCAGCAGCCGGGGCTGTGCGAGATGCTTTCGTTCTCCCGGCCGGCTGCCTTGGCCAGCAAGCAGCGCCTGTCCTCTTCTTCATCCAGTTCATGCATCTTGCGGTGACAATTGGGGCAAAGTGCAACGCAATTGTCCGGTGAATCCCACCCGCCTTCAGAGAGCGGCTTGACGTGATGACATTCCAGGAAAGGCTTGCCGTCCCGTGTGCGAAAAGGCGCTTCTTTCCCGCACAACTGGCAAATGCCCTTTGCTCTCTCCTTTACGTACGCCGCAATAAACGGATTCCGATGATAAACAGTCGTTTGGCCTTTGACTTCAATTGCGGCGGATACACTGGCTTCGGCCTTTTGACGCAGCTCGTCGATATGCATACCGTCAAGATCCGGCTTGGCTCCGAGCGGCCCTGGAATTGCCGCTCCGGGATTTCTCAGGCAGATAAGCCATCTCAGCTGTTCCTGCTGGGCGTCCGTCAGCGCCGTAACCGATCCCCTTGAGCTGATGGTTATGAAACTCCTGAAATCATCAATGCGGACAGATTCGGCAAACCTGAACAATTGGCCGATATCGGAAACCCACCATTTATTGTCGGCATCATATACCGGTTTGGTATTGATGACACCGCAGCCAATGAGAGAACCGCTGTACCGCTGATATTCCTTTTTCTGCTCTCCGATAAACTTCAGGAGGTTTTGACTCACGTGCGCAGGAAGGTGTGATGCAGCCATGCCGAGATTCGCTCTTGCGCTTTTCGCGCACATGAACAAAACAGTATCTCCCGGCATCGCATACTTCGGCACGGACCAGCTTGTCTCGCCTGCTTCGAAATCCTGCATTAAGAGAGTGAGATTTGAGCCTTTGGACGTTTCAAAAAAGTACAGGATGTCTTCGAAGCTGCGCGGTGCATTGAAATTGAGTATGAAAGCTCTGCTCATGGATTCCTCCATAATCTTCTCGCCGTATGCTGCGTTTGGCCTTGTGCATGAAACCAGTTATAAATACAGTGACTCGGTCTATCAGATCAAAAGCTTACACCTCCCCTGCAGCAGCTTATCAGCCGGGTCTGGCCCGGGCAAAAACGCTCAGACAGCTCTCGGCAGCGCGGCCCCTCCGTGGTGAAGGGCGTACGATCAGCATATTTCGCCGCCTCTTCGGCAGATTCCTTTTTCGGCGCAGACGAAAGAACACAAAAGGCCCTTCTCCCCTGCCCCACTGCTCACCCGGGCGGACGCACCCGTATCTGGGATAAACCTGCCCATTTTTGCACATCAGTGCGCACATTTTGCGGAAATGCTTGACAGACAGCCCGGCAGATGGTACACTGACAGCGCAGACGCGGCCCTGGGCGAACGCAGGGCGCATCGCTGCAAGGAGGTTCAAAGATGAAGTACGAGAAACCCGAAGCGCAGGTCGTCGAATTCGACTTTGACGCGTTCATCCGGTGCTCCGGCGATGTGCCGCTGGGCTCCTTCACCTGCGGCCACTATACGCAGGGCGGTTCCTGCAGCAACATCAGCTGGTCCTCTACCGGCTACACCTGCGGCAGCTACACGAACGGCAACTGCACGAACGTCACGTCCCCTTCCGGCTCCATGGGCGACGGCTGCCGCGCCTGGAAGCTGACCTGCAGCAAGTTCTGATTGCTTTGACCGCTGCCTGATCCCGCCTGTCCGCCCCTCCCGAGGGGCCGCGCGCCGCACGCAGAACAGCCGCGGGATTTTGGTGATGCGGCGGTCATCTCCGAAAGCCTCTGAGCGGGAACCGTTCTCAGGCTTTTTGTCGCTTGCAGCCCGGTGCGCGGCGGGGTGGACGATGAACAGGCACGAGAGAGAAACAGAGCCGGAGCGGATCTGGCCCGGCGACCCGCGGGTCGTCATGCTGCTGGGCCGGCAGGATCCGCCCGCGCCGGAAGCGCGAATCCGCGGCAGCCGGTTTGTGTACAGCCTCTACATGGAGGGGCGCTGCCTCCTCTTCCACACGCTGACACGACAGCTGATCGCGGCGGCGCCGCACCTGATCGCTTATTTTTCCGGCGATCGGGCTTTTTCTGCGTCCATCCTGGCGGACGAGACCCTGGCGAGGCTGTACGGGGAGCATTTCCTGGTCCCGGAGGACGCGGACGAGGCTCAGCTGTACCTCGAGGTGAAGGAGATTCTGGTGGTGCGGGAGGAGCTGCCGCGGGACATCGTGCAGTACGTGATCCTGCCCACCACCGCCTGCAACGCGCGCTGCTTCTACTGCTTCGAGCAGGGCATGCGCTACCGGAACATGACCGCCGAAACCGTGGCGGAGACCGTACGCTTCATGCTGCGCCACCGGCCCGCCGGGGACAGGCCAATCCACATCCACTGGTTCGGCGGCGAGCCCCTGTGCGCCACGGACAACATCGACCGGATCTGCGCCGGCCTGACGGAAGCCGGCGTCGCATACACCGCGGAGATGACCAGCAACGGCAGCCTCTTCACGGAAGCGCTCATCCGCAGGGCCGCGGACGTGTGGAAGCTCGACGAGATCCAGATCACGCTGGACGGCATGGCCGAGGAGTACGCGCGCCGCAAGCGCTATGTCAGCGGGGTGGAAAAGCCCTTTGAGACCGTCATCCGCAATATCCACGGCCTCATCGCCGCCGGCATCCGCGTCACCATCCGGCTGAACGCCGACGAGAACAACCTCGGCGAGATCTACCGGGTGGCGGACTTCCTGACCGCGGAATTCACGGAGGAGGAGCGGCAGAGGCTGCGGGTCTACGCGCATTCGCTCTTCGGCGAGCTGGGGGACGGGCTGGCGGCCTGCCCGGTGAACGCGGGCACCGAGGCCCTGGAGGAGCGCGTGCTGGAAATCAACGACTATCTCGGCCGCCTGGGGCTCATCCGCAACGATCTTCATGATCTCTTCACGCTGAAGTCCCACTTCTGCATGGTGACGGCGCCGGCGTGCAACGTGCTCATCGACGCCGAGGGGCAGCTGTTCGCCTGCGACGCCATGCCCGAGTCCATGCGCTACGGCAATGTGCGGACGGACATTGATCCGGAGGCCTGGAAGCGGGTCACCGCGCCCTGCGCCGTCAGCCCGGAATGCCGCCGGTGCGTCTTCCTGCCCCAGTGCACGGAGTTCAGCCGCTGCCCCAGCCGGATCGCCTATGACAGCTGCTGCCGGATCGAACGGATGAAGCTGGACAGGCAGCTGCGCGCCGCCTTTGCAATGCACCGGGAGGCGCAGCGGCAGCAGAAGGAGGCGTCCAGTGTTCCGGATTGAGCTGGCCGGACTGCGGGTCCGCATCGAAAACCGCTTCGACTATGTGCGGGAGATCTGCCGGGACTACCTCGCATCCGGCCCGGGGCCCGACGACATCGCCGTCTCCGTGACCGACGAGGAGCTGCAGCGGGAGAAGGCCAGGACGCCGGAGCTCTCCGTCAGCGATGAGGAGGCCGAGAGTGTGCTGGTCTGCGAGAAAATCGCCGACGCCCTGCCCGCCTTCGATGCCTTTGTGCTGCACGCCGCCGCCGTGAAGGTGGACGGGAAGGCATACTGCTTCGCCGCAGGCTGCGGCACCGGAAAGAGCACCCACACCCGCTACTGGCTGCAGGTGCTGGGCGACCGCGTCACAATCATCAACGGCGACAAGCCCGTCTGCCGCTTTCTGGACGGGCGGCTCCTGGTCTTCGGCACCCCCTGGTGCGGCAAGGAGAACTGGCAGCAGAACACGTCGGCGCCGCTTTCCGCCCTGGGCCTGCTGGAGCAGGGCGAGGACAACGCGGTCTTCCCCGTGGCACCGGGCGATGTGCTGGGGGAGGTCATCCGCGTTGTGCACAGGCCCCGGGGCAGCATGCTGAAGATCATGGAGCTGATTGACCGGATGGCGGAGCTCGTGCCCTTTTGCCGCCTCCGCATGAGGAACGACAGATCCGCGGCGGAAGCAGCCGCCGCGTACTTTGGACTGGACAAGGAGTGAGATGCCGTGCAGATCAGGGAAGATTACGTGCTCAGGAAACTGGGGATCGGCTATATGGCAATTCCCGTCGGCCAGGCCGGCCAGGAATTCCAGGGCGTCATCCGCCTCAACGGGACGGGCGCCTTTCTGTGGCAGTGCATACTGGACGGCGCGGACACCCGCGAAAAGCTGATCGCGGCCATGCTGGAGCGCTATGAGGGGCTGGACGAGGCCACGGCCGGCCGGGATCTGGACGCGTTCCTGGCTGCCATCGGCCGGGCGCTGGTATAAGCCCGCCCGCGCAAGAGGAAGGCCGGGCATGAAATCAACGGTTTTGAAGCGGATGAAGAAGCGCTGGCAAAAGGGCACCTTCCGGGAAATCCTCGCCGACTGGAAATGGATCGCAGCCTATTCCAGGCGTTTTCAGTGGCGGGTTCTGCTCTACACGGCGCTGGGCATCCTCGCCAGCACCCTGGGGCTGGTGTCCTCCGTCTCCGGGAAATTCCTGGTGGACGTGATCGTGGAGCACCGGGCCGATCAGCTCTGGCTGGCGGCGCTGGTCATGGCCGGCAGCGCGCTGTTCACCCTGGGCGTGAGCAATCTGCTCAGCCGCGTCCGGGAGCGGCTGGACCTGGACATGACCAACGCGATCCGGGCCGACGTGTTCGACTGCGTGATGGACGCCGAGTGGCAGTCGCTGAATCAGTTCCCCAGCGGCGACATCCTGAACCGCTTCCACAGCGACATCAGCACGGTCTCGGCCAATGCCGTCGGCTGGCTGCCCAGCGTGATTGTCTCGGTCTACAGCTTCGCCGCCACCTTTGCGGTGATCTGGCACTACAACCCGATGATGAGCCTGATCGCCCTGTCCAGCGCGCCCGTCATCCTGCTGACCAGCCGCTACCTCGTGCGGAAGCAGAAGTCCTACCGGGACCATATGATGGAGGCCTCCAGCGCGCTGTATTCCTTCGAGTCGGAGACGCTGTACAACCTGGACATGATCAAGAGCTTCGGCATCACGGACACCTTCAGCCTGCAGCTGCGCCAGCTGCAGCAGCAGCAGCAGCGCATCACCCTGGCCTGGAACATGTTCCAGATCCGCACGAACGTCTTCATGTCGCTGCTGAGCCTGCTGGTTGAATTCGCCGCCTACGGCTACACGCTGTTCCTGCTCTGGGGCGGCCAGATCACCTACGGCACCATGACGCTGTTCCTGCAGCAGCGCAACAGCCTGAGCGCGGCCTTCCAGGGGCTGGTGGGGATCGTCCCCGGCTTCATCAACGGCAGCGTGTCCGCGCACCGCCTCCAGGGGCTGACCTCCCTGCCCAGGGAGCGGCATCTGGCGGCTGAGCTGCCCGAGGGCTTCTTCCGGGACAGGCTCACGCTGAAGCTGAGCGGGGTGGATTTCAGCTACGAATCCGGCAGCAACGTGCTGCACAATTCCGATTTTGAGGCGCTTCCCGGCCAGATCACGGCCATCATCGGCCCCAGCGGGGAAGGGAAAACCACCCTGCTGCGCCTGCTGCTGGGCATCATCAGGCCCACCGCCGGCACCTGCGATTTCCTGTCGGAGGCCCACGGCTCCCTGCCCGTCAGCCCGGAGAGCCGCGCGCTGATCTCCTACGTGCCGCAGGGCAATTCGCTGCTGAGCGGCACCATCGCCGACAATCTGCGCCTGGCCCGACCGGACGCGTCGGAGGAGGAGATCGTCGCCGCGCTGCAGCTGGCCTGCGCCTGGGACTTTGTCCGCGAGATGCCCGAGGGCATTCACAGCAGCATCCGGGAGCGGGGCAAGGGCCTTTCCGAGGGCCAGGCCCAGCGCATCGCCATCGCCCGGGGGCTGCTGCGGAACGCGCCGGTGCTGATCCTGGACGAGGCCACCAGCGCCCTGGACATGGAAACCGAGCGGCGGGTGCTGCACAGCATCCTGCAGAAGTCGTCCGGCCGGACCTGCATCATCACCACCCACCGCACCTCCGTGCTCTCCATCTGCGACCGGGTGTACCGGGTGACCAGCAACAGTCTCCAGCAGCTGGACCGGCAGGAGATCGGCCGCATCCTGAATCAGCAGTAGGGCCGATCTCCTCTCCCCCAAAAACACTTCTATACATAAAAAGGCAGCATCGGCTGCCTTTTCGTTTTTGGAAGGAATGGTTCGTTTTTTGTGTTACGCTTGATTGAGCTCGTCGGCCGTGTAGGATTCCACGCGCTTGCCGTCCGCGAAGCGCACCAGATACATGCCGCCGTTCACATCGATGACGTGCCCGTACTGCCCCCGGTATTTGATCTCCACCAGATCGCCGACGTGGAACCGGGGCGCGGGCTTCGGCTTCGGCTTCGTCCGTCCTCCGGCGGCGGGGGCCGCAGTCGGCCGGCTGTTCTGCCGAGAGCCTGACTGGGCGGCGGCGGGCTGAGGGCCTTTTTTCGCAACGGCATCCCAATAGATGACCACGCCAAAGATTGCCGCTGCGCTCAGAATGATGATCACCGCATTCCCCACCGGAGAGTCTTTGGGGACTCTGGCGACATCCACAACGTGCCATACGCCCCTGCCATTGATCTCGATGGTCAGTACGCACGGCGTGTGATTCAGCACGAGGCGCCTTTCATCATAATTCAAGTCCCGGTATTCGCGCATGGTGACATCAAGCCTCGAAAAGCTGAACTCGCCGGACTGATCCTTGATCAGCCATCGCCAGGTGGTGTTTTCCGTCAGGTAATTGCCAAGCGTACGGGAAGGCTCGGACGTTTTGGCGATTACCTTCACGGTCGCCGGCCCCGCCGTTGCCTCGAGCTCTTCCAGCGTGGCATAGTGCACAGCCGCCAGGGCGCTGCAGATCGGAAGCAGCACGAGAATGCCCAGGATCACAGCCCCGATGAACCGCTTCAAGATGGCACCTCCTCTCTGAGGACCTGCCCTCACTCATACCCGCCCAGGCCGCCGATCCACGCCCCGCCGGGCTCGCGCCAGACATAGAAGACCAGACCGTCGGCGATGCAGCGTTCGTCCGCGATCTCAAGATCGTGATAGGAGATGGACCGGACTGAGCCGGAGAGCTTCATCCACTCGACGCCATCGGGGACATCGGTGGGCCAGCTGGCATTCTCCGGCCGATTGTCATGATCGCGGTAGGACAGCTGAATGATGGTGTACCCCCGCGCGTGCGCGGCATAGTAGCCGGCAACGGCCCGCATGGCGCTTTCGATGTCGTCCTTCGCGTGATGGGTCACTGCCGGCACGGACACCCGCATGTCATTCACCCAGCCGTGCTCCATGTCAAAATAATCATCTTTCAGAATGGAATAGGAGTGTCCATAAGCTGCATATGCTTCAAACAGGATGCCGTCCGGCAGCTTCGCCAGGCAGTGGACGCTCAGCCCCCGGCCGTAATTAACCGCCGGTTTGGTGATGACCGCATAAAGATAAGGTGTATCGTTGTCGCCGGGAAAGACAAGCTGCGGCCAGGCTTCCGCGGGATTCCCGGGGAGCTCGTCCGCGCTGATCCACCCATACCGGGTCTGGCCTTCCGAGATCTCATAGCTGATCAGCATCCAGCCGTCGCGAAGCCCATAGCAGGTAATCGGGCCGTTGGTCGATACATACGCCTTTCCGCCATTGTCACGCCCATAAACCTTGCCCGGACCGCGGTACACATCATAGCGCCTGTTCCGGGGGAAGCTGCCGACGCAGCCCTTCAGGGACGGCAGGGAAAGCAGGGTCAGCTGCTCCTGTTCGGCCAGCGCGACCTCTGAGCGCATCACCAGGGAAGCATTCTCGTATATGTCCATCCCCGGGGAGCGCAGAAAGCTGGCATAAGCGCTGACCGGGATCGCAGCCATGTCCCGGACCGCGTCGTCCACGAACACACCGATGGCGCAGGGTGTGAAGCGCAGCACCACGCAGAAACCGGTCTCGGAATCCCAGCCCCGGGCCAGAATGCAGCGCAGCGGGTCTTCCAGGCTGAGCCTCGTGTCGATCCCGTTGAGACCCATGGCCTCCAGCCGGGCGTTCATGGTGCCGTCCATGGCGTCCATGATAAGTTGGTCAAACTCATCCGCCGTTCCGGCTGCGCGTCTCTGTTCGATCTCCGCCACGATCTCCGCGTCGCCGGGCAGCAGCTCACCGCCTGAAGCGGACGCAGCGGGCACAGCCAGTGCGCTGACCAGAATCATCGCGAAGATGCAAAGCATCACTTTCTTCATTGCGGCACTCCTTCTCTCTGTCTTCGTCAGCCCCGGCATTTCTTCCATCAGCATAACGACTGCGCGGCTGCTTTTTGTTCGCGACAGCCGGCCTGATCCGTTCCGCCTCACTCCTCCATCGCGGCGAGGTACGGCGCGTATTTCTGCCAGGTGTAGTGGGTGAGGTAGCGCGGCAGCTGGTCTGCGGGCACCAGGATCCGGCAGGAGACGCCGCGCAGGAGGCCATCGCCCGGGGTCCAGGCCTCCGGCGGGCCCGGCAGGATCAGCGCTTGCAGGAAGGGGCAGGGGCTCAGCAGGCCGTCCGGCAGCAGGCCGATGTTGGGCTGAATGGTCAGCGACCGCAGCCGCGCCGCGCCGCTCAGCGCATCCGGGCGGATCGCGGTGACTGCCGCTTCGCCGGAGTGGGCCGGCAATGTCAGCTGATCTGCGGCGAGGCCCTTTTCGCTGAGGCCGGTGATGATCACGCCGCCGTCCACCGCTTCATACAGGAAGCAGTCCGCGTCCCCGCTGGAGCCGCCCGCGGCGCGGAAGGCCGGAGCGGGCATGGCGGGCGACGGGAGGCGGGTGGCGCTGGTGTCGCGGAGATACACCTTGATGTCCTCCGTGAGCAGCCTTGTGAACGCCAGCGCGCCGGCCTCGTTCAGGTGGAAGTTCGTGTCGTAGAACCAGCCGCTGTCCAGCACGCAGCGGTGCGGATCGCCGAGGATGGGGATGCGCAGCGCCGCCGCGACGTCGTCATACAGCGCGTCGAGCCGGGAGGCGCTGTCCTGCACGGCGGCCCTGTTCATCGGCGGGAAATGCCACACCACCGCGGCTCCTGCGGCCTCGGCGGCGGAAATGAAATCGCGCAGCGCGGCCCGCATTTCGTCTGAAATCACTCCGCTGTGGAAAGAGATCGGGCTGTTGGCGTCCCGGCCGCCGGGCAGAATGCACTGCGGGCGCGGCGCGGCAATGTCGCCCCAGGCATCGAAGGCACCCCTGCTGTACACCCCGTCCGGCGCGGGCGCCCCGTTCACGGCATAATGCAGCTTCCGCGCGGCAAAGCGAGGCAGGGCGGCGAGCACGGCGGGCCAGGAGCCGGGCCGCAGTGATGTCAGCAGGTCGAAATGACCGTCCGCCGCCTGCAGCACGTCCTCGCCGTTCACCCGGGTTGACAGGGCGGCCGCGCTCAGCTCCGGCTGCAGGATCACCAGGTCGCCCGCGCGCAGCTCCGGCCGGGCCAGATCGAGCATCACGGTCAGGCCCATGTCCGCGTAGAGGCCGAAATCGACCACCGCCCAGCCGGGCAGCTCCTGCTCCATCAGCCCGCTGCGGAGGGCGAAGGGCACATTGCTCCCGCCGATGACGATGATCCGGCGCCCCTCCGCCTCCCGCAGGCGCTGCCGCTTGGCGGGCAGCTCCGCCAGATAGGTTTCGCCGTATTGCGGAGGGACGGCAAAGGCGCACAGCAGCACAAGCGCCGTGAGCAGAATCAGGGCGGTCAGCAGCCTGCGCACATGGTTCCCTCCCCTCCGAAAAATCAGAGCAGCGTCAGAACTGGAAGTAGATGAAGGCCGTGTCGCCGCCGGTGGTCAGCGCGGCGCAGCGGGCCAGAATGACGGCCAGGATCAGCAGCAGCCAGAGGAGCCACGCGGTGCCGCCCTTTTCCTTCCATCGCAGCACGGGCAGCCGCTCGACAGCGGGCAGCATCAGCGCGCAAAGCACGGCGCAGCCCAGGCCGGGCAGATCGGCGCCCAGGCCCGCCAGCAGGTTCTCCGGGCGGAAATCGGTGAAGATCGTCCGGTAGATCAGCAGGGCGTCCGCGAGGCTCTCCGCGCGGAACAGCACCCAGGCCAGCAGCACAAAGCCCAGCGTGAGCAGGCGGCGCAGCTGCGCGGGAATGCGAACCCTCTCCGTGAGCCGCTCGGCGCCGAGCCCGATGCCGTGCACGAGGCCCCAGGCCGCGTAGCTGAGGCCCGCGCCGTGCCACAGGCCGCTGACGAGGAAGACCAGCACCGTGTTCAGGCACTGCCGCGCCAGCCCCTTTTTCGAGCCGCCCAGCGGAATGTAGAGATAGTCGGTCAGCCAGCGGGTGAGCGTGATGTGCCAGCGCCGCCAGAAGTCCCGCAGGCTGCCCGCGCCATAGGGCCGGCGGAAGTTCTCGCTCAGCCGGATGCCCAGCAGCCGCCCGATGCCGATGGCGATGTCCGAATAACCGGCAAAGTCGCCGTAAATCTGCAGGGCGAAGAAGGCCGTCGCCGCCAGCATTGCCGCGCCTCCGGCGGAGGCGGGATCGGCATAGGCGGCGTTGACCAGCGGGGCCAGCGTGTCCGCGATCAGGAGCTTCTTCGCATAGCCGCGGAGGATCAGCCGCAGCCCCTCCTCCCGGTCGCCCGCCGCAGGGCCGGCGAGATCGCGCAGCTGGGGCAGCAGGTCCTGCATGCGCTCAATCGGCCCCGCCACCAGCTGCGGGAAGAAGGACAGATACAGGGCGTAATAGCCGAAATTCCGCTCTGCCCGCACCCGCCCGCGGCCGGTGTCAATGAGGCTGGAAACCGCCTGAAACACATAGAAGGAGATGCCCATCGGCAGGATGATGCCAAATTGCGGCGCGGCGGAGGGCACGCCGAAGAGCCGCGGCAGGGCAAAGAGGCAGTCCGCGAAGAACTGCGTGTACTTGAAGACGCCCAGCGCGCCCAGGCAGACCGCGATGCCGGCATTGCGCCAGCCCCTCGTGCCTCTCAGCGCGCAGAACCAGCTGACGAAGGTGACCCCGATCAGCAGGCCCAGCAGCCGCAGGTCATGGCAGGCGTAGAAGGTCCAGGAGGCCGCCAGCAGCAGGGCGGGCCGGGCCTTCCCCGGCAGCAGCCGAAAGAGCAGCAGCACCAGGAGCAGGAACGGCGGGAAGGCGAGATCGGTAAAGCTCATTCCCCCGCCTCCCTTCGCCGGAGGAGGCAGCAGGCCGCCAGCGGCAGCAGCAGCAGCGGCAGCACCTCGCTCCAGGGCGCGTTCAGCATCAGGGCGGCAAAGACGCTCCCCACCGCGGTCAGCGCAGCGAGAAAGGCCCACGCGAAGCGATCCGTGCGGGCCGCGGCCGCGGCAAGGCCGCAGCTCAGGAGGCAAAGCCCCCACAGCCAGAGCGGCAGACTCATTCGCTCACCTCCAGTGCGGCTTCCAGCGCCTCGATCACCTTCCGGGTGCGCAGCTGCACGCCGGCGGTGCTGAGGTGGTTGTCCGTGCCGTAAAACCAGTATGCATCCATCAGGGCATCCTGCAGCGGCGTGAGGATCCGCGCGTGCAGCCTTTCGCCGAAGAGCGCCGCCAGCGCCGCAATGGCCTCCGGCGTGCTCTCCTCCGTGATACTCTTTTCGCTGCGGGGCGAGAAGGTCAGCAGCACTTGCGCCCCGGCGGCCGCGAAAGCATCGCAGACGCGATTCAGCCCGTCCCAGTCCTCCTCGCGGATCGCCTCCGGGTAAAAGGATGCCCGCTTGACGCCGAACAGCCGGCCCTCCTCGTTGTCCGGCCGTTCGAGCACATAGTCGCCGTAGACGTTGTAGCTCATGCCCTGCACCGGATTGCCGTCCTCATCGAAGGCGGAGGGCACCATGCTGTACCGCCGCTCAGGCAGCCTGCGCCGGTTCCGCTGATAGCCGGCGAAGGCGTCGAAGATGCCGGTGTATCCGCGCAGATCCAGCCGCAGCAGCAGGCCGTAATCGCTCTCCACCATGCTGAAATTCTCCGGGTCGAGATCATCTCTCCCGCAGAACTGCTCCGGGATCGCGTCCAACTCCGGGGAGAGCAGCACCGCGTCGCCGGGGCGGAGGCACTGAAGCACCAGCTCCGCCTGCGGCCGCATGTTCGCGTAGGCATAGACGCCCATGTTCACCACCGCGTATTCGGGAAAGGCCGCGTCCAGCGCCGCGCTGTCGTATCCGAAGCGCGCCGAGGAGCCGGCGAAGAGCACCAGCTTCCGCGCCCCGCGCAGGCTCCGGAGGCGGTCGTATTTCTCCGTAAAGGTGTCGAAATAGCTGCCGCAGTATACAGGGGGCCGCGCCGCGTTCACCTGCAGCCGGTGAATGCGGACGCTGCCGAAGGACAGGTCGGAGACGTCCTCCAGATTGTCAAACAGGATCAGCTTCTCCGCGGTGAGCGATGCAAACGCGCCTGCCTCCACAGCGCGCAGCGACGGCGGCAGCACCACCGTCTCCGCCGCGATCCCGCCGAAGGCGCCCGCCGCGATGCCGATGACGGGCAGACCGCCCAATTCGGAGGGAATCACCAGATCGCCGCCGTGAAAGCTGCCCCGGGTGATCACCGCGCCGCCGCCGGATTGGATGAAGGTGAAATCCTCCGCAGGCGCGGCGGGCAGCCAGGCGGGCCAAAGATCAATGCCATCCGCTGCCTGGCGCTCGGTCTTGTGGCCGAAGCCGATCAGCCCGCCCGCCGTGTCCGTCCAACCGATGAGGATGCAGCCCGCTTTCTCCAGCGACGGATCGTAGGCCGGTGTGTTGATTCTCAGACGCGGACTGTCTGTCCGGATCTCCTGAACGCCGTTGTCCGTATGAATGCGGAAGAAATCGTCCGGCGCCAGCGTGAAGTGCAGCAGCACGGGATAGCGCACTTCATGCAACGTCAGCGTCACCTGCTTGAGGCCGTTGACCTCCGGCATCCGGTCGGAGACGGTGCAGCTTTCATAGCTGACGGAGCCGAGGCGGCTGCCCATGGGCAGATAGACCGTGAGGGTGAGATCCTCACCGCGCCGCACGGTGTAGACCTGCCGCTGGAAGCGAATCTCCGCGCTGTCCTCCAGCACCACGTCCACGGTGGTCTCCGCCAGGGCGGCCAACGGCAGCAGCAGCGCCAGCAAAAGACAGATCGCGCACACCCTGCGCATCCGCAGCCCCCCTCTCTCCGCACGGCGCCGCCATGCTTTTTCTTTTTGTATTGTAGCAAAACAGGCGCAGGTCTGTCAATTTGCATCGCGATCCGCCGCCCGTCTCACACAAAAAAAGGGGCAGCGCATGCTCTGCCCTGCCCCCGGAAAAGAAGGAATCACTCGTAGACGTTCAGCGTCCGCTGCCACTGGATTTCCACCATGTCCGTGGAGTTGCCGTCCTTCACCAGGTCGAAGTTGGTCTTGTAATCCGGGATCTCGTCGTAGAGGGTGATGATCTCATCGAAGAAGGCCACCGCCCAGGAACCGGGGCTCTCCTCGTCCCACAGCTCCAGATACAGCTCCTCGCCGATGTATTCGTGCAGGTCGATGATGAAGGTGGCCATGTCCGCCCAGGAACCGCCCACGCCCTTCTTCACGCTGGGGAAGCCGGAATCCTTGAAGTGACGGTTGCGGAAGAGGCCGATCTGGGTGCCGTCCGCCTTGAAGACCTTGACCGCCGCGGTGCGGCCGCCCATGCGCACGGTGATGTAGCCGACGCCGCCCAGCATGAAGTGGGAGGAAGTGATGTGCCAGGAATCGGGCTCGGGAATCGTGGTGGCCCAGCCGTCCAGGTGGTATTCGCCCGCCTGATTGAAGGGCATTTCCTCCGCCCAGTAGGTCTTGTCAGAGCTGAGGCCGAGGGGGTTGCCGTTCTCATCCGTGGGCCAGCCCTCCGGCAGCGTCCAGCCGGTGAAATCGCCGGTTTCAAAGCCGCCGTTCTCGACCTGGAAGGGGACCTCGCCCTCCGCCATGGCGGCGGGGATCAGGGCGCAGAGAAGCAGCGCGGCCAGCACGAGGGAAAGCATCTTTTTCATGACAGGATTCTCCTTTCATCGGTTGTCACACAGTAGAGGGAAAGCAAGGCAGCATGGGCGTTTCTGAATCGGCCGATCACCTCTGTTCCATGCCCCCGCAATCCGGCGGGCAGGGGGCGGCAGCGCTCAGCGGTAGATGGAGGAAACCGTGGAAACCTGGAGCTTCAGCACCCGGATGCCCTCGCCGAACAGCTTGATTTGCCGTGCTTCCGGCGCGGCCCAGGAGCGCAGGCTGATGGCCTTGTCACTGTTGAAGAAGCCCTCCACCAGCGATCTGTCGATGAAGATTTCCATCGTCAGCACGCCATCCCGGAGCGGCACAGGGCCCTCGGCCACGGAGACCGGCGCGTCCTTCGCGCGGTTGCTGGTGTAGCCGTCCATGGTGCCCCTGGCGGTGTAATAGGTGAAGGTCGTGTGGTTGCGGCGGCCCTCCGCCTTGCAGATCAGGCCGAAGCTCTCCGCGTCCTGCGGGGCCACCTCCGCCCGGATGTAGAGCAGGTCGCCGTCGATGGCGCCAAGCGCCTCGTTGGCCTCGTCCAGCGTCACATTCTCCAGCGCGAGCAGCTCCTCATCCAGCAGGCTGTATACCCGCGGATCGGGCGCGATGCACACGTCCGTGCCCTCGTCGTTCAGATACAGGCAGCGCGTCAGCCCGACACAGTGGGCCCAGCCCGCCGCGGCCTCCTCCGGTCCGGTGCGCTGGTCCTGCATGATGCTGAACATGCACACCCGACCCGTGACGGGATCCGCCATGACGCTGGGGCCGGTGAACACATTGTTGCCGTAGTCGATCATCCGGGGCAGGCCGCCGAACACCTCGTCCGGCGTGAACTTCCCGCTTTCGGCATCGAAATCGCCCAGGAAATAATACACCTTGTTGTCCGCGATGCTGGCGGGGGCGGGCGAGAAGAAGAAGGCATACCGGGTCACGGTGCCGTCCCGGTTTGAAAGCGGCAGCAGGATGGGCAGCTCCCAGCTGGTGCCGTAGGTCACGGCCTGGTTTTCCATCTCATAGATCGGCCCTTTGTACTGCCAGTCCATGTCGATCGTGCCGTCCGGCAGCACCTCCAGCGTATCCGTGACGTACAGGAGCGCCGTGCCGCCGCTCGTTTCGCTGCTGCCGGAGCAGACCAGCATAAGCCACCGGCCGTCCTCCTGCCAGACATGGGCGTCGCGGAATTCTCCCGGCCTCCCCTGCCCCGGCTGCTGCGCAATGGCCAGTTCCGGGCAGATCACCCAGTCCGTCAGCTCCGGATCGCTCGGGTCCGCGGGATACGCCGCGCCGATGTTCTGGTTGGAGATCAGCCCGTCCTTGCGGAAGCTGTCGTTGCCCGCCGTGAAGAACAGGATCGGCACGCCGTTCTTGTCCAGGGCCGCGCCGCCCGACCACACGCCGTCCGGCACAACGGTGTTCTCCGTGGGCACGATGGCCTCCCGGATCGGCCGCCAGTGCACCGTGTCCTCGCTGACCAGGTGGCCCCAGCAGATGTTGCGCCAGTAGGTGCCGATGCTGTTGCTCTGGTAGAAGAGGTGGTACATGCCATTGTAGTATAGCGGGGCGTGGGGCTCATTCATCCAGTGCTGATAGGGGCCGCCGTGGTACTGGGTCTTGTAGGGATCCTCCGTCAGGATGTTCTCCAGCGCGATCGCCTCGTAGGGAACAGGCGCCGGCTCGCGGCTGGCCAGGGCCGCGACCTCCTCGGCGGTCAGCGCCGTGCCGAAGAGCTGCAGCTCGTCCATCAGGCCCGCGAACATCTGGTAGTTGCCCGCCGGGATCTGCTCGCCGTAGGCGTTTTTGCCGATCAGCAGCCTTTCGTTGACGGCGGGCGCAATCGCGGAATCCGGGAACACCCGCGTGCCGGAGGCCAGCTCCCCGTTCAGATAGAGGGACATGCGGCCCTCCTCGCCGTCAAACACTGCCGCCACGTGGTTCCACGCGCCGCGCTGCAGCCGCTCGTCGTCCGCCCAGAGCGTGAACCAGTCTTCCTCGGTGCCGACCTCGAAGCACAGCCTGCCGAAGCGCTGGTAGCCCAGCAGGAAGCCCTGGTTGGCGTCCTTGTAATACTGGCCCACAATGGCGGTCAGATGCGCGGTGCCGCCGGAGGCCGCGTTGGGATCGTCCCACTCGAAGGCCCGGGGCGCCACCCACACGCTGACGCTGAACGCGCTGCCGGAGACGCACAGCTCCTCCGGCGCCCAGGCGATGCTGGTGGAGCAGCCGTCGAACAGCAGCGAGCCGCCCTCCACGCCCGCCTCGCGCCATTCCGGCTCCAGCGGATCGATATAGGCCGGGGCCAGGAACTGATACTGAATATCCGCTTCCCCGTGATGGCCGCTCACGTCCCGCACCACGGCGCCGCTGCCCTCATCGAAGGACAGATGCAGCAGCACCGTGTCATCCGCGGCAGTTTCCGCCGACGCGAAGGAGACGAGCAGCAGGGCAAGCAAGAGAAGTAGGCATTTCTTCATCGGTTTTCCTCCCGGGCACAGGGTGTTCAGGGAAAGCCCCGGCTCACTGCAGCGGATGCGCCTCCACCCGCACGGAGATCGGCGCGTCTGCGGCCAGGGTGATCTGATCTGCCGTCAGCGGCGTGGGAATCAGCGACGTCACCACCCGCTCGCCGCCGCCGATGAACAGCTCCACGCTCTCCTTGTCCATCAGCAGCCGCAGCGTCAGCTCGCCGTTTTGCACCTCCGCCGCCACATGGCGGGTATGGGCAATGTCCCGATGGGAGCCGCCGTGGCTGCGGTCGAACACCAGCTCGCCCCGCGCCAGGTCGCAGCGAATCCCGATGTGATGGTTCGCGTCCCGGGCGACGTGCAGCGTGAAGCGGCGGCAGGCGGAGCCGGCAGGGCGCAGCTTCACCGTCATGTCCATCAGGCGGCCCGCCACGCCGGGCAGGGTTGTCTCCTCGCAGATGACGGTGTCGTGCACGATGGTATCCCGCCAGATGCCTTCAATTTCCCGCACCGGCTGCTGGCAGAGCCGGCCGCCGCGCAGGAACAGCTCCCGCGGCGTGCTCATCTGCCCGTACCAGGGATGGCGGCGGGGCGCGTCCTTGCAGGTCTCCCAGCTGTCCATCCAGCCGATCATGATCCGGCGGCCGTCGGGGGCCAGGGTGGTCTGCGGGGCGTAGAAGGTGAGGCCGTGATCCACCGGCTGCACGCTCTCGCGCACAAAGCTGTGCTCCGCCTCGTCGTAGCGGCCGATGACCGCCATGGTGCCCTCGCCCGCGTGGAATTCCTCCCGGGCGTACATCTCCTGCGGGCTGACCATCAGCACGTCCCTGCCGCCGAGCTCGAAGAAGTCGGGGCATTCCCACATGCGGCCGTACGCCCCGCGGGAGGCGTCCAGCTCCGTCACGAACTGCCAGTCCAGGCCGTCGCCGCTCTCAAACAGCAGCGCGCTGCCCAGCCGCTCCTCGTGCAGGTTGCCCGCCACCATGCGGTAGCGGCCGTCCGCCCCGCGCCACACTTTGGGATCGCGGAAGTCGAACTCGCTGCAGCCCTCCGGCAGGTGGGCGTGGCGCACGACAGGATTCAGCAGGGACTTCTCAAAATCTCTGCCGTCGCCGATGGCCACGCACTGCGCCTGGGTCTCCCGGCGGAAGGTGCCCGCGGGCTGCACGCCGGTGTAGACCAGCATCAGCCGCCCGTCCGGCATCTCCACGGCGCTGCCGGAGAAGCAGCCGCCCGCGTCCGCCGCCGTGTCCGGCGCCAAGGCGCAGGGCATGTAGGTCCAGTGCAGGAGATCCGCGGAAACAGCATGTCCCCAGTGCATCGGCCCCCATTGCCGGGAGAAGGGGTGATACTGGTAGAACAGATGATACTGCCCCCGATAGTGGCAGAACCCGTTCGGGTCGTTCATCCACCCCACCAGCGGAGTCAGATGGAACAGCGGCCGCTCGTCGGCGGACAGCTTCATCGCCTGTTCCCGCTCAAACGCTCTGACGCGGTCCAGAGGCGTGGGGTTTTTGCTCATGCGAACCTCCCGCAATGCAGTTTTTTTCAGAAACCGGGAGCCGGATTACCGGCCCCCGGCAGTGTGTCCAGACAGATTACTTGGCAGCGTTGTAGCGGTCATACACGGTCTGGTAGATGTCCAGCAGATCGCTCATGCCGCAGCGGTTCAGGAAGGAGATGTAGGAGTTCCATTCCTCATCGGTGGGGCCGCCCTCCTTGAGCCACTTGGCCTCGTGCTCGGCCACGGCGCGCTCGAAGTCGGAGCGGTAGAAGTCGATGTCGTCCAGCTCGCTCTCGGTGAACACGCAGTCCTGCGGGTAGAACGAGAAGTCCTTCACGAAGGTGAAGAAGTAGTCGTAGGTGTCCGCCAGACGCTCCATGGCGCGGTCTTCCATGTAGAAGTACTCGTTGTAGTACTCGGAGAGGATCAGCTTCGGGCCGGCCACTTCGTTCTGCGCCTTCAGCTCGCCCGAGGACTTGCCGTACTTGGCCTGGGATTCCTCATTGGTGATGGACAGCCACATGCCCTTCTCGTCCTGCTCGGTGAAGTACACGCCGATCGGGCCGTACTGCAGCTGCATGACGATGTCGCCCTGATACCACAGGTCGTAGAAGGAGAGCAGCTTGGCGGGGTTCTTGCACTCCTTGGTGATGGAGAGCTGGCCCGCGTTGGTGGCGCCGCCGGTGCGCAGGGTGACGTTGCTGGTGCCGTCGGGGCCGGTCAGGATGGGCAGGTACACATAGTCATCCTTGTGGGGGCCGGTGATCTCGGGGATCTCCCACCAGGTGGTGACGCCCACGCGGCCGCCGGTGACCTTCGCGATCAGCTGGTTGGTGTCCTGGGAGAACATTTCCAGGTCCATCAGGCCGTCGGCGAACCACTCGTGGAAGTAGGTGATGGCGGCGCGGTAGTTGTCGTCGTCGCAGACAAAGTTCACAACGCCGTCCGCGTTCACCGTCAGGTCCATGCACACGTCATTGGGCCAGTTGGTGAAGCCGAAGCCCGCATAGAACACGTTCTGGCCCCAGCACCACTGGTCGAAGCCGGTGCTCATGGGGATGGTGCTGCCGGCGTCGTTGCCGTAGAACTTGTGGGACATGTCGTTCTCTTTGAAGGCCACCAGGGCGTCATGCAGCTCCTCCAGGGTGGTGGGAACCGGCAGGCCCAGGTCGTCCAGCCAGGCCTTGTTGATCATCGCGAACTGGGGCACGGAGAAGATGGAGTAGTCCTTCTCGCGGCCGATGCCGGCGGTGCCCATCTGCTCGCCGGCGGGCAGGCCGTAGATCTTGCCGTCGCTCATGGTGATGGCGGCCCGGATCTCGGGATGCGCCTCCAGGATGGCGGAGAGGTGCGGCATCACCTCGGGCGTGATGTAGGGGGTCAGGTCGATGAAGGTGCCGGCAGCGCCGTAGCGCATCAGGTCGAAGTTGCTGAAGCCCACGGCCTGGAAGGCGTCGATGGGCGTCTTGCTGGCGGCGTTGCCGCTGATGCGGGTGCCGACCACCTCGCCCAGGCTGTCGGACCAGGTGTCCCAGATGATCTTGATGCCGGCTTCCTCCTGCATCGCGTTGAGCACCGGGTTGTTGTCGTAGCCGCCGGACAGGGCGGAGATGCCGCTGAGCACGTTGAACTCGGTCTGCTCTTCCGCCGCGGCGAAGGAGACCAGGCTCATCAGCATCACGATCGCCAGAGACAGGGATACGAGCTTCTTCATGGGTGGATCCTCCTTTTCAGATGGTTATTCGCAGGCATCCGGCCGATGCCTCAGGAAACGGAATCTGCGGCTTATCCCTTCACGGCGCCCGCCATGAGGCCCTTCTCGAAGTACTTCTGCACGAAGGGGTAAGCGATCAGCATGGGCGCAGCCGCCACAATGATGGAGGAGAACTTGATCATCTCGGTCATCTTGTTCAGCTCCGCATAGCCGCCGGAGATCATGCTGGCCTGGTTGGCCGAGGCGGAGGACTTGATCAGGATGTTGCGCAGCACCAGGGGCAGGGGCGCCTGCTCGTTGGTCATGTAGATCAGCGCGGTGAACCAGTCGTTCCAGTAGGCCACCATGGAGAAGATCACCATGACGGACAGAATCGGCAGCGACAGCGGGATGATCATCGAGAAGAAGATGCGGAAGTGGCTTGCGCCGTCAATGCTGGCAGCCTCCTTCAGCGAGCCGGGGATGCTGTTTTCAAAGTAGTTCCGGGCGATGATCGCATTGCTGACAGCCACGCCGCCGGGCAGGAACATGGCCCAGATGGTCTGCATGATGCCGGTCTTCTGCACGATGAGGTAGGTGGGGATCAGGCCGCCGCCGAAATACATCGTGATAATGAAGAAGATGCTGATGATCTTCTTGCCCGGCAGATCCGGCACGGAGAGCGGATAGCCCACCAGGTAGATCAGCGCCACCGAGTAGATGGTGCCCACAAGGGTATACAGGATGCTGTTGCCGTAGCCCCGCACGATGTTGGGCTCCGCGAACACCGCCTTGTAGCCGTCCAGCGTGAACTGGCTGGGCAGCAGGAAGGTCTTGCCCGCATAGACGTCGTACGGATCGGAGAGGGATGCCACCAGCACGTAGTACAGGGGATAGGCCACAATCAGCAGGATGATCAGGGAGAACACAACGAGGATGATGTCGCTGGTCCGGTCGCTCAGGCCGCCCAGCTGTCCCTGCTTTCTTTTGCTCAACACAGACATATTGCTTCCTCCTCCCTTCTCACACGAAGCTGACTTCGCCGTACTTCTTCGCCACAAAGTTGACGATCACCAGCAGCGCGATGTTGATCGCGGTGTTGAACAGGCCGACCGCGGTGCCCAGCTCGTACTTGGCGCTGACGATGCCCTGTTCATACACATAGATGGCGATGATGTCGCTGGTGGCGCGGTTCAGATCGGTCTGCAGGAGGTAGGCCTTCTCGAAGCCGACGCTCATCAGGCCGGAAGCGCTCATGATCAGCTGCAGGATAATCATGGGCAGCAGGCAGGGGATGTCGATGTGCAGGATCCGCTGGAAGACGGAGGCGCCGTCCACCTTCGCGGCCTCGTACAGGGCGGTGTCGATGCTGGAGAGCGTGGCCAGGTAGATGATGGTGCCCCAGCCCGCTTCCTGCCAGATGCCGCTGGCCACGTAGATCGTGCGGAAGGCGGCGGATTCCGTGAGGAAGTCCACCTTCGTGCCCGCGATCAGGTTGATGAGGCCGCCCGAGGGAGACAGGAAGATGCGCAGCATGCCGCAGATGACCATCGTGGAGATGAAGTGCGGCGCGTAGATGACGGTCTGCACCGTGCGCTTGAGCCGCTTGAACCGCAGCTGATTCAGCGCCAGGGACAGGATGATGGGCACCGGGAAGCCCCACAGCAGGCTGTACAGGCTCAGCTTGACCGTGTTCCAGAGCATCCGGTCGAAGGTGGGCGCGCGGAAGAAGCGCTCGAACCACTTCCAGCCAACCCAGGGGCTGCCCGTGATCCCCAGGCCCGGATTGTAGTTGCGGAAGGCAATCTGGATGCCGTACATGGGGCCGTACTTATACACGATGGTAATGACCACCGGGATCAGCAGCAGCACGTACAACTGCCAGTTGTCTGCCATGCGCCGCCCGAGACTCTTGCGGTGCGGGTGACGTGTGGGAGTAACCGTCGAAGTCATGGACATCCCTCCTTGATACGTCGGATACCTGTGCATGAAACGTTTCATGAATCTCACCGACAGAATATCATGAAATTCTAACCGTGTCAAGAGGAATTTTCATACAAACGCAACAAAAAAGGAAAGCATCCCTTGCCGCCGGCGCGGAGGCGCTCACGCGGTCCCCGGGATCATGCTTTCCTCGGCTGTTGCTGCGCAGTGCATGGGGGAAGGGATCTTTCACGATGTATGTGAAACGATGCGCGTCCGGCCCCACGGCCTGCGCAGAAGGCCATGGCTTCATTCGGCCATCGTCTTTGGGGCAGCATCTTGACCTGATTTCATGAAAGTGGTATCATAAACGCAATGAAACAATGAAACGGAGGAGACAGCATGGCGAGAGAGCACAGCACTCCAACCATGGCCGACGTAGCCAGAGAAGCAGGCGTCGCCCTGGGCACGGTCTCCCGCGTCGTCAACGGCGAGCAGGTCGGCGAGGAGTTCAAGGCCCGGGTGGAGGCCGCCATTGAGCGCCTCGGCTATCACTACAACAGCAGCGGACGCGCCCTGCGGACAGACCGCACCAACACCATCGCGTTCATGATCCCCAATACGATCAACCCCTACTTCGCGCTGCTGGTGCATCATATCAACCTTGCGCTGGAGAAGCGCGGCCGCCGGATGCTGCTGTATTTCACCGGATACGACCACAGCCGCGAGATCGAGCTGATCCGGATGGCCCAGCAGAACCGGGTGGACGGCATCATCGCCCTGAGCTACAACCCCAGCCTGACCATCCCAGAGGACGTGCCCTTCGTGACGATCGACCGCTTCTTTTCCGCCTCCGTCCCCTGCATCGCGGCGGACAATTTCGGCGGAGGCTATCTGGCGGCCCGCAAGCTGAGCGAATTCGGCTGCAGGCATCTGGCCTTCCTGCGGATCGGCTCCACGCTGACCAATGAGCCGAGCAAGCGCAAGGACGGCTTCGTCGCGGCCTGCGTGGAGATGGGCCTGCCCTTTGAGATCATGGCCCTGGAGGACGGGCAGCCGTTCTCCGAGTTTGAGAACTTCCTGGCAGGCCATCTGCACGGCGGCAGGCTGGACTTCGACGGCCTCTTCGTGGGCACGGACTCCCTGGCCTGGCGGATCATCCGGACGCTGCGGAAGATGGGGCTGCGCGTGCCGGAGGATGTGCAGGTGATCGGCTTCGACGGCATCCGGATGTTCGGCGACCTGGAGCCTGTTGTCTCCACCATCCAGCAGCCCGTGCAGGAGATCGCGGAAACCTGCGTGAATACCGTGCTCTCCAAGCACCTGGCCAATGTGCCCTCCCTGATCTGCCTGCCGGTGAGCTATCTCAGCGGCGGCACGACCCGCGCATGAAGCGGGCTGTCCCGTCCTGCCGGCGCATTGGCGGGGCTGTGCGCCTGATTCGGAGGCACAATCGCAAAAAAACACTGACGGCCGTCATTTTGATCCGGGCGTTCGTTTGGCCTGTCTGTCTTTCGTTTGTACGGCAAAAGCCCGCAGATCGCAATTCGCGTCGCAGAGGATGGCGCGGAGACCTGCATGACAAATCGTCCTGCCGCTTTGGGCTTGCTGCAGGATCAGGTGATGACGAAGCTCATGGCATTCATGACGCTTCTGGTTTTCATCGCCGGGATGCCGTTTAGATCCGGGAGCGGCTCTTTCGGGGAGCCAAATTGACGCGCGGCACGCAGCCGCTCACTGATGCTGAATCCTGAGCCGCAGCCGGTTGGGCAGCCCGGCATCCTCCTGCCGGTCGTAGCGGATTTCTTCCGTGATGCCCTTGAGCAGCGACTGCGCCAGCCTGTCGCCGGCCATCGTCACATCCAGCCGCCCTCCGCCATAGCTGATGGTCCATTCCGCGCTCTCCGCGGCCTCGGAGTACTCGCACACCGCCTGGATCCGCGGGGGATCAAGGCGGGGCAGCAGCAGCTGGGTCGTCTCCTCGAAGGCCAGCTGGATGCAGCCGGCGATTCTGCCCGCGATCTGATTCTTGACGCACCAGGTCTCGATCTGGCCCGCCATGCCCGGGAAATCGTACGTCCGGCTTTCGATGTTCAATTCCAGCACCTTCAGCTTCCGGATGAAGCGGCGGGTGTTCTCGCGCCGGGGATGCTCGAAGATCTGCTCCGGCGTTCCGTCCTCATAGATGCCGCCCTCGTCCATATAGAACACGCGGTTGGAGACGGTGCGGGCAAAGTTCATCTCATGGGTCACGATCATCATGGTTTTGCCGCTTCTGGCCAGCTCCCGGATCACGGCCTGCACCTCGCCCACCATGGTGGGGTCCAGGGCGCTGGTGGGCTCGTCCAGCA
>CAMNHF010000016.1 GCA_946538975.1 uncultured Clostridia bacterium | reverse complement strand
CTACTTTTCGGTCACGAAAAGTAGGACTACAACGAATCACGCAACAAGCCGTTCAACAAAAACCATGGGAAGCGCATGGTGATTCCGGGGCAAGGGGACTTTTACGTTATGCGGGCGGCGAGGGATCTGAGCGGAATGAGCACGGCGCATTCAAAAAAGACGCGGCAGTGGCTGCGTCTTTTGAAGTGACGGGGATGGTTATTCGGCCGCTTCTTCGGCTGGATCAGCTTCCGCTTCGGCCGCTTCTTCGGCTTCCGGCTCCGGGGCTTCCTCCTCCTGGGGATCCTCCGCCTCGGGGCCCTCGATGGCGCAGGCCGTGCCGGCGTTCTGACCGATGTAGGGGAGGGACTCGGTCTGCATCATGGCGATGGTCAGCATGCCGAAGTCCAGCCAGAAGCCCGCCGGCACCTCGATCTCCAGATCCTCCGCCGCGCCGTGCAGCGTCATGGTCATCTGCGGGACGGACGGTTCCTCGGTGGCGTCCTCGCCGTAGCGCAGGTAGGTGTAGCTCAGGGCCTCGGCCATCAGGGCGGCGACGAACTCCGCGTTGTTGGTGCCATAGCGGATGAGCAGGTTCTCCCGCGTGTCGTTTTCGCCCACGATGACCCAGTCGGGATCGGAGATGCCCGTCAGCGTATAGGAGGTGCCGCCCAGCACGAAGGTCACTGAGCTCACGTCTAGGCGCTGCGTGGTGCTGAAGTGGATCCACGTCCGCAGCACGGGCCTGCGCTCCTCGCTGCTGGCGTTGTGCATCACGAGGATGTCGCTCTCCAGCAGGCTGTAGTTCTCCGGGCTCTCGTATTTGTGCTCGAAGGCCAGCTCCTGCGGCGTGTACCCCGTCTCGATGAAGGCGATGTCCTGCGCCTCGTCCTCATTCACCTGGAAGACGCCCTCGTTCTGCCTGAAGAAGTCCAGCGTGAACTCGCCCAGCGCCGGGACCGCCTGCAGCAGCAGGGCCAGCGCGCACAGCAGGGCAGCGGTCTTTTTCATGGGAAAACCTCCTTTTCGGATTGGATATGGCGGATAGTGCGGTCATTCCGAACGGTGCCGGATGAGCCACCTTGCGCAGACAAACAGCAGCGCCGCGCCGACCGGGGCCAGCGCCCAGCCGGGGAGCCGGGCGAACCATGACAGGTGTTCCGAGCCGGAGCGCAGCCCGTACGGACTGACAAACCCGAAGGCGCTGTCGATGAGGCCGCCGGCGCCGTCGGCGATGCCCCTGAGAAAGTGAATGACCCCGGGGATGAGCTGCTCAAGGCCGATGAAGAGAGCCGCTGCGCCCAGCCATGCGCCTGCCCAGGCCGGCAGGAGCAGGTTTTTCCGGCGGCCGCAGAGGAGGAAGGGGACCGAGAGAACCGCCGCGAGCCCCAGCATAACCGGCAGCATGGTGAGCATGAGGAGCAGGAGCAGCGCAATGGGGGCAACCACGCTGGTCATGATCGCGGTGAAGAGGCTGGTCTCCGCCCTGAGATCCGAGACGTACTTCGCAACGGCGGAAAAGAAGGCTCCGACGGTCGGCGCGGGATACCCAAGTTCCTCGAGACACTGCGCCAGGCACACGGGAACGCAGAAGGCCGCCATGATCGCGGCGGTGAACAGGATGACCATGGATTCATCCGCGGTTTCCATTTTGCGCTGGTCTTTTTGCCTTGCGCGGCCGATGTTGACGTGGATCGCGAAGAGGAGCGCAGCCATCATGAAGACCGCCTCGCCCCAGCGGATCCGGCCGGCTGCGGCCATCTCCCCGATGTCCGAACCCCATTGGAGCGCCGTCGCGCCGGCGGACAGGACCAGCTTCGGCAGGGCGGAGTACAGCGAGGCGACGAGCAGGAGCAGCAGGCAGGCGCCGACGACCACCACGATGAAGATGCCGAGACTGGCGCCGGATTCCTGCATATCCCGCCGCTGTTTCCGGGAGGAATAGCGAGGGGTGTAGGAGGTGGAACGATTGCCGAGCATATCGGCATTGCGGTGCACATCGTAGTCGACCCACTCGCCGGTGTTGGTGTCGCGAACCGTCACCGTCTCCTCGCCGAAGGCTGACTCCTGCCGGGTGACTTGATAGCGTTTCTTTGCCAAGGCCAAACCGCCTCCCTTTGACGGATGCTGTACCTGATCATGTGAGAAAACTCTACCATAGCCGGCCGCAGGTGTCAAGACGCACGTGCTGTTCCCGGGACGCTCCGTCCTCAGGGCGGGACACGCCTGATCGCGACCGGCCGCGCATGTATCGGAAAAACCTCCTTCCCCCACATACGCCGACTGGCAGAATCCCCGTTTTTCAGCCCTTTTGGATACTTATCAATGCATCATCAAACGCCCGCGGCCCGGTCCGTTCGCGCTGGCGTATCCGCGGCGCAGGGCGTGTTCACGCCGGAAAAATGTCGTGAATGGCCAAAAACACCCTTTACGCCGCCATGTTTGGTATTCGTGCCAAATCCTCCTATTTGACCGGAAACTGTGTTATACTCCATTCAGCAAGAAGGCTGCCGGCGAATGGCAGTCGTCCGCAAACTGTCGTGAGAGGAGAATGCTCATGAAGAAACTCATCAGCCTGCTCACCGTGCTGGCCCTCGTGCTCAGCATCATGCCGCTGTCCTTCGCCGAGGGCGGCGACAGCTACATCGCTGCGCCCTACGACCCCGCGCAGGTCGATCCCAAGGTCACCTACCTGGAGCCCGTCTACTATCAGAATGAAGACGGCCCGACGATCGGCGTGACCACCGTGGGCGTGCTGGTCGTGGACGGCAAGTACTTCCGCGACGGCAACAACAACAAGGAGCTGGATCCCTTCGAGGACTGGCGCCTGGATGCCAAGACCCGCGCGGAAGACCTCGTCTCCAAGCTCCCGCTGGAGGATCAGGCCGGCTTCGTCATCAATTCCCTGATGACCAACCCCGGCTCCCGCACCCTGGCGGACGCGAAGAATGAGGACGGCACCATCAACCCCGCCAAGATCGTCACCATGATCCCCGAGGGCGAGCAGTCCGAGAAGGCCTTCAGCGACAGCGGCTTCTCCCCTGTGGACTCCTGGATCATCGAGAACCAGAAGATCAAGCAGGTCGTCTACCGCGGCAACCTGAACTTCGAGGCTTCCACCGTCGCACTGCTGAACAACGTCATCAGCGAGATGAGTGAATGGGACGCGGCCAATCGCGGCGTGCCCGCCATCCCCGCGACCCTGATCGCCAACCCGATCTCTGCCGGCTTCCCGGATTCCCTGGGCATGGCCGCCGCGGTGCTGGGCGACGGCAACTTTGACGCCATCGAAGAGTATGCGGAAATCGACCGCCAGATGTGGGTGGCCCAGGGCATCAACGCCATGTACGGCCCGCAGATCGACCTGGCCACCGATCCCCGCTGGCCCCGCAACAACACCACCTACGGCGAGCGTCCCGAAATCACCGCCGGCATTATCACCGCGCTGGTGAAGGGCTATCAGCGCGGCGAGGGCGGCATGAAGCCCGGCGCGGTTGCGCTGTCCGTGAAGCACTTCCCCGGCGACGGCGCTGCCGAGAACGGCTTCGAGTCCCACAGCTCCCAGGGCCAGTGGCGCCTCTATCCCACCGAGGGCTCCCTGGAGAAGTACCAGCTGGTCGGCTTCCAGGCGGCCATCGACGCGGGCTGCGGCTCCATCATGCCCTGCTACTCCCGCGACACCAAGGACGCCCGTTCCGCCAAGCAGACCTACCGCGGCTATGAGTTCGAGGTGAAGGAGCTGGCTTCCGCCTACAACTCCGAAATCCTTATGACCCTGCTGCGGGACATCATGGGCTTCAACGGCTATGTGAACTCTGACTCCATCAGCTCCCAGACCTACGGCATGGAGGAGAACTCCAACCTGGAGCGCTATGCCCAGATGATCCACGCCGGCATCGACGCCATCGGCGTGGGCCTGCGCACTGACCTGGTGATCGAGGCCGTGAACACCGGCGTGCTGGACAAGGCTGATCTGGACCGCGCGAACGTGAACCGCGCCACCTCTTACATCCTGCAGGGCCGCTTCGACAACCCCTATCTGGACATTGAGGCTGCCGACACCGTCCGCAGCACCAACATCGAGACCGCCTATGCGCAGGCCTATGCCCTGCATCAGAAGGCTGTCGTCATGCTGAAGAACAACGAGAACACCCTGCCCGTGGCCGCCGAAGGCAAGAAGGTCTACATCGCGCATTTCACCGGCAAGGGCTCTGACGACGCGGTCGTCGAGACGCTGCAGGGCATCTTCGAGGCCCGCGGCTTCGAGGTCGTGAAGAAGGCAGCCGACGCCGACATCGCCTACCTGTATGTCGAGCCGACCGCCACCAACTCCCAGGGCGCCGGCCCCTCCGAGGCGGTGCTGTCCCTGGTCGAGGAATTCGAGGTTGACGAGCGCACGGTCGGCGGCACCGGCTTGGCCGGCGGCTCCGGTTCCCAGGAGAAGACCGGCGAGAAGATTGAAGTGACCACCCTGGAAGACGTCGACAAGATCCCCGAGATCGCGGAAACCGTGCACGGCAACGGCGGCAAGGTGATCGCGACCATCGTCGCCACCTCCCCCTGGATCCTCACCAACCTGGAGCCCTACTGCGACGCCCTGCTGGTGAACTACACCACCTCCGGCGCCAGCATCGCCAATGCCTACAATGCCCAG
This sequence comes from uncultured Clostridia bacterium, assembly GCA_946538975.1. Classification (GTDB taxonomy): domain Bacteria; phylum Bacillota; class Clostridia; order Christensenellales; family Aristaeellaceae; genus RUG11272. The sequence continues at coordinate 27,239 of CAMNHF010000016.1, read as the reverse complement.
CTGGACGTCATCACCGGCGTCTTCGCCCCGACCGGCAAGCTGGCCATGACGATGGTCTCCTCCGAGGACGTGGTCGCCCTGACCTACGGCGTGACCCTGGAAGACGGCACCGTGGCCGAGATCTGCGCCTCCCCGAACGACGTGCCCGGCTACGACAAGGATCAGTACATTGATCCCGCCGTGCTGGCGAACGTGAACGGCGGCAGCTACGCCTACTTCGACGGCGTCAACTACTACGTCTCCGGCTTCGGCCTGACCTACTGATTCCCCTCTTCGGATCCCCGGCCCCGCGGTTCAAAGCCGCGGGGCTTTTGCTGACTGTCCCCAAAGGCCGTGGCAGCGGGCTGTGGCAGGGCGAGATGCGGGCGGCCGGGAAGCCCGGCAAATTCTTTCAAAAAAATTTTCATCATCTTGCAGGAATATTCCAAAAGCATGGTGAATTGTTACGAAGATAAAGAATCTGTGAAGGATGTGTTTGGTATGCAGGCGGTCGAAAGGCTTCGGGGTGGCCTCCGCGATACTTTTGCCCGTGTGCAGCAGTGGGCGGCCCGGCGGGCGGACGCGGTGCGCGAGAGATGGCACCGCCTGGGGGACCGCTGGTACAGTGGGCTGCGGGAGCGCATCGGCTGGGTGCCGATCGGGGCGATGGCCGCGGTGATCGTGGGGCTGTTCGTCTGGGGCATGGTCAGCGTGCGGCAGGACATGGCCGCCGCGGCGCAGCAGCAGATTGAGCTGAACAAGGCCGATTACAGCCGCCGCCAGGAGGTGAACGCGCTGACGGAGGAGCTTGCCTCCGTGGGCAGCAAGGCCTACCTGGAGCGCGAGGCGCGGGCCATCGGCTACGTGAAGGCCGGGGAGATCCGCTTCGAGATTGTGAACCCGGAGGCGCTGGCCAACTACACCGCGGAGGAGAACCAGGTGCTGCTGGACGAGCAGGCCATCGACCTGGCGCTGATCTCCGCGCAGCAGGCCTATCTGGCGGACTGACCTTTTGCTGTGCCGAAAGGCACGGCTTTTTCGTTTCCGAAGGGAGGAAAGGGCATGAAGGTAGCGGCGATCGGCATCGGCTCCAACTCGGTGCGCATGCTGGTGGCGGAGCTGGCGGGCGATGAGGGCTGCCGGCTGTGGCGCGACCGGGCGGCGACGCGGCTGTTTGCCGGGCTGGACGCGGAGGGCCGGCTGAGCGAGGCCTCCATGCGCGGCACCGCGGAGGTGGTGGGCCGCATGGCGCTGAGCGCCCGTGACAATGGGGCGGAGACCGTCGGGGTGTTCGCTACCTCCGCCACGCGGGACGCGGTGAATCAGGCGGACTTCCTTCAAATGACGGCGGCCGCGGCCGGCACGCTGCCGGAGGTGCTCACGGGGGAGGAGGAGGCGGCCGACAGCTACGGCGGCGCCGCGGGCCCGGGGCGCTGCGGGGTGATCGACATCGGCGGCGGCTCCACGGAGATCATGATCGGCGCGGACGGCGTCCCCCTGCGGGGCATCAGCCTGCAGATCGGCGCGGTGCGGCTGATCCGCGAGATGGAGATCGCCGGCAGCGGGGACATCCCGGCGGCGGTCGCGCGGGCGGAGGCCGTCTTTCACCAGGGCCTGCGCGGGCAGGAGCTGCCGCCCGCGGACGCGTGGGTGGGCACCGGCGGCACCTTCACGGCGATGGCGGCCCTGGCGCGCGGCGTGGCCTGGACCGACCGCGCGGCCCAGCACGGCGTGACCCTGACCCTGGCCGACACGGAAAAGTGCGCCCGCGAGCTGGCGGACACCCCGCTGGCGGAGCGCCTGCGCAATCCCTGCCTGCAGCCGGGCCGGGCGGACATCGTGGTGCACGGCATCTGCATCCTGACCGCCGCCCTCCGCACCTTGCGCATCCCGGAGATCCGGGTCAGCGAGTGCGGCAACCTGGAGGGCTACGTGAAGCGCAAGTACCATCTGCGCGTGCTGCGGTGACATGTGATAGGGGAGCGTCTTAGACGCTGATGCCGGGGGAAGAGAACCCTTTTCCTGGAGGGCAGGGATTCCCTTCCCCCCGGACCCCCTTTTCTTCCGAAATGCAGGGTATTCATAAGCAAGTATGATTCCAAAATCAGCCCTTGCTTCTCTCGAAAACCCAGTGTTTACAAGGCTTCCATAGTGATTGCGGTCACGCCGTTTCTCTTTCCGTCAGCTCGTGGATCGGGATGAAGCCGATGCCGGCGTACCTGATGTGAATGTGCTGTACCCGGCGGCCGCTGCTCTTGTCGGGCGCGCCGACCTCGATCCGCTCAATCAGCTCGTGCAGGATCGTGCCGTCCAGGTGGTCGATTTCCATCGCGCGGTCCTTGATCCGCCGGATGAACTGCTCCAGGGACTCGGCCTGCTGCTCCTGTCTGGCGATCGCTTCCCGTATGCGGATGACTTCCGCTTCCAGCTGTCTCTGCTCGGTCTCGCAGGCGGTGCTGAGCATCTCGTAGCGTTCATCATTCAACCGGCCGGCGGCGTTGTCCTCATAGATCTTCATGAACAGCCGCTTCAGCTCGGCAATCTGCTTTTCGGCACGTTCCAGCCGTTTCTTCAGGCTCCGGATCTCTTCCTGGCTCCGGGCTTTTTGCTGTTCATGCATCACCCGCCGGAAGTGATCTTCGTGGAAGAGGATGCAGCCGGTCACAGCCTGAATGTGCTTCAGGACGATCTGGCGCAATGCGGCTTCACGGATGTAGTGTGCGCTGCAGTGATTCCGGCGCTTGTGGTACGTCCCACATTCGAAGAACGCCTGGTCCTCGCGTCTGTTTCCCTTGGCGTTGTAGTGCATCCGTGCGCCGCAGTCCGCGCAGTACACCAGCCCGGAGAACATCGTGCTGATCCCTGCCTTCGTCCGCCGGTGGCGCTGCTGCCTGATCGCGGCTTCATGAGCAGAAGTGTTGATGTAGTTTTGTTGGTCGTGTTGGTTATGATGAATAAGCCTTGTCGGGCCAGGCAGATGTTGTGGCATAAAGGTAAGGGAGTTAACTCATTTCAGGGAAAAAGCTGGCCTAAGAGCAGGATTTCTTTAGTCTCCGCAGAATAATGTAATAAAACTGGACCAAAGACGAGGGGGATTCCACACAGCCGGCGCATCCCGGCAATGGAGTGTTATTTACCCTGCATGGTGATGTCCGGATGAGGATTGTGCGTGATCTGTGATCATACATGCGTGCTGTTTGCAGTTTAACAAGAAGAAAGGAGCCTTCGGAGAAATGAACGGAGCGGCAGATTTTGTGATTGAGAATGGCACCATAAGAAAGTATGAAGGTGCAGGCGGGAATGTGGTGATCCCGGACGGTGTGACATGCATCGGCGAAGAGGCTTTCGCTGGCTGCAGCAGCCTGACAAGCATCACGATTCCGGACAGCGTGACCAGCATTGGCTGCGAGGCTTTTTGTAACTGCTACAGCCTGACGAACATCACAATTCCGGACAGCGTGACCAGCATTGGCCATGAGGCTTTCTTTTGCTGCAGCAGTCTGACGAGCATCACGATTCCGGACAGCGTGACCAGTATTGGTAACAAGGCTTTCTATTGCTGCAGAAGACTGACGAGTATCACGATCCCGGACGGCGTGACCAGCATTGGTGAAGAGGCTTTCTATGGCTGCGAGAGCCTGACGAGTATCACGATTCCGGACAGCGTGACCAGCATTGGTGAAGAGGCTTTCTCTGGCTGCGAGAGCCTGACAAGTATCACGATCCCGGACAGCGTGACCTGTATTGGCGGCTGGGCTTTTAGTGACTGCAACAGCCTGACGAGTATCACGATTCCGGACAGTGTGATCAGCATTGGTGACAAAGCTTTCTCTGGCTGCAGCAGCCTCACGAGCATTTCGATCCCGGACAGTGTGACCATTATTGGCGACGGGACTTTCGAGGGTTGCAATAAACTGGCAAACCGTGAAGGATTTATCATCTTTCGGGGTATACTCTATGGTTACGCGGGAAAAGCAACGAGCATCACGATTCCGGACAGCGTGACCAGCATTGGTAAATCGGCTTTCTCTAACTGCAGGAGCCTCACGAGCATTTCGATCCCGGACAGTGTGACCAGCATTGGTGAAGAGGCTTTCTATGGCTGCAGCGGTCTGACGAGTATTGTGATTCCAAAAAGCATAACATGTATAAAAGGATCATTAGTGTGTGGAGTTTTCTCTGCCTGCAGCAGCTTGGCGAACATCACGATCCCCGACAGCGTGACCAGCATCGGTAACTTTGCTTTCTCTGACTGCAGCAGCCTGGCGAACATCACGATCCCGGACAGCGTGACCAGCATCGGTGACTCAGCTTTCTCTGGCTGCAGCAGCCTTACGAGCATAACGATCCCTGACAGTGTGACCAGCATTGGCAGCAGGGCTTTCACAGGTTGCAATAAACTGGCAGACGAGGAAGGATTCATCATCTTTCGGAATGTGCTCTATGGTTATGTTGGAAAAGCGATGAGCATCATAATCCCGAACAGCGTCACCAGCATTGGCTACAGGGCTTTCGATGACTACAGCAGCCTGACGAGCATCACGATCCCCGACAGCGTGACCAGCATCGGTGACAATGCTTTCTCTGGCTGCAGCAGCCTTACGAGTGTCACGATTCCAGCCAGCGTGACCAGCATCGGAGACTATGCTTTCTCTAGTTGCAGCAGCCTTACGAACATCACGATTCCGGACAGCGTGACCAGTATTGGCGATGCGGCTTTCAATAATTGCAATAAACTGGTGGATGCGGAAGGTTTCATCATTGTTCGGAAAGTGCTCTATGGTTACATTGGAACAGCAACGAACATCACGATTCCGGACAGTGTAACCAGCATTGGCCCTTGGGCATTTTATAGTCGCAGCGGCCTGACAAGCATCACAATTCCGAGCAGTGTGATCAGCATTGGAAGAGACGCTTTCCATGACTGCAGCAACCTTATGAGCATCATGATCCCGGACAGCGTCACCAGCATAGGCGACTCAGCTTTCAAGGGATGCAATAAACTGGCGGATGCGGCAGGTTTTATCATTTTTAGGAATGTGCTTTATGGTTACGCTGGAAAAATGTCAAGCATTACGATCCCGGACAGCGTGACCGGCTTTGGCAACGCGGTATTCAGGTATTGTGATAGACTTTGCAGCGTCACAATACCCGATGGGTTCACGGAGATCAATTGCGGAGTTTTTTGTGGTTGCCAGAATCTGGAACGTGTTGTGATCCCGAATTCTGTGAAGATCATCGGTGATCAATCATTTAAGTACTGCGATAAGCTTCGCGACATCATTCTGCCGGATGGCCTGAAGGACATTGGAGCAGAGGCTTTCGCATCATGTGGCATTCTGGAAAAGATAGATTTCCCGAGCACGCTGAAACATATTGGCAGCAAGGCCTTTCACTATTGTCCCTGTCTCAAGCACATCAGAATCCCGGCTTCGCTGACCGATATCGGTGTTGATGCGTTTTCTGAATGCAGCGGAATCAAGTCGGTCATTGTCTATGGCGGACCGCGTGACGATGCGATCCTGGCAGAAATGAAGAAGCACTTCTCCAATGCGGATATTGTCACATGGGAGGAAGATGAGCCGGCAAAAGAAATGACAGCCCCTGCGGCCAGCATCAAAGAACCCGCGGCAGCCGGGAAAAAGCCCGCGGCAAAGGGCACCCGGAAAGCACCGTCAGCATCGGGAAGCACCCGCTCACGCAGCAAAAAAAGTACACATACCGAAACCTGCAGTGATGAGCTTCAGTTTGTGCTCACGAATGATTACCAGATGATCTGGAAAGACAAAGATGATGGAACCCGAGAGTGCAGTATCGTCTGCGGTGAACACACCGATGACAGCGGCAATACAGCCTATGATTTTGTCGCAATGATTTCCCCCGGAGATGATATGAAAAGCACGGAAGAGGATCAAATCCCGGATGGCGAGACACCTTTTGACACGATCCACCGGCGCGATCCCGCACGGTGTTATGTCTCCGTGGCCAAAGACCCGCAAGCCGAGCTGCAAGTGAAGGAAGCCCCTGTCAACTTTCTGGGGAAACAGCTGAAGTATTATGCTCTAATGCTGATCGTGCAGACGGATTCGCACAGAATAGCCAGCGTGATGAGAATCGGCCCGTGGGACGAGGAAGAGCCTGCCAACAATACCAAAGCTTATCAGCACATGATCAATCTGGTCGGTGCGCTGCGCTTCAAAGGAAAAGCGCTGCCTCCGATCCAATGCTCTGCCGCTGAACTCATGGAGAAGCTGAAACCGGACTTTGAAGGCAAAAGCAGTGTGATCACGCAGCAGATCGGGCTGCATTTCAAGTTTGGTGATGAAACGCTCTCCGAGGGTGTTCTCAGCGGAGACGACGAAGGCCACGTTCACTTTGAGGATGATCATCACGGCCCGAGCAGCGTGGATGGCACATATGCGGACTATGTGATTGAGAATGGCGGCATCAGAGGCACCAACAAGAAACTGACGAGAATCGAAATCCCCGATGGTGTGACCTCAATTGATGATGAAGCTTTTGAGAATTACAAGAGCTTGACAGAAGTGATAATCCCGGATAGTGTGAGGTACATCGGCAGCCATGCCTTCAGCGGGTGTGTGAGGCTCGTAACAATCAACATTCCTGAGGGCGTGGATCATATTAGCGCTTTTACCTTCAATGCGTGCAAGGCGCTGACTGCCGTTCAGCTTCCGGAAAGTGTGACCTGGATAGGGATGTATGCATTCTGTGACTGCATCAAACTGACGTCGATCAATATTCACGAGTACATCACGCAGATCTTCATGGGAGCATTCCAGAACTGTTCTGCGCTCACAAGGGTTGATCTGCCAGAAGGCTTGGGAGAGATACCCAGTCATTTGTTTCATGGATGCAAGAAGCTGGAAACAGTGACGATCCCTGAAACGGTGACTTCGATTGGCCTCTATGCCTTCTCCGGCTGCAAAAAGCTGAAAAGCATTGTCATTCCGCCGACGGTAGATGAGATCGGAGGTTTTGCTTTCAACGAATGTCAGGCGCTGACCGCCATCACAGTCCCGGAAGGGGTTGAAACACTGGAGGACTTTACCTTCTCTGAATGTGCAAGCCTTGCTTCCGTCACGCTCCCGTCCACTCTGACGACAATCAAGGACTATGTATTTGATGACTGCAAGGCATTGAAAAAGGTCATCATACCGGAAGGCGTTGCTGCGATCGGCAGCGGTGCTTTCGGAGGCTGCGAAAAGCTGACGGAAATCACTTTCCCCGCCGGTTTGACAGTCATCAGCGAGAGCTTATGCAACGGCTGCTCCAGCCTGAAGAAGATCGGAATCCCTGACTCTGTCAAGACAATCGGCGATCAGGCATTCAATGCATGCGCTGCGCTGACTGAAGTGGTGATCCCTGACAGCGTAACATCCATCGGCGATTTTGCTTTTGATGAATGCGAAGCGCTGAAAAGCGCCAGCTTGCCCAAAGCTGTTAAGCTCGGCGCATTTGCCTTCTCCGATGTGGTGGATGTGAGTTACAGACTGGGGAACGGCCGCACATCAAAAAGAAAGCAGCGTACCGCGTCCGCCGCTGCCTCTGCTTCCGGTCAGCAGACAACGGACGGAAAGAAAAAAGCCGGCAGATACACCACTGTTATGCCCTCTGATGAACTCTATACTCATTACGGCAGTCTGAAACGGGAAGCTGATAAATTCAAAGGCATGGGAATCCGCCTGGTCCAGGACAACGGAGAAGAATTCCAGGCGCTTAGCATGGCCAGGGTTCTGGAAACACAGGGACATACGGGTACCAATGTCTATCGCAAGCTGAAAGCTGCGATGTCCGCTGACAGCTATGACCTCGACCGGCTGGCACTGAAAATCTCGCAGTTGTTCCGCGTCAACAAAGCAGTCTATAATTCCAGGCATGATGATGAAGGCGATATCGGCGAGTGCATGATGGACAAGATCTGGAAGCTGTCAGCACTTCGCTCCTTTGCGTGGACGCTGGCAGATCTGGCCGACAGGGAAGGCAAATCCATTGACGACTATGGTTTTGAAGAGCTTGTTGCGCTCTGCAGCTTCATCGAATCACGCGAATGGCTGAACTACGAAGGGGACAGCTGGTTTAGCGGGCTCTGCAGTCATCCGGACATTCATGTATACTACATGCCCGGAAGGATGATCGCAGGGGGCGAGGCTGAGGAGATCTGCACAGTGCTGAAATATGATCCCATCGTGTCGCTCGACGCTTTCCGGGATGATCTGCTGCGGCTGAAAAACGCTATAATCAGACTGCATAACGGCATTCTGCAGTCCAGAAACCGCGATGAAAAACTTGAAACCCCCGCAGCTGCTGTGCTGCAGGCGTGGTGTGTAATGGCCATGTCCGCAAAGATCCCGTTTATCAGCGAAGACGGGCCTATGGTCTACTTCCATTCACACAATGACGGCATCCCGAACACCCAGCCCATTCCCGTCGGACCAAAGACAGCACCTCCGGTGAAAGCAGCACCCAAAGCAGCGCCGGCAGATCCTGCCCATTCTGCGATGGCGAGTGCCGCCAGCTATGTGATTGTCAAAGGCACTGACGGCAGAGAACGCGTGAAGCTTGGCGAATACCCTGCCGGGACGCCGATTACCTGGCTGGTTCTGGAGCGGAAGGGACAGGAACTGCTTCTGCTGTCTGAGCTGGCCTTGGATGCGAAGCCTTTCTACGACTCGTTGGTCAGCTTTTCACCGACAAATGAGTGGCACGGCTGCACGCTGAGAACCTGGCTGAATGACGATTTCTTCCAAGAAGCGTTCTCTGCCGAGGAACGCTCGATGATCCAGGCGGATACACACGATACGTACAAAAGGACATCATCGGGAGACCAAGCGACCGCATCCGAAACAGATAAAGTGTTCCTGCTGAGTGCCAGAGAAGTGAAGAAGTATTTCCCCACAGACAGAGACAGGATCTGTAAAGCATCCGCATTTGCAAAGGAGCAAGGCGCGGAAATCGCAAATGGCCCGAATCAATGCGGCTGGTGGCTCCGCAGTCCCGCAATCGAAGCTATGGGCATTTCCGGATGGGGGCCAAGCGTTCGCCCGGATGGTTCTTGCCAAGGCTGGGGCATTTATACCCGGGAAGTCTGTGTTCGACCCGTAATCCGTGTGAAGAGCAGCAAGTTTGTTGATTCCGGCAGGGTTGAAACCGCTGCTGTGCCGGCGATGCCTGCAGCATCCGGATCGCTCCATACGGAAGATGAGAGGACCGCTGTCCAGCAGATCCAGGAAATGATCTCTGATATGCAAACCCAGACCAGCAATACGATGTCTTTCCTCGGTCAGTATCGGGAAACCCTCCGACAGCGGGAGGAGACACAAAGGCGCAGCATGGAGGAGGCAAAGAAAAAAGGCAAGACAAGCCATGACGAGATAGACATGCTGGCCATACTGCTCGTGGAAGAAGCTCTCGGTATGCTGGGCCGTGACGAAAACGAATTCGCAGAAGTCTACGCCGAGGACTTTGCAGCATATTCAAAACACCAGCTGATCAGTCTCCGCAAAAAGGTACTGCCAATGATTCACGATGCCGATGCTGTTGAATCTGCGAAGGCGGATCTGCTGGCAAGAACGCTGGAGGATCGTTTCTCTGTCACAACCGGCAACTATTTCAATGTAAGTCAGGACTGGGACTTTGATGCCAGGGCGGATGCCGCAATCAGAGCGACAAAGCAATGGTACAGAGAATCGGAGCTGCCTCAGCTGCGTCAGAAGCTGGAAGTCCGCAAAGAAGAACTCCGGAAAGATGTATTCAACCAGCTCACAGCCTGCAATCCCGGGTGGTCAAGCTTCAAAGGCCTGTCCAAGGATCTCCATATAAGCATCTCGACCTCTGACGACCCTGTTCCAGATGACCGCAGCCTGTTCCACGTCAAGCTCAACGGCAATCTGGACATACATATTTCGCTTTCAAGCCCTTCCATGGGCATTGTTGTGATACCGCTGATCAACGTATTCTGCTCCTGCTGGAAGGCTTCTCCGGAAGAAATCTGGGATGCTGCACTGCAGAACAGTATCAATGACAGCCGCGGTCAGACTGCTGCCACCCGCAGAGATGCTTTGGCCGCCAAGGCAAAAGCCCTTTCCACCAGGCCAAGAACCAGCACCGCCTCTTCCCCGACAGCAGTATCCTCTTCGCAGCAGCGTACAGTTTCAGAGAATCCGAACGAGAAGCGTATCAAACAGCTTGAGGAATCGATCGCATCACTGCAAAGAGAAGCACAGGCTGTACATGGTCTGTTCGGTTTCCTGAAGCGCAACAGGCTCCAGCGAGAGATTGATGCACAGACGCGTGAACTCAATGAACTGAAACGGCGGCGAAACTGACAAGCATAGCGCCTGCGTGTTTCCCTTGTTTTGTTCAGATGCAGCAGCTTGCCACTCCGTCTGCTGCTCGTGCAGCTGCTTTTCCGCATTCTCCCGGTCCGTCCGGTGTTTTGTGGTCTCCCTGCGGATGCGCTGCTGTTCTTCCACAGGCATTTCCGCAGCACGGTACAGCGCTTCCTGAACGACCGCGCTGATCTGGTGCAGTCAACCCAGCAGCAACTGCTGGGCCTGCTCCGCAAGATTCTCGAGAATACCTTTGAGGATTAGCTGATCGCGGTTTCTTGGTGGCCCTTCCCCTGTTCGCAGGACTGCGGCGGGGAGATGCGGCTGCCCGGCAGTAGAAGCGCATTGCTCTTGAGCCCAGTCTGATGCATGCCAGACAGTCCGCAGGTATTATCAAAAACAAGACAGAGATGAAGACGCCGGATAATCCGGAGCAGCTCACCCGTGGCAATGACGTGCACCCGATAGCCCGGCAGCGTACTACGGCAAGCAAAGCGAAGCAATGTACACGAAACTCAGAAATAGCAAAACGGGCTGTGAGCCGGCGACATCCTGATAGCACGCTGACTCACAGCCCGTTTGCATTTTGACCAAACCCAATTCCCAGATGCCGATTTGATAGTTTTTGTGGTTATTACTGGTTAATGAATACCCTGCTAAAGGCCGTTTTGAGGGAAGGGGAGATTTTGGCAAGACGCGGATGCTGCGGACACGCCCCGGGCGGGCTGAGCAGGAATGAAACAGGAGCCGAAGCGGTTGCGTTCGCGTGTGCCCCACCTTTCGGCTCGGTGGTCGCCTTCCTGCTGTGCAAACCCACGAGCGGGTTCTCTTTCTGCTTGAAATCAATGCAACGATGTGCTATGATTCAAGCAGAAAGGAGTTACGGGCGATAGATCGTGTCCGTTTCCGTGTTGATCGCATACGCGTCAACACAGAACGGGGAGATCTTGGCCTCATCCGCCAGCTCTTTTGCCTTCTGCCAGGAAGACTCATAGAGCTTGGCGGTGATGCCATTATTGCCCGCCACCACAACGACGTATTGTGTTGAGTTTCCGTCGTTGCGGTGAAGAGAGATCAGTCTCCGGCTCACCGTGATCCTCCTTTCTCCCCCGGGGGGGCGATCCTCGGGGGTTTTGTAGTGCCTGGCTTGCCGCGGATCCGGAGCAGCTCGCCAGGGAGGGGTCACTTTCCGCTCGAAACTATTCGCGCAGTCGCAACCACACAGAACAGTTTCATTCCAACTCTTTTCCCCAACGCTTCGGAAAAAGACATCATGGAAAAGGCCTTCCCCCGAAGGTCTTTTTTTGCAATCGTGATAAGAATTGCGATCAGGAAAGGAAGATGCAGATGAACGAGACAGCAGTGCAGGTGCGGCGTGTTCCGCGCATTTCCCCCCAAAAAGAAAAAACCGGGCTGTTCGCCGGCGGCAATCTGTGGTACACTGTCGGAAAAGAGAACGGAGGCGACCGCAATGAAGACCGTGAAGAAGCTCCTCAAGATCCTGCTGGCCGTGGTGCTGGGCGTCGTGCTGCTGGCGGGAATCGGCCTGGGCGTGCTGACGGCGGCGGAGTTCCGACCCGCGGACACGGAGGCGGTGCCGGTGGAGGGCGAGGCCGTGCGGACGCTCAAGGCCGGGGATACCCTCACCGTGCTGAGCTGGAATGTGGGCTATGGCGCCCTGGGCGACAACGCGGACTTCTTCATGGACGGCGGCACCATGGTGCAGACCGCCGACGAGAACCGCGTAAAGGCCAATCTGGACGGCATCCGCGCCGTGCTGCAGCGGGAGGCCCCGGAGCTGTACTATCTGCAGGAGGTCGATCTGGATTCCGACCGCTCCTGGCACATCGACGAGAAGACCACGCTGACCCTGGGCGGCCATGCGGCCTGCACCGCGGTGAATTACCGCGCCCTGTACGTGCCCTATCCGATCCCGCCGATCGGCCATGTGGAGTCCGGCCTCGTGACCTGCTCCGCCTTCCGGCCTGCCTCGGCCGAGCGCCTTTCCCTGCCCTGCCCCTTCACGTGGCCGGTGCGGCTGGGCCAGCTGAAGCGCTGCCTGCTGGTGACCCGCATCCCCGTAGAGGGCACGGACCGCGAGCTGGTGGCGGTCAATCTCCACCTGGAGGCCTACGACGACGGCAGCGGCAAGGCGGCCCAGTCCCGCGTGCTGTCGGCCTTCCTGCAGGCGGAGGCGGCGAAGGGCAACTACGTCATCGCGGGCGGCGACTTCAACCAGACCACCCAGCCCTTCACCGCGCTGCGCCCGGGCCTGTGGGAGCCGGCCCTGCTGGAGATCCCCGAGACCGTGCACATGCCGGAGAACGCCCCAACCTGCCGCTCCCTGGATCAGCCCCTCTCCGACGCGCCCGACTTCCAGTTCTACACGATCGACGGCTTCATCGTCTCGGACAATGTGGAGCTGCTCACCCTGGAGACCCTCGACGAGGGCTTCCGCTGCGCCGACCACAACCCGGTTCGCCTGACCGTGCGGCTGCGGGAGGAGTGAGGGGAACGGACTGACATACAAAAAAAGCTGCCTGCGCCAGCAAGCGCAAGCAGCCTTTCTTCGTATTCAGAATCCTTCTCACTCGACCCGCTCCAGATGCGGCACGCAGAGGCTGCCGGGGCGGCGGTCGAAGCGGGCGATGGCCAGGCCGCAGAAGGGGAGATGGAACACCGCGCACACATAGGGGAAGGTCAGGTTGAACAGCCGGGCCAGCACCGCCGACGACGAGCCGCCGTGGCAGAAGACCGCCACCGTGTGCTCCGCGTCGTCCGGGCGGAGGCAGCGGTAATACAGGCCCTCGCGCGCGTAGCCGAGAGCGGCCAGAAAGGCGTCCGTCTCCCGCGCGACCATCGCGGCCGAGGCGGTGACCGTGTTGTTCTGGAAGAAGGGATGCTCCGGCCAGGCGGGATCGTTCAGATCCCAGCCCAGGCGGATCAGCTCGTCCGCGATCGTCCAGGGATGGCCGTCGGCGAAGGTCGGCGTGCCGTCGATGCTGCCCCAGCTCAGCTCATGCAGGAAGGGCAGCACCCGCACCGGGCCCGCGCCGGTTCGCTGCGCGGTGGGCTCAGCGGTCTGCAGGGCCCGCCCCATCGGCGAGGCGTAGAGCGCCTCCGGCTGCTCCGGGGCGAGGCGCTCCGCCGCCAGACGGGCCTGTGCCCAGCCGGTCTCCGTCAGACAGTCCCGCGCGTAATCCGGCTCCCCGTGCCGCACAAAGATGATGCGCATCGCGTTTCCTCCCTGCCGCCTCTGTCAGCGGCTTTTTTCATGCGTTCATGCAATTCCGCCCTGCGCCGGGCAGCGTTCTCCCGCTCACAGCTCCAGCCGCATCAGCACCAGTTCCTGCCAGCCGGACAGGCGGGAGCGGAAGCCCTTCGGATTGCGGCCGTATTCCACAAAGCCCGCGCTGCGGTACAGCGAGAGGGCGCGCACATTGTCCGCGACGACCTCCAGCTCCAGCTGTGCATAGCCGGCGCTGCGGGCGCATTCGATGCAGGCCTCCAGCAGGGCCCGGCCGATGCCCAGCCCCCACCAGGCCGCGTCCAGGCTGATGCCCAGCTCCGCCCGGTGGCGCAGCTTTTCCCGCGTCCCGACGCGGCCGACGCCCGCCGTGCCGGTCACAATGCCGTCCACCTCCGCCAGCAGCTCCACCTCGCCGGGATCGTCCAGGCGGTTCTGCAGGCGCTGCCCCTTGTCGGCGGCGGTGCGGACGGTCTCGTCCGGGTAGGTGCAGAGGAAGTCGGTCTGCGCGTGGGTCAGCACAAAATTGTCCAGCATGGCCTGCGTGTCCCGCTCCTCACCGCTGCGGATGCGGCATTCGCGGCCGTCCTTCAGCCGGACCGTCTTCAGATAACGCATGATTCTCCTCCTCAGCGCTGCGTCAGATTGCGCACCCAGAGATACTTGCGGAAGCGGACCATCACCCAGGGGATCTTGCCCACCTCGTCCAGGCAGGTGCAGGCGTAGACCAGCAGCACCGGCCAGTGGAACACGAAGGCGCCCAGCAGGGCCAGCGGGATCGCGATGCCCCACATGGCCACGGCCAGGGAGTACATGTCGAACACCGTGTCGCCGCCGCCGTCCAGCACGCCGTTGATGGTCACCGTGTTCACGCAGCGGCCGATCATGTACACCGCCATGATGATCATCATCCCGGTCAGGTACCCGTGGGCCTCCGGGGTCAGCACGACCTGCCGCACCACCAGCGGCGTCAGGGCCAGCACCAGGGCCGTGGAGCCGAAGCCGATGCCCCAGGACAGCCGCATCAGCCGGATGCCGTAGGTTTTGCCGCGCTCCAGCCGGCCCGCGCCCAGCTCGTTGCCCACCAGGATGCCCGCCGCGCTGCCGATGCCGTTGCACACGCAGCAGATGAGGTCGCGCACCACGGCGGCGACTGAGTTGGCCGCGGCCGCATCCGCCCCCATGTGGCCGATGATCGCCGTGTAGGACGTGAAGCCCACGCCCCAGAACAGCGAGCCGCCCAGCAGCGGCCAGCACTGCGCCCAGAAGTCCCGCGTCAGCTGCCGCTCGCCCCGGAGCAGCTCCCGCAGGCGGGGCCGCAGGCAGTCCGGCCGGGCGCTGTAGCCCAGGCACAGCCCCAGCTCCAGCACGCGGGAGAGCGTCGTCGCCAGCGCCGCGCCTCGGGCTTCCATCCGTCCGCCGAAGATGAACAGGGCGTTCAGCCCGATGTTCGCCAGCACCGCGGCGGAGCTGATCCAGGCGGCGGGCGTCACGTGGTCGGTCACCTTCAGCATCGCCAGATAGCTCTGGGAGATGCCGGTCAGCAGATAGGACCAGCCCGCCACCCGCAGATAGCCCGCGCCGATGGCGATCAGCTCGTCATCGTGGGTGAAGACGCGCATCAGGGCCTCCGGAACCAGCTCGCAGGCGGCGCAGAAGAGCAGGCTCAGCAGCCCGGTGCAGCGCAGCATCAGGTGGAACAGCTGCCGCATCGCGCCGCGGTCGCCCTTGCCCCAGTACTGCGCGCCGAGGATCGAGCCTGCCGCGGTCACCGCCGAGAGGAACATGTTCTGGACAAACTGGATCTGCGTGGCCTGGGAGACGGCGGTCATCTGCGCCTGGGCGATCCGGCCCAGCATCAGCGCGTCGCAGGCCGCCACCAGGGCCAGCATCAGGCTCTGGAAGGCGATGGGCGCGGCGATCTGCACCACGCGCCGGTAGAAGGCGCTTTTCTCCTCCGGCGCTACCGCCACGCCCGCTGATTCTGCAATGGTTTCTTCGAGTGATTCTTCGACAGGCTTCTTCTGCAAGGGGGATTCGCTCCGTTTCTACTTGTTGAGATCGCTTGCCATGGCAGCGCTTTACAGCAGCATCGACAGCAGGGCAAACAGGCCGGTGAGCACGACGAGCGCCGCCAGCTCCTGCTTCCAGCGCTTGAGCAGCAGGCCCGCGCACTCGCGCATGAAGGCGTTCGGCCAGAACCACCACTTGGTGCGGCTTCCGATGCCCTCCGCGGCCAGCCCGGCCTCCGCGGCCAGCACACCGCTGCGGAATACATGGTAGTTCGTCGTGGCGAAGAGCGTCCGCGCCCCGGGCAGCTCCCCCTCGATGATGGCGCGGCTGTTCGTCATGTTCTGCCAGGTGTTGGCGGCCTCGCACTCGGCGCGGATGCAGTCCTCCGGCACGCCCTCCGCCACCAGATAGCGGCGTATGGCCTCGCCCTCGGGCATCGGCTCGTCGCGTCCCCGGCCGCCGGTGGGGATCAGCAGGGCCGCATGGCCGGTGCGTTCCCGCTGCTCCCGCCAGAAGCGCACCGCGCGGTCCACCCGTCCCCGCAGCAGCGGCGGCAGGCTGCCGTCGGGGCGGAACCAGCAGCCCAGGATCACGATGCAGTCCCATTCGCCCCTGGGCCGGTGGCGCGCCGCGAGCAGGCCGCAGATCACGGAGCCGGCCAGCACGCACTCGAAATAGACAAAGGCGGTGGCGTAGACATTCTCCAGCGTGGAATGCAGCCGCGCCTCCCACTCCGACCCGCTGAAGAAGCCGGAGAACAGCCAGATGCCCAGCGCCTCGCCCGCGATCAGGCCGAAGGCGATCAGCAGGCCGAGCACATTCTGCACGCGGAAGCGCTCATGACGCAGCAGCGCGATGTTGCTGGCGGCCATCGCCACGGCGAAGGCGGCGACGAGGGGCATGGTCACCGTCATGAAAAAGCGGCTCGCGTGCTGGATGACACTGTAGACGGTGAGCATGGGCGTCTCGCCGGGGTTCACCAGGTGCGCCGCGGCGGGCTGGAGCACCGAGAGAAAGCTGACCGCCGCGAACAGGCCGAAGCCCGCGTAATAGATCGTGTCCAGCCGGTAGAAGGCCGGCCCGCGGCTGCCGAAGAAGTGCCAGCCCATCACCAGGCTGACCGCCAGCCAGAAGAGTGTCACCGCGGCCAGCACCGTCCAGTCGCCGGTGTAGTTGCCGTTCAGCTCGTCATAGACCGTGTGGAAGCGCCCCACGCGCAGCTTGGCCATCATGACGGGCTCCTCGCCGATATACACATCCAGCCAGGTTTCGCCCGGCTGCAGCGCGGTGACCGGCACAACGAGGAAGGCGCCGCGCCGCTGCGGCGGATCCAGGCGCACCACGCCCTCCGTCTCCTGCTGGAGGCGCATTTCCTCCGCCTCCCCGATGCCGGCCGGCAGCCGGAGCCACACGTCCAGCTCGTTCCCGGTCAGCAGCCGGCTCACCACGCAAAAGAGAATCAGCGCCGCTGCGACCGCGGCGATCTGTCTGAGCGCCTGTTTCATTCCCGCATATCCTCCGCCACCACCGGCGTCCCGTCGTCCTCCTCCACCACCGTGATGCGCACCGCGTCCGGCCCGGTCAGCTGCACGCAGCGCACGCCGGTGTAGCGCTCCTTCTCCGTCGGCCCGGGGTCGATGCCCACGCGCCGCAGGCGGCGGATGACCGCGTTGAGGCTGCGCACGGACAGCGTGATGTGCTGCTCCGGCAGCTGCTGCGCCGTATTCAGGCAGCGGAATTCCAGCTGGAAGCGGCCCAGCTCCATCAGCAGATCGGTGCCGGGGCGGTCCATCGGGATGAACTGCTTCCGGAGGCGGAAGCCCAGCCGGCTGCCGTAGAAGGCGCGCACGGCGTCCTCGTCCGTGGCCAGCAGCGTCGCGCGGTACAGGGTGGTTCGCCGCGCGCCGGGGTAGAGGGCGCTGCACCGCGCGTGGCGGCGGTAGCGGTGGAAGGCCCGCAGTTCATGCCGCCAGTCCGGGTGCGTCACCACGTAGCCCACCGCGATGTACAGCGCCTGCCCCAGCAGGCCGCCCAGGGTGTTGGAGACCAGATCGTCCATGTCGTAGAAGCCGCGGCGAGAGATCAGCTGGAGATTCTCGATCACCAGGGAGATCACGAAACAGCCCGCGGCCGGGCGGATGCGCACTTTCTGGCGGAACCAGTCGAAGAGGTAGGGCAGCAGGTAGCCCATCGGCACGAAGAGCATCACGTTCATGTAGACCTGGGTGATGCCGGATGGCGTGACGATGCGGATGTGGGACAGGGCCTCGCGCGGGCCCTCCGTGAAGAAGGCGCGCAGGATGCCCAGGAAGCCGAAATCAATGTGCACCGCGTTCTTCAGGTCCTGGAAGAGGGCCACGTGCACCGTGTAGTCGTCCGCGGCCGTGCGGGAAAAGAACACCAGCCAGGCCACCGCCGCCAGGTACAGGCCGAACACCGCAATCAGCAGCCCCCTGCGACGCCGCAGCCAGCGGTCAGCCTCCGGGTTCTCGCTGACGCCTCCGTTCAGCGACAGGCCCAGCTTCCGGCACAGGCAGCGGTCCAGCCAGGGCATCAGGAACACCATCAGCAGCACCCCGGCGGTGACGAGCAGGTTCGTGGTCAGACTGTTTGCGGACATGGCAGCATTCACTCCTGAGCATTACAGACGGGAGATAATCTTCCGGTCGCACTGGCGCCAGAACAGGAAGGACAGGGTCGCTGAGACGCCCTCCGCGATGATGAAGGCCCACCAGACCGCGTCCACCGTGCCGAAGGCTGTCCCCAGCAGCCAGGCCGCGGGCAGCAGCACCACCAGCTGGCGGCACAGGGAGATGATCAGCGAATACAGGCCGCGGCCGATGGCCTGGAACACGTTGGACAGGGTGATGCCCACGGCCGCCAGCGGGAAGTGCAGGCAGATCGTGCGCAGGGCCACCACGCCCATGCCGGTCATGGCCAGGGTGATCTCGGAGGCCTCCTCCGGCTCGAACAGGCGCATCAGGAGCTCCGGAGCGATCAGGAACAGCGCCATGCCCGCCAGCAGGATGCCCAGCGCCCAGCCCAGCGCCACCCGCAGCGCCTCGTACACCCGGCTGCGCAGCCGCGCGCCGTAGTTGTAGCCCACGATGGCTACCATGCCGCTGCCCAGGCCGAACACCGGCATGAACACGAAGGACTGCAGCTTGAAATACACATTCAGCACGTTCACCGCCGCGTTGCCCTGGGCAAAGCCGGACAGCAGGGCGTTGAGGCCCACGTTCATCACGGAGGCCATGGTCTGCATCATCATGGAGGGCAGGCCCACCGCCAGGATGCCACGCAGCAGGCCCGCGTCCAGGCGGCACTCGCTCAGGCGCAGCCGCAGCTCCGTGTTGCGGAATTGGTTGAAGAGAAAGCCTGTCAGCGCGCTGCAGAACTGGCCGATCACCGTGGCGATCGCCGCGCCCTGCACGCCCATGGCGGGGCAGCCCAGGTAGCCGAAGATCATGATCGGGTCGAGGATGATGTTCACCAGCGCGCCGGTCATCTGCGTCATCATGGACAGCAGGGTGTTGCCGGTGGCCTGCAGCATCCGCTCGAACAGGATCGCCATGAACACGCCCGCCGACCAGGACGTCACCGTGCTGAGGTAGACCGTGCCCAGCTGCCGGATGGTCTCCGCGCCGGTCAGGTTCGGCGACACGACCAGCCCCATGCACTGGCCCGCGAAGCACACGCCCACCACGATGAACATTAGGCAGCCGGTCAGCTCGATGAACAGGCCGTTCCAGGCGGCCGTGCGGGCCTCCTCGCTGCGGCGCTCGCCCAGCTTGCGGCTGATCAGGCTGTTGATGCCCACGCCCATGCCGACGGACATGGCCATCATCAGCATCTGGATCGGGTAGGCCAGCGACACCGCGGTCAGGGCGTTCGGGTCATAGCGGGAGACAAAGATGCTGTCCACCACGTTGTAGAGCGCCTGCACCAGCATGGACACCATGATGGGCAGGGAGATCTTCGGCACCAGCTTCTTCATCGGCATGGAGCGAAGCATTTCCGAGCGCTGTGCGTTCTGCAAGAAGGTCACACCTTTCTGGGAGAGGTCATTCCTCTCTCTCAAACCTGAATCCGAAGAAGTCAAACTGGCAGCCGGGCAGGAACACGAAGCTCACCGTGCACTCGCCGCCGGGCGTGGTCAGCGCAAAGGCCTGCTCGCCCCGCTCATTGCCGCGGAAGAGGCACTGCTGCGTGCTCTCCTCGCCGCCGCGGGTCATGCGCACCTGCACCGGGTTCACCTCCAGCGGCGTGCGGCCCTCGATGATCAGGCGCACCCGCTGCGCGTCCCCGAAGTCCATCCCGTGGAACACCAGCGACACATTGTTGCCGATCCCATACACGCCGTCGGCCTCCCGGCGGAAGCTGTCGCCGTAGATCTCGTCCGCGGCGCTGGCGGGCTGGGGCTGCCATGCGCGGCTCTGGCGGGTGAAGGAGAAGCCCTTCAGGTGCACCTTGCGCTCCATCGCGAAGCAGATCGTCTGAAGCCCCGTGAAGCGCTCCGGCAGCTTCCACGTCATCGCCTGGTAGGTGTTCCAGATGGAGGGCTTCTGGTAGTCCAGCACGGTCACCAGCCGGCCGCCCTCCCGCGGATCGCCCATGTACAGGCGGATGTGGTAGGTGTCGGCGTTCAGCGCGAAGATCGGGATGGTGATCTCATCCGAGCCTACCGGGCCGAAGTCCACATGGGTGAAGCCGACCATGCTCCAGCCGTCGCGGGCGAAGGCGATGCCCTGCTCATTGCCCGCGCCGATCTCGCCGTCGGTCAGGTCGTACAGGCCGGCCGTCACGAAGCCGTAGGGATCCAGGTTCGGCGAGCCGAAGCCGCGCAGCTGCAGCTCCATCTGGGAGATGATCCGCGCCCTTTGCGTGCCGCAGCGGTGGATCGCCCGCAGCCAGACCTCGCCGTCGCCCAGGCCCCGCACCCGCACGCCGCCCGCCTCCGGCAGGGCCTCCGCGCAGGGGCTGGTGATGCCGGTGGCGTTCACAATGCGGTATTCGACGTCCGCCGGATCGCCCGCGGGGAGCAGCCGCACGCGGAAGAAGGCCTCCGGCTGATCGGGCGTCAGGGGGCCGCTGCCCTCGCGCTCCAGGAGGATCTGGCGGGGGCGCAGGCCGTCCGCGTAGGTGCGCTCGGGAACGGTCTGCACGCAGGAGGCTGCGCGGGCCGTGGCCGCCGGGCGCACCGGCAGCGTGCATTCCGCGCTCTCCAGCCCTTCGGCCTCCACGCGGACGGTCACCGTGCCGCTCTCAAAGCCCGCGCCCACGATGGCCAGCAGCCGGCCCGAGAACAGGCGGCGGCTCGTGCCCTTGTACTCGTCCGTGTCGGTGGAGTCGCCGTTGTCCAGGCCCATCAGCCGCCCGCAGCCGCGCACGGTGACGCGCACCCGGTCCACGGCGTTTTCCACCGGGATGCCCTGCGCGTCCACCGCGCTCACCTGCAGGAAGGCCAGGCTCTCGCCGTCCGCCCGCAGCGCCTCTGTCTCGCTGGTGATTCTGAGCGCATGGCTGTCGCCGAAGGTGCGGCGCTCGTCCTCCGCGATCAGGCGGCCCTCGGCATCGTAGGCCCGGGCGGTCAGCGTGCCGGCTTCAAAGGGCAGCTGCCACAGCGGCAGGCTCTCCTCTGGCACGCGCACGTTCACCTGCCGCACGCCCAGGGAGACCCCGTTCAGCAGCAGCTCGCAGGCCGTGGCGTTGGTATAGACCGGCACGTCGATCAGCTGCCCCGGGTTCCAGGACCAGTGCACGCCGATGTGCACCATGGGCGCTGGGTTCCACAGGGCCTTCACCTGCCAGAAATAGCCCTTGGGCAGGCAGGCGGTGTCCATCATGCCGAAATAGCTGTTGCGGGTGTGGTAGGGCGTGGGCTCGCCGATGTAGTCGATGCCCGTCCACAGGAACTGACCCATGGAGTAGGGGCTGTTCAGGTCGTCGATGATGCAGCGGCGCATGTCGGGCGTGCCCCAGGCCGAGATGCTGTTGCCCAGGGCGGAGCACTGCTCGTCCTCGTCGGAGAGGATGTTGGCGCTGCGGGGGAAGTGGTACACGCCGCGGCTGGACAGGGCGGAGGCCGTCTCGCTGCCGTAGATCACCCAGTCCGGATGGGCGGCGTGGTGCTCGTCGTAATACTTCTCGCCGTAGTTGTAGCCGGCGATCTTCAGGATGTCCGCGCAGCGGCGGGCGCCCTCCCAGGGCATGTAATTGCTGCCGATGGTCGCGCGGCCGTGGCGCAGCGGGTCGTGCCGCTCCACATAGCCCATCAGCATCGCGGTGACCTCCTCGCCGCGGCTGGAGACGTGGGTGTCGAAGATCTCGTTGCCGATAGACCAGAGGATCACGCAGGCGTGGTTGCGGTCGCGGCGCACCCAGGAGGCCGTGTCCGCCTCCACGTCCGCGTCGAAGAAGCGCGCGTAGTCGTAGGTGGTCTTCGGCCGCTCCCACATGTCCGTGAACTCGTCCACGACCAGGATGCCCTCCTCGTCGCAGATGTCCAGCGCCTTGGGATCCGGCGGATTGTGGGAGGTGCGCAGGGCGTTGACGCCCATCTCCTTCATCTTGTGAATCTGCCTGCGGAAGCCGTCCGCATAGAAGGCCGCGCCCAGGGCGCCCAGGTCGTGGTGCAGGCAGACGCCGCGCAGCTTCAGCGGCTGGCCGTTGAGCAGCAGGCCGCGGTCCGGCAGCATGTCCGCCGTGCGCAGGCCGATGCGCTGGGCCACCTCCTGGCCGCAGCCGGTGACGGTCAGGGTGTACAGGGCGGGCCGCTCGCAGCTCCACAGCCGCGGCTCGCGCACGGGCAGGGCGCGGCGGCGCTCCTCCGCGGGCAGCACGGCGCGGGCGATCTCCCTGCCGTCCGGATCGGCCAGGGCCAGGGTCAGCGGCTCCTCGGCCCCGCTCACCTCCACCAGCACCTGCCAGGGCGCGTCCTCGCACAGGGGGCGCCAGTCCTCCGGCACGCGCTCCAGGGGCAGGGCGGGGGCGTAGATGTCCTCCGGCTGCAGCAGGGCCCCGGGCGCGCTCAGCAGCCACACGTCGCGGAAGATGCCCGCGCCGGAATACCACCGGCTGTTGGGCCCGCGGTGGCGGATGTGCACCATCAGCTCATGGCTGCCGGCAGCGCGCTGCGGCAGGGCCACGGTGAAGCTGGTGTAGCCGTAGTGGTGGGTGGCGAGGAGCTCCCCGTCCAGCAGCACGTCGCAGTCCATGTACACGCCGTCGAAGCGCAGGGCGTGCCGCAGCCCCGCCTCCAGCGTCACCTCGCGGACATACCAGCCGTCCGCGTCCGCATAGAAAAACGCGGTGTCCCAGATCATCCAGTCGTGCGGGATGTCCACCGCCTGCCAGTCCCCGGAAGCCCGGGCCTCCGCGAGCTCCGAGCCCGCATTCAGTTTGAGAAAACGCCAGCCCCGATTGATCAGCTGCCGCATGCCATGCCCCTCCTGCTGCCGCCCCTTCGGCGGTGAATCGGCAATTACGCCAACTTGTATCTTTCGCCCCGCGGGCCTCTTTTCCTGCCGTCTGGCGGACAATTCTTTATGGAAGGAAAAGAGAGCGGAAACGCGGCGCGCCAAAACCGCTGCCGCCGTGATTTTTTGCATTGTGAGGCCGCGGCCGATGTGGTATACTGGGGGAGAGAAGAAAGCGGGAGGGAGCGCAATGAAGAACGCCGCAGCGGACGACGACATTCGTGTAAGCAGACAGGAAGGGCCCGAAATCTTCGAAGCGGACAAGTGGCGTTTTCACGCTTTCATAGGTAAAGCCCCTGTTATCAGATCCGGCTGGGGCGGAATCTCGCCGTCGGAACAGAATCGCCGATCTGGGAGAGCCTGCTGAATCGCGATCTGCGGGGGCATTGAGGAATTTGGATTTGTGGGGGGTGACGGGGATGAAAATGGTGTTTTTGGAAGACTGCTGTGAGATTCTGGATTCCATGCGAATTCCTATCACAGCAGTTGATAGAGAAGAAGGCCCGTACCCATACTATGGAGCAAATGGCGTACAAGATCACGTTGCTGGTTATCTCTTTGACGACGAGTTGGTTTTACTTGCTGAGGATGGAGGCAACTTTGGATCAAAGGAGAGGCCAATAGCGTATAGAGTGTCTGGGAAGTGCTGGGTTAATAACCATGCACACGTTTTGAAACCAAGAGCAGGCATAAATGTTGATTACTTATGCTATTCTTTGATGTTCTATAATACGGATGGCCTCGTAAATGGTGCAACGCGTCAGAAACTGACTCAGGCAACCATGCGCAAAATGCTGATACCCGAGAGAAGCATTGAAGAGCAAAAAAGAATTGTCGACCAGCTAAACAGAGTAGTTGCCCTGAAAACTGGCCTCCAGCGCCAGCTCCGCGCCCTCGACACCCTCATCAAAGCCCGATTTGTCGAGATGTTTGGGGATCCTGTTACTAATCCTAAAGGATACCTTGTTCAGACGCTACAAGAGCTTATTGATAATGGTTTCATTACATATCACTTGGATGGAAATCATGGAGGAGATTACCCACGGAGTGAGGAGTTTGTTGATTCTGGTGTTCCATATATTGGTGCAAACTGTATTGTTAATGGTGAAATCGATTTCTCAATGGCAAAATACTTAACAGAAGAAAGGGCTGGAAAACTGAGAAAGGGAATTGCATGTAATGAGGATGTACTGTTTGCGCACAATGCCACAGTCGGCCCTACTGTTATGCTTCACACAAAGTTGAAAAAAGTGATTTTAAGTACTTCTTTGACTGCATATAGATGCAATAAGGATAAGATAAAGCCAAATTATCTTAAGGCATATATGCAGAGCGATGGTTTTACAAGACAATATCTAGGAGAAATGAAGCAGACAACGAGGAATCAGGTTCCTATCACAGCGCAGAGGAAATATTTGTTTTTGATTCCTCCATTGGAAGACCAAGAGCAGTTCGCCACCTTCGTTTCCCAGGTCGACAAATCAAAAGCTGCCGTGCAGGCGGCGCTGGACAAGACACAGCTGCTGTTCGACAGCCTGATGCAGCAGTATTTCAGCTGACACCGCCCCAAGGAGGACAAGCCATGAACAAACTGGCAGCGCTGCTCCCGCCGAAGCGGATGCAGGCCTGTGCCGCGGACGCGGGCGGGCCGGGGCGGGGGAGGATCGTGATCCTCGCCACCGGCGGCACCATCGTCGGCGTCGGGGCGGCCGGGAAGACCACCGGCTACCGACCCGGCGCGCTGACCGCCGAGGAGCTGCTGCGGGACGTGCCGGAGCTGTTCAGCCTGGCGGAGATCGAGACCATCCAGCTGTGCAACATCAACTCCGACGACATGACCGCCGAAATGTGGCTGGCGCTGGCCCGCACGATCAACGAGCGCGCGGCCGATCCCGACGTGCTGGGCTTCGTGATCACCCACGGCACAGACACCATGGAGGAGACCGCCTACTTCCTCAACCTGACCGTGAAGACGGCCAAGCCCGTCGTGATCACCGGCTCCATGCGGCCCGCCACCGCCATCTCCGCCGACGGCCCGCTGAATCTCTACGAGGCCGTGTGCGTGGCCCGCTCCCGCGAGGCCATCGGGCAGGGCGTGCTGATCGTGTTCTCCGACCGCATCTATGCCGCCCGCTCCGTGACCAAGACCAGCACCTACCACGTGATGGCGATCTCCGCCGGGGAGATGGGCGCCATCGGCGTCGTGCGGGACGGGGCGGTCTACCTCTACGAGAAGCCCGGCAAGGCCCACACTACCGCCACCGAGTTCGATGTGGCCGGCCTCACGGAGCTGCCCCGGGTGTCCATCCTTTACTTCGCCGTCGACGCGGATCCGGAGCTGCTGCGCTATGCCGCCGCCCACTCGGACGGCCTGGTGATTGCCGGGGCCGGCGCGGGCGAGTTCAGCCGCCTGTGGGCCGGCATCATCCGCGGCCTCACGATCCCCGTGGTGGTCTCCTCCCGCATCGACGACGGCATCATCACCCGGGACAACCTGCTCTGCCCGAACACCGTCGCGGCGGACAACCTCTCCCCGCAGAAGGCCGCCGTCCTCCTGCGCCTCGCCCTGCTGCGGCCGGTGACGCAGGCCCGGCTGGAAGCGCTGTTCGCGATGTACTGAGCCTGCCTCCGGCCCTTTGGGCAGCGGGCGGCGCACGATCTGGAAGGAGATGAATCCCCCATGCAGAAGAGCCGCCCCATCCGCAACACCTTCTATGTGCAGGTGGGGGCCTACCTGCTCTCCTCGCTGACGCAGGTCATCGGCTCCATGATCGACGGCGTCATCATCGGCAGCTATCTGGGCGTGGACGCCATGGCGGCCTTCGGTCTGGTCAGCCCGCTGATGGTGGTGTTCGTGCTGCACGGCGGCACCTTCGAGATGGCCCTGGCCACCAGTATCAGCTACTACGTGGCGCTGGGCGTGCTGCTGCTGCACTTCACGCGGAAGGAGCGCATCCTCCGGCTGGTTCCGCCCCGGGCGCCACGGGCGAGGTGGGCGGCATCGTGAAGATGGGCCTGCCCATCGCCGTTTGCCGCGTCGGGTACACGGTGCGCGCGGCCTTCATGAATCAGATCCTGGCGCAGCTGGCCTCCCCGGCGGCCATCGCGGGCTACGCGGTCTATCAGCAGGCCGACGACATCCTCTGCTGCCTGACCATCGGCATCGCGAACACCGTCGCCGTGCTGGCCGGCATCCTCCTGGGCGAGGAGGACCGCCCGCGCATGAAGACGCTGCTGGGCACCTCCGTGCAGGCCACGCTGCGCATCACCCTGGTGGTGGCGGTGCTGATGTGGTTCGCGGCGCCCGCCTTCGCCTGCCTCTACATCGACGACGCCGAGGCGCTCATGTACGCCGTCCGGGCTGTGCGCGCCTACGCGGTGGGCATGCCGCTGTACGGCCTGAGCATGATCTACTACAATTACCTGCAGGGCATCGGCCGCAGCCGCCTGTCCTCGATCGCCGGCTTCCTGTCCGAGGCGGGCTTCCTGATGCTTTCGGCGGCCGTGCTGTCCCTCTGGTTCGGCGGCGACGCGGTCTGGTACGCCTTCCCCGTCACGCAGCTGCTGATGCTCATCTTCTACCGCGGCCTGATCGCGTGGGAGAACCGCAAGGCCCGGCGGAAGGCGCCCCTCTCCGACCGGCTGCTGCTGCCCGCCGCCTTCGACGCTGTCCCGGACGACCGCATGGACGCGAGCATTGCCTCCATGGACGAGGTCATGGGCCTGTCCCGCGCGGTGTGGGATTTCTGCGGCAGGCACGGCTGCGACGCGCGGCGGCAGTACTTCCTCTCCCTGGCCGTGGAGGAGATGGCCGGCAACACGATCCGGCACGGCTTCCCCCACGACCGCCGCCCCCACAGCATCGACCTCTCCCTGGTGAAGAAGGGCGATGACTACATCCTCCGCCTCCGCGACGACTGCCTGATCTTCGACCCGATGAAGCAGCTGACCCTCTTCTCCGATGGGGAGCCGGCGCGGCACATCGGCCTGCGCATGACCCTGCAGATGGCCAAGGAGGCGAATTACACCTGCATCCTGAAGCTGAACAATCTGGTGCTGAAGACGTAAGGAGGCCCGCGGCATGCCCAACCGGGACGCAATCGAACCGATGCGCAGGGGGATCCTGTGCGCGTTCGGCGGGGTGACCATCGACATGGACTATCTCCTGTGCGA
>CAMNHF010000015.1 GCA_946538975.1 uncultured Clostridia bacterium | reverse complement strand
ACGGAAGTGCCGACTCCCGAACCCACGGAAGTGCCGACTCCCGAACCCACGGAAGAACCCACTCCCGTGCCCACGGAAGTCCCCACGCCTGAACCTACGGAAGTCCCCACTCCCGTGCCCACGGAAGTCCCCACGCCTGAACCTACGGAAGAACCCACCCCCGTGCCCACCGAAGTCCCCACGCCTGAACCTACGGAAGAACCCACCCCCGTGCCCACCGAAGTGCCGACTCCCGAACCCACCGAGGAACCCACGCCCGCGCCCACCGAGGACATTTTTGCGGGCATGGAGAACATCGAACTGGACGAGACCGCGACCATTTCCGGCCAGGTCAGCCTGCTGCCGATCCCGGACGCGGAGGAGGAGGCCGCGGATGGCGTGCGTGTGATCCTGAGCGGCAACGGCAAGAAGTACGCCCTGATGCTGGATGAGGGCAGCTTCCTGTCCGGTGCGCTGGCGGTCGGCCGCTGGCACGCGGAGATTGAGCTGCCCGACGGCAGCTTCGAGGGCGAAGGCTGGAGCTTCACGGAGGATGAATTCGGCGTCATCGCCGCCCGCGACATCCAGCTGACCGAAAACACCGTCCTGCCCGCCATCACGCAGACCTCCCTCGGTGCGGCCACGCTGGCCGCTCTGGAGAACCCCGAGGCCGTCGTGATTGAGGCGGAGGCCGTCACGCCCATGCCCACCGAAGAACCCACCCCCGCGCCCACCGCGGAACCGACGCCCGAGCCCACGGCGGTGCCGACGCCTGAACCCACGGCAGAACCCACCGAAGTTCCGACCCCCGAACCCACAGCGGTGCCCACCGAAGCGCCGACCCCCGAACCCACCGAGGCGCCCACCCCCGCGCCGACAGAAGATCTGATGCTCGAGACGATCGAGGAGCTGGAGCTGACGGAGCTTTCGCTGCCGACGGAGGCCCCCGCGCCGGTGAGCGGCGCCTCCGCGGAGACGGATGCCGCGCCGCTGGTCACCGTGGCCACGCCCGAGCCCGCAGCGGATCCCGAGAGCCTGCTCTCGCCGAGCCGCGAGCGCAGCTATGTGGCCCCCCGCGCGCTGCCTGAGAAGGCCGGCGTGCTGGGCAGCGGCAACAGCGCGGTTTCCGTCATCGCCTTCAACGACAAGAACCACAACGGCGCCATGGAGCAGTACGATGAGGGCGTCGCCGGCATTCAGGTGGAGCTGATCGAGCGCACCGACAGCGGCGATGCCGTCATCGCCAGCGAGCTGAGCGACGGCCGGGGCATCGTGCTCTTCCGCGGCCTGCCCGAGGGCACCTATCTCATCCGCTCCACCCTGCCCGTGGGCCGCGCCTACGGCGAGAAGGGCAAGAAGACCGACAGCGAGAAGTCCAGCGTGATGGAGCGGCAGAGCGCCACCGTGCAGGAGAGCGAGGCCTTCACCGTGGGCCGCGGCCAGACCTGGCACTGCGGCATCGGCACGGTGATCTGCGCCAGCATCTCCGGCCGCGTCTTCATGGACAGCAACGAGGACGGCCTGCACGATCCCGCCGAGCCGGGCCTGGCCGGCATGATCGTCGAGGCGGCCGGCCGCAAGAACGGCCTGGTCTATCAGACCGTCACCGACGAGAACGGCAATTACACCCTGTCCCAGCTGCGGGCGGGCGCCTACAACCTGCGCTTCACCCTGCCGGACGGCATGGTCTTCACCAACACGGCCACCGCGGGCAATTCCCGCCAGCGCACCGTGCTCTCCAGCAACAACCTGCTGGACAACTCCTCCACCGGCCAGGTGACCGTGGACCTGAACACGCCCAGCGACGTCACCGGCGAGTACATCGGCCTGCTGCAGGCCTCCAAGGTGACGGTCCGCTGCTTCATGGACCGGAACTACAACGGCCGCTATGACGAGGGCGAGCCCGGGGTGTCCGGCGTGAAGCTGGTGCTCTACCGCGACTTCCAGGATGCACAGGTGGACAGCATCACCACCGGCGCGGACGGCGAGGCGGTGTTCGGCAGCCTGCGCCCGAAGAAGTACTACATCCGCTCCACCCTGCCGTCCAACGGCTCCTCCTACAGCATTCTGGGCAGCGGCGAGACCGGCAACGTCGTCACCGCCCGCGAGGGCAACCGCGCCGGCACGGTGGACGTCTTCGACCTCCCCGCCGGCGAGAACCGCATGATCTACATCGGCCTGGTGCGGCCCGCGACGATCTCCGGCACGGTCTACATGGACGAGAACTACTCCGGCCGGATGGACAACGGCGAGGACGGCCAGAGCGGCATCCAGGTGTATCTGCTGGACAAGGGCGGCCTCCAGGTGGCCCACACCAGCACCGGCCGCAGCGGCAGCTACAGCTTTGAGAACCTGATGCCCGGCGATTACACGGTCTCCATCACCGCGGCGCCCGGCCTGGCCTTCACGACCACCGGCGAGGGCAGCCAGGTCATCAACCGGGGCAGCGGCGTCGCCTCCACCGAGCTGATGGCCGTTTACGCCGACGACGACCTGCGCATCAACGCCGGCATGATTCAGCCCGGTACGGTCAAGGGCACGATCTTCGGCGACGAGAACGACAACGGCGCCTATGACGCCGGGGAAGGCGGCCTCGCCGGCGCGGTGGTCTCCCTGATCGACGAGGGCGGCCAGACCTACACCAGCCCGCTCTCCGCCAGCGGCGCCTTCAAATTTGACGCCGTGATGCCCGGCACCTACTATCTCCGTTATGAGCTGACCGAAAACAGCCAGTTTGTGCTGACCGATCCCGGCATGAGCGTGCTGGACCACGTGGCGACGACGGCCAGCTTCCGCGTCGACCCCGGCACCACGATCACCGCGCCCCTGTGCGGCGGCATCGGCCTGGGCCTGCTGGACGGCGGCTTCTTCCGCGATGAGAACAGCAACGGCCTGCGGGACGCGGGCGAGGCGGCGGTCAGCGGCGTCACCATCACCCTGACGCCCACTCGGCCCGAGCTCTTCGCGGTCACCGCGCAGACCGGCGCGGACGGCGCCTTCCGCATTGACAACCTGCGCGCCGACCAGTACACCCTGTCCATCACCCTGCCCGAGGGCCTGGTCTTCTCCCGGCTGATCGACATCGGCCTGCCGCTGGAGACCGGCGCGGACGGCGTGCTCACCCCCCTGGACATCCCCATGGGCGCGGCCTGGTTCGATCAGGAGATCGGCCTGGTGCAGCCCGCCTCCCTCTCCGGCCTCATCTGGCTGGATGAGAACAACAACGGCCTCCACGACGCCGGCGAGAACCCCGGCGCCGGCATGCAGGTCGAAATGCTGAACGCGGACGGCAGCCTGTACGGCGTGCTGACCGCCGACGCGGACGGCCGCTTCGCCTCCGAATCCCTGATCCCCGGCACCTACGCCCTGCGCTTCAGGCTGGACGACGCGGCCCAGCTGGCCGTCGCCGGCGACACCACCTTCGCGATGGCCGACGACGGCAGCCGCACGGCGGTGATGGAGCAGCTGACCCTGCGCGGCGGCGACCACCTGGATCATCTGCGGCTCGGCCTCATTCGCTACGCCTCCATGGGCGGACGCGTCTGGCTGGACCAGAACGGCACCGTCGTGCCGCTGACCGGCGCGGCCGTCTCCCTGTGCGGCAGCGCGGGCGAGCTGCTGGACACCGTGACCAGCGGCGAGGACGGCCGGTACGTGTTTGAGAAGCTGATGCCGGGCGAGTACATCCTGCAGGTCACCCTGCCCCAGGGCCAGGTGGTCGTGCATCCGGACGACATCCGCCTGGGCGAGGGCGGCCTCATCAGCGTGATGACCGCCTGCGACGGCCGCAGCGCCTCCAGCCCCGTGCTGACGCTGCGCATGGGCTCCGACGTGCTGGACTACGACATCGGCAGCGTGCTCAACGGCAAGCTCGGCGACCTGTGCTGGCTGGATCTGAACATGAACGGCCTGCAGGACAGCACCGAGGGCGGCCTGCCCGGCCTGACCCTGCACCTGCTGCAGGACGGTACCGAGGTGGCCAGCACCGTCACCGACGCCTACGGCTTCTACACCTTTGAGGATCTCTATCCCGGCGTGTACACCATCCGCGCGGACTATCCGGCGGAGGTGGCCCCGACCGTGCAGCGCGACGACATCCCCGGCCTGGTGTCCGTCCTGGGCGAGGACGGCATCTCCGTGGAGCTGATCGCGGTGAGCGGCGGCCACAACTACAACGCCGACCTGGGCTTCCGCCTGGTCACCGAGGGCGTCTATCCCGCCGGCTACGGCACCGCCCCCACGCAGATCTGGAAGTAAGCCGCGGACCCTTCACCCTTCCCTGCGCCGTTCCCATCCGGGGGCGGCGCTTTTTCATATCACATTTGCATATCAAATTTCATATCAAAAAAGACAGCCCTCTTTTTGCGGAGGGCTGCCGGGATTCTGTGTAAATGCATCAGCCTCTGGGCGCGAAGCCGACCTTCTTCTGCACCTTGCGCAGCGTCCGGAGGGCCAGGCCGCCCGCGATCCGGGCGTTTTCGTCGATGACGCCCTGCAGGTAGGCCTTGTCGGCGATCAGGCGGCGGTATTCGCTCTGCAGCGGCTCCAGGGCGGCGATGACGCAGTCCGCGGCCCGGCTCTTCAGCGCGCCGTAGCCCTGGCCCTGCATCTCCGCGCAGATGGCCTCCACGTCCCCCGCGCCCAGGGCGCTCATGATGGCCAGCAGGTTGCTGACGCCCGGCTTGTTCTCCGGGTCAAAGCGGATCTCGCCGTCGGAATCCGTCACGGCCCGCTTCAGCTTGCGGCGGATGGTGTCCGGGTCGTCCAGCAGGGCGATGAAGGTGTCCGGCGGATCGGACTTGGACATCTTGCGGGTGGGCTCCTGCAGGCTCATGATCTTCGCGCCGACCTTGGGGATGTAGCCCTCGGGGATGGTGAACACGTCGCCGTAGACCGCGTTGAAGCGCAGGGCGATGTCGCGGCACAGCTCCAGATGCTGCTTCTGATCCACGCCCACGGGCACCAGGTTGGTCTGGTAGAGCAGGATGTCCGCGGCCATCAGCACGGGGTAGGTGAACAGGCCCGCGTTGATGTTGTCCGCGTGGGCGGCGGACTTCGCCTTGAACTGGGTCATCCGGTTCAGCTCGCCCATGTAAGTGAAGCAGTTCAGGATCCAGGCCAGCTCCGCGTGGGCGCTGACATGGCTCTGGCAGTAGATCAGGTTCTGCTTGGGATCCAGCCCGCTGGCGATGTAGATGGCGGCCAGCTCCAGGCAGCGGCGGCGCAGATCGGCCGGGTTCTGCCGGACGGTGATCGCGTGCTCGTCCACGATGCAGTAGATGCAGTCGTAGTCGTGCTGCAGCTGGACAAAATTGCGCAGCGCACCGATGTAGTTGCCCAGCGTCAGCGTGCCGGAGGGCTGAATGCCCGAGAAAATAATCTGCTTCTTCTCCTGCGGCGTGGTCTGCTGTTCCATGGACGAAACCTCCTTGTGCGGAATCATGAAAACGAAAAAAGCACCCCTCGCCAGGGGACAGTTGCCTGCGGTGCCACCCCTGTTGAACGGCGCTGCCGCCGTCCCTCTCGCTTCCCTGTCACGGGGGAAACCGTCGCGGGATACTCCGTTCCCCCGCGCCCTCCGGGCCCCATCCGCGCGTCCTCCGCCGCCGGGCTTCCATCGTCCCCGGCTCGCTGTCGGCCTCCCCCGCGCTTCCTTCCCGTCATCGGTGTACTGTTATTATAACCATGTACGGCCGTTTTTGCAAGAGGAAATGTGGGGCGGCGTGAAAAGGAGGCGCAAGAAGTTACTGCTCGCATGAGCCTGCCCGGCTGCGGATGCATTGTGAAAGAAAACCTCCTGCGCCTGGCGGCCTTTGCGAAGGAGCAGAGCATGAGACTTCGATGTCTTCCGTTCCGTTTTCCTGTATATTCCTCTCCTCGCGTCTTCTCGACAGGCCGAGTAATATCATCTGCGCAATAACAATTGTTGCGCAAAATCGGTTGCGCAAAATCTCGTTTCTGCAAATAATAGCCGTTGACATTTGTTTCATAAATGGTATAATTTCTTATGATATTTAGACAGATGGGAGACATTCGCCATGAATAACTACAACAAATACGGGAACACGGCGCCGAGCCCGGCACCGGGCGGCCAAAGCGCCGCGCCGCAGGCAAAGAAACAGCCGGCCTTTAAAAAAGGGCTGATCATCGCTCTGTATATCGGCATAGCGATGGTGTTTGTTCCTGCGGCGGTCAGCATGTTCACCTCTCACCGCTTCGCGACGGTGGATGTGGTTCTTCTGGCGGCCCAGGTCGTCACGGCTGCCGCTGCGGTGTTTTTCCTCAATCGGAACGCAAAGATCTCCATCGTGCTGCTTGTCGTCTTCATTGGCGTTACGCTGTATCATCCAATCATGTTCGGCTTCCGGGGATTCAGCATCCGGAGCATCTGGGATTACAGCTTTGATGTAAAATACACTTCGTATTGTATTGCACGCGCGGCGGAGATGGTTCTTGCCGCCATGATCCTGATTGGGCTGAACCGCGCTTGCAAACCGCTGGCGATTGCTGCGGCTGTTCTGCTGGTCGTTCTCGATACGTGGTGGATTGCCACAACCTATATGCGTCTCCCTTCGACTGGCGACAGCGACAATTTGGACGGAATTCTCATGTGGACAGCATATTATTCCGAACTGATCATTCCGGTGGTGCTGTTGATCTGTGCCATCAATCCGCACGCCATACATAACAGTATTTTGATCATTGACGGATACTTCGCGATCAGGCTGGTGCTGTTCATTGCTGCCGATCTGTTATCGGACAGCTATTATCGTGTACATGATTTCTTTTATCTTCTGAATACCTGCTGGATGCCGGTGATGCTGATCTTTGGCATGAACGCGGTTCTCGTCTTCCCGATTCGCTTCAAGAAGCTTGCAATCGTCTTTGGGCTGTCTCTGGCTGTGATTGCGGTGGTTGTCCTGCTGATGGCAGGTCAACAGGCAGAGAATGATTGGAAAAAGAAGAACGAGCAGAGCCGCCAGCAGCATTTGAACGAAATGCGGGACAATATCCTCTCGTGGAAGAGAGCCGGCTTCTCCGACAGCTTCACGACGGACGCCGCCCTGCAGATGTACAAGGAAGGCAGAATCACCGCCAGCGAGTATCAGTGGCTGATTCAGCAGCTGATCGGGAGAAGGTGAGCACAGAGTGTCTCACTCCCTGATGCACTGAGGGGTGCTTGAATACCAATCACGCCGAGGGGATGTGCGATGGGCGAAAAGCTGTGGCACGCCGCCATGAAATGCGGCCGCCTGATCTGTCATCAGAAACCGGAGCGCAGTTTCTTCATCCGGGGACATCAGTTCCCTGTCTGCGCGAGATGCACGGGCATTTCCATAGGATTCGCAGCGGCGGTCATCTGCCTGTGGGCTGGGATCCGCTGTCCGTTTTCCTTGTCCGTGGTTTTTGTTCTGCTGATGTTTGTCGACTGGCTGCTGCAGTTTCTGCATGTGAAAGAATCCAACAACATCCGCAGGCTGGTGACCGGCATCCCCGGCGGCTTTGGCTTATCCTTCCTCAGTTACCAGGCGGTTATGTTTCTTCATGACCAGATAGTACAGGCAGGCCCCTGAGAGGTAGGCGGCCACGTCCCAGGGATCCGATGTGCTGTAGGGCAGGATCAGCGGGAAAACATACTCCCAGAGAAGCGCCACGCCCAGCATGAACAGCAGCAGCGCACCCAATCCGGCGAGCGGCTTCCGGTTCGAGATAACCAGCAGCACATTGACATAGGAGGGGAATACAAAGCCTCCGATGAAATCGTTCAGGTGGCACCTGAGAATGTAGCCGATATACGGAATGTCAAGCTGCTTCAGGAAAAAACGGTTGATGACATATAAAAACATGGCCAAAGAAACAGCGGTCAGCTGCCTCTTCAGCCACAGAATCCTTACATCGGAAAGCCTGAATCTGCTGAAATCCGGCATCTTAGCCAATCAGCGCAAACAGGGCAATCCCACAGAATACAGCAAACACGATCCCGCAGAATCCCATCCCGCCGTTGTTGTTCATGTCCCAATCCTCCTTATCAAGTGTATGAGAGAAGCTCCTCATGTCAAGCATATGTTATCACGGTGCAATTGATTTGTCAACTTGATAATGTGCAATATATTACTCATTATTGCGGTTTCTGCAGGGGCCGTTTCCGTTTTTTTCTATTTACTGTTCCCGCCGGC
Source organism: uncultured Clostridia bacterium (assembly GCA_946538975.1). Classification (GTDB taxonomy): domain Bacteria; phylum Bacillota; class Clostridia; order Christensenellales; family Aristaeellaceae; genus RUG11272. Next base: position 25,548 of record CAMNHF010000015.1, on the reverse strand, counting down.
TTCCTCTTTTTCCCTTTTTCATCCGATTCTCATCTCCCCGCGGTTGAATCGGCGGGGGAATTATGCTATCATGCAGTCATCAAAGCAAAACACAGGAGGTATCCATGCTGCAAGATGTCATTTCCTCCGCCCGGGCGGATTTCCCCGCGGGCGCGTCGTCCGAGCTGCGCGGACAGCTCAGCCGCTCCCGGCAGGTTGTGCTGCTGGGCGGCAACGTGGTGGCCAACCAGCGCGCGGACATCTCCGGCGTGTCGGCCCGGGTGAACCGCGGCGGTTCCTACGGCTTCTCGTCCATGGCGGAGCTGTCCCCGGAGGCCGCCCGCATGGTGATGCGCGCCGCCGCGGACAACGCCGCCTTCATGGCCGGCCACGCGCCGCGCGGACAGGCTGCCCTGCCCCGGATCGAGCACCGCGTCCTGCCCCTGGCCGCCGACATCAGCGATGTGGCCCAGAGCGACTACATCGACTTTGCCCGCGCCGTGGACAGCTATATCACGGCCCACTGCCCGGAGCTGGTCAGCCGCACCGTGGTGGCCATGGAGGATTCGATGGAGAAGATGATCTTCACCTCCGACGCCACGGACGCCCACTTCATCGCGCCGCGCTCCTACATCTACGTGATGATGACCGCCCTCACCCCCGAGGGCGCGCCGGTGGAACTCTTCGACGTCTTCGGCGGCGAGGGCACCTTCGGCGTCAGCTTCACCGACGCGGCCAGCCTTTCCGCCGGCATTGACAGGCTCTATGAGCGCCTGATGCAAAAGCGCGCGGGCGTCTATGCCGACGCGGGCCTCAAGGCCGTCATCCTCGGCGGCCACATGACCGGCATGCTCTCGCATGAGGCCGTGGGCCACACGGTGGAGGCGGATCTGGTGCTGGGCGGCAGCGTCGCCGGGCCGAACCTCGGCAAGCGCGTCGCCAGCGAGCTGGTCACGATGACCGACTTTGCCCACACCGCCTTCGGGGCGCGCTGCCCGCTGCCGGTGTTCACCGACGATGAGGGCACGCCCGCCGAGGACGCCCCGCTGATCGAGAACGGCATCCTCACCGGCTACATGAACAGCCGCGAGACCGCCGCCCGCTTCGGCATGAAGCCCTGCGGCAACGCCCGCGCCTGGTCCTTCTCCGACGAGCCGCTGATCCGCATGCGCAACACCGCCGTGCATCCGGGCCGCGACAAGCTGGAGGACATGATCGCCTCCGTGGACGACGGCTATTATCTCCTCTCCTCCACCAACGGCCAGGCGGACACCACCGGCGAGTTCATGTTCGGCGTGAGCCTGGGCTATGAGATCAAGCACGGCAAGCTGGGCCGCGCCCTGCTGGACACGACGATCTCCGGCGTCGCCTTCGATATGCTCAAGACCGTGGACATGGTCAGCGACACCGTGGAATGGGAGTCCTCCGGCTTCTGCGGCAAGAAGCAGCCGATGCCGGTGGGCATGGGCGGGCCTGCCCTGCGCTGCAAAGTGATGATTGGAGGGCGCTGAGATGGAGAGAATGATGGAAATCGGCCGGCTGATTCTGGCGGAGGCCAAGGCCCTCGGCGCGGATGAGGCGGTCTGCAGGATCTCGGAGAGCGAGAAGCGGGAGTTCAACGTGGACGGCGGCGAGTTCTCCCTGATGCGCACCCTGTTCGACCGGGGCGTGTCCATCACGGTGCTCAAGGCCCACCACAAGGGCACCGTGCACATCAACCGCTTCGACGAGGAGGCCGTGCGCGCCGCCGTGCGGGACTGCCTCGCCGCCGCGGAGAGCGCCGAGCCGGACGAGGCCTGGGAGTTCGCCCCGGGGCCCGACGAGCGCGAGTTCCGCAAAGGCGCGCCGGAGTGCGACACCGAGGCCCTCTTCGCCCGCACGAAGGAGCTGATGGCGGACATCGCCGAGCGCCACCCGAAGATCCTGATGGAGCAGCTGATCTGCGACCACAACGCGCGGCGCAGCGTGTTCATGACCTCCGGCGGCATCGTCTACCGCACGGTGGCCGGCAGCTACGCCTTCATGCTGATGTACTCCGGCCACGACGGCGACAAGGCGACCTCCTTCTACGGCAGCGAGGTGACCGTGGACAACCTGGACCGCCCGGTCATCGAGTGTGCCTTCATCGACCGCGAGCTGGGCGCCATCGAGCGGCAGCTGGACACGGAGACCCTCGAGGGCAAGTTTGTCGGCCCGGTCATCCTGGCCCCGGGCGCCCTGGGCGAGATCGTGCTGAACACCGTCGCGGGCAATTTCCTGTCCGACGGCAGCCTGATCACCGGCACCAGCATCTGGAAGGACAAGCTGGGCGAGCAGGTGGCCGACCCGCGCCTGACCGTCTCCCTGACGCCCTCCGCGCCCTGGGCGGTCTGCGGCGAGTCCTTCAGCGGCGAGGGCTATCTCTCGGAGGACTTCGACGTCATCCGGGACGGCGTGCTGCAGAGCTTCATGCTGTCGCAGTACGGCGCCAACAAGACCGGCGGACGGCGCGCCCTGAACCAGTCCGGCAACGTGTGCATCCCCGCCGGCGACACCCCCCTGGCGGAGATCATCCGCGGCATTGACCGCGGCGCGCTGGTGATGCGCTTCTCCGGCGGCCAGCCCGCCCCCAGCGGCGAGTTCTCCGGCGTGGCGAAGAACAGCTTCCTGATCGAGAACGGCGAGATCCGCACCGCCCTCTCCGAGACGATGATCTCCGGCAGCGTGCCCGACATGCTCACGCACATCCGCGCCATCAGCAGCGAGCTCTACCGCGACGGCAATGTCTCCGTGCCCTACATCGCCTTCGACGGCGTGACGATTTCGGGCAAGTGATGAACTGACTGTGTTTCATGGCCCTCTCCACAGCGGGGAGGGCTTTTTTCATCGCACACAACAAAAGCCCGCGCAGGGGCTTATACAGACTTTATTTCCTGCAGTATGAGAATTCTACCTGAGCTCTTCCTTTTGCACCAGTATATGAAAACCTATCGACGACATAGACGAATATCTCTCTCGATATCTTGAACGCTGGAATTTTCAGCGGATTGGTAGATGATCCTGCAAAATGGAAATAGCCCCGGATTTTGATTTCGTCTCCGCACAGTCTGAGCAATTCCTGCTCAAATGCTTCCCATAAAGGTCCTTTCTCATAGCCAATGATACATGAGCCTGAAATCTGTCGTCCCAAGTTCTTCGCATCTTCCCATATAGCTCTATAAACATAGCCGATTCCATCCAAAACGCCTGCCTTTTTTGCATGCCAGAGCGCATATTCATCTGCTATGCTTCTTTCTTCTTCATTACTCAACGATAGCACAAAGTCATTAGTTTCATACACTCCACTGTAGGTTACTGGCAGAGGTTGAGAATAAATGATTTGACTTTGATTGTCGGCAATTGCTACGCACAAACTCTGATAGAACAGTCTTGCTTCTTTTCTGGCCTTCTCTTTCAACAGCTCCAGATACTTTTCCTTAACCTCCTGAGGATTCTGAGAGTTTACCCTGTCGATCATGGTCTGCAGGTAGGACGGTTCATTGCTTCCGGACGGGGAAGGGGCGGGGAGCGTCGAAGAACTTTGGTTAGAATAACATGATGCAGGCGTGGAAGGAGACGGATTCCACCCTGCGCTACTGCCTGCAGTGGACGCTGTAGAAGATCTGTATGTGCCGCTTTTGGAAAGTGTAGGCCTGCGACGGTGCCTGCGCACAAACCGGACGATTATGAACAGAATAAACAATCCGATCCCAGAAAGGATTAAAACCCGGATCAACTGAGTCTGAGCGTTATACCATGTCATAATATCTTGCCAGGTCTGCTGAATCCACTTCCACACCGACCACAGAAAGTCCTGCACGTCTTTCAGAAATCCGTCCATCATATTTCTTCCTTTCCTGGCTCAGGAACCAAGGTTCCCTTGATTTTCTGATGACAAAATTATATCAGGATTATGTGAGTATTTCAATAGGCAGTTAATTGTTCCAGAAAAGCAACACAGCAACACAGTTCAACATAGTTTATACTGCAAATGCATTACCAGCGCTTGCGGGATCTTCACGAAGATCATGACTTGACGCAGGATCAATTGGTCGCCATCCTTCAGATGCCCAAGACCACCTACACGAACTATGAGCAGGGCAAGCGGGAGATCCCCTTCTGCCTGGCGATCCGCCTGGCGACGCTGTACAATGTCTCGCTGGACTATATCGCCGGCCTCATCTCCACCCCCACTCCGCTCAACCGGAGCCGCTGAACCCAAACAGAAAAAGGATTCCTCCGGGCTGATGCCTGACGGAATCCTTCTTATTTTGCCTCAAATGCCCCCATGCGCCGCGCGGCCGTTCACTTCCGCTCATCCTCCCCGTCCTCCTCCCGCTCCGGCGCGGGCCGCAGCACATTCCGCGGCTGCAGGGGCCGGATCACAGGCGGATCGGGCACAGTCGCGGGCGCGGAGACGCCCGGGGCGGGGCGGAGCACATTGCGCGCCGCGGGCCGGGGCGAGGCCAGCCGGACGCCGCAGCCGGGGCAGAACCGCGCGCCCCCGGGCAGCCTTGTGCCGCAGTTTGAACAGAACATGCGCATCATCCTTTCCGCGGGCCGCAGCCCCGCCTGCCGTCATTATACCACAAGGGGCCGCGCAGCGGGGCCGGATCGGAGAAATTGTTGCTTCCTGCTCAGCCATCGATGCATGCCCACCGTGCCCCCCAAGGAAAGGCCTTTGGGGGAAGGATGGGGGTCTGGGGGAAGGGAGACCCTTTTCAGCCTTGAAAAGGGCCTCCCTTCCCCCGGCATCTGCGTAACGCCCGCCCCCGCATTGCATTTGCGCGCGAAAATTGCTATCATATGAGCGTCCGGCCGCGCCGGCGGAAAGGATGGCCTGCCATGCTGCGATTTGTGCCCCGTGCCCGTGTCTCCAGCGAGCCCATCGAGGGCTTCGATCCCCTGATCAGCGCCCTGCTGCGCGCCCGCGGCGTCGACACGGCGGAGAAGGCGGAGCAGTTTTTGTCGCCCTCGATGGCGCAGCTGCACGACCCGATGCTGATGGACGGGCTTTGCCTGGGCGACGTGCACGTGCCGGGCATGGCCGAGGCGGTGCGCATCCTGCAGGAGGCCCGGGACGGCGGCCGGCGGGTGATGGTCTACGGGGACTACGACTGCGACGGCGTCGGCGCGGCCGCCATCCTGATGGAGACGCTGGCGGAGTTCGGCGTGGAGGTCAGCTTCCGCCTGCCGCTGCGCGCGGAGGGCTACGGCCTGAACAAAAAGGCCGTCGACGAGATCGCCGACGCGGGCTGGGACATCCTGCTGACCGTGGACTGCGGCATCACGAACATCGACGAGGTGCTGCACGCCCGCGCCCGGGGGCTGACCGTCATCGTCTCGGACCACCACCAGCTGGCGGACACCCTGCCGCCGGCGGACGCGGTGCTGCATCCGCTGTGCGAGAACTACCCCTTCCACTTCCTGTGCGGGGCCGGCGTCGCGCTGAAGCTGACCCAGGCCCTGCTGGGCATGGAGGCCGTCGCGCGGCGGATCGACATCGCTGCCCTGTCCACCGTGGCCGATCTGGTGCCGCTGACCGGCGAGAACCGCGCCATCGTGGCCGAGGGGCTGAAGCGGATGCACAGCACGGAGCGCATCGGCCTGCAGGAGCTGATGCGGGTGGCCCAGGTCAACGAAAACAGCCGCATCACCGCCGACCGCCTGGGCTATTCCCTCGCGCCCCGCATCAATGCCGGCGGCCGTCTGGGCGACGCGGCCCCCGGCGTGCGCCTGCTGATCACCCGGGACCGGGCCGAGGCGCGGGAGCTGGCGGAGCGGCTGGAGGCCTGCAATAGCGAACGCAAGAACCGGCAGCAGACGGTCTACCGGGCCGCCGAGGAGCAGATGCTGCGGGAGACCGACTTCCGCGAGGACCGCATCCTCATCGTGACGGGCAGGGAGGAGGACGGCTGGGAGGGCGGAATCGTCGGCCTGGCCGCGGGCCGGCTGTGCGAGAAATACCACTATCCTGTCATCGCGCTGAGCGAGAAGGCCGACGGCACGGCGGTGGGCAGCTGCCGCTCCATCCCCGGGGTGAACATTCACCGGATGCTGACCGGCTGCAAGGATCTCTTCGTGCGCTTCGGCGGCCACGCCCAGGCCGCGGGGCTGACCATCCGGACGGATCTCGTGCCGGAGATGCGGCGGCGGCTGAACCTGCTCATCGCGGAGCAGTGCGATCCGCTGGCCTACATTCCCACCGCGGAATACGACCAGGAGATCCCCCTGCGCGAGGTCACGGAAGAGCTGATCGGGCGCCTCGCCCTGCTGGAGCCCACCGGCACCGGCAACCCGTCCCCGCTGTTCCTGCTGCGCGATGCGACGGTGCAGCGGATGGCCGCCACCCGGGACGGCGAGCACCTGCAGCTGGACGTCACCGACGGGGAGGAGATCATGCACTGCATTGCCTTCCATCAGGGCCACCGGGCACAGAAGCCGGTGCCGGCGATGAATCTGTTGTACAAGCCGATTGCCGATACCTGGCAGAAGGTCACCACCGTGAAGCTGCAGGTGGAGCAGCTGCGGGACGCCGGCGGTGCTCTGCCCGGCGAAAATGAAATTTTCATCGGGCTGTTGCAGGAGTTGGCCGGCATCGCATCGAATTTTTATCAAATTCCCCCCGCCCATGCGGAAGCCCCGCAGGATCAAGGCGAAGGCGGCACGGCCGGGGAGAAGCGCCCGATGACCGCGGCGGCGCTGAAGAAGCTGCTGGCCGCGTCCTGCCAGGGCGTGCTGCTGATCGGCCACGAGCGCACCCGCGCCGCGGAGGTGACCGCCGGCCTGGAAATCGACCGCTGCCTGGGCGAGGCGGAGGACATCCGCTGCTTCAACACCCTGCTGCTGAACCCCCGCCTGAACCGCCTGCGGGACAGCTGGCGGCACATCGTGCTGCTGGACGGGGATCTGCTCCCCGGCGAGGCGGCCCTGCTGATGGAGCGCTGCCCCCGGGCGGAGCTGCACCGCCTGCGGAACAATGGCCTCGTGCAGGCGCAGCTGCGGGAGGCGGCCGCCCGGCTCAGCGACGAGGATCTGCGGCAGGCGCTCAGGTGGGCCATGCAGGCCGGGAAGCCGCAGGGAAGCCGTCCCAGCCCCCAGCTGCTGGCGGAGGAGAACGGCCTCAGCCTGCCCCAGGCCCAGACCTGCCTCGCCGTGCTGGCCAGCCTCCGGCTGATCCGGTGGCGGTCAGACAGCAACGAGCTCTCCCCGCTGGACTGGTCGAAGCTGTCCCGCGAGGAGACCCTTCCGGAGCATAACGCCCTGTGCCGCTACCTCCGGAGCCATTTCGCGCCCGCAGATTGAGCGGGCCGCCCCTATCCCCCCATCTCCCACGAAAGGAGGACGCTGGATGTACACCGCATTTGAAGCCCTGCCGCTGGACCAGATGCTGGCCCGCGTGCAGAAGTATTACCCGGGCGACGGGTATCTGATGGTCGAGAAGGCCTACCATTTCGCTGAAAAAGCGCACGCCGACCAGAAGCGCAACAGCGGCGAGCCCTACATCATTCACCCGGCCTTTGTCGCCAGTGTTCTCACGGAGCTGATGCTGGACGCGCCTACCGTCGCCGCCGGCCTCCTCCATGACACGCTGGAGGATGTGGACTGGGTGACCATGGACGTGCTCCGCGAGGAATTCAGCGAGGAGGTCGCCCAGCTGGTGGACGGCGTGACCAAGCTGAACAAGCTGGACTTCGCCGACCGCGAGGAGGCCCAGGCCGAGAGCGTCCGCAAGATGATCCTCGCCATGAGCCGCGACATCCGCGTGGTGCTCATCAAGCTGGCCGACCGCCTGCACAACATGCGCACGCTGAAGTACAAGCCCGACCCGGAGCGGCAGCGGGCCATCGCCCAGGAGACGCTGGACATCTACGCCCCGCTGGCCCACCGCCTGGGCGTGTACGCGATCAAGCAGGAGCTGGAGGACCTCTCCCTGCGCTACATCGACCCGGAGGGCTACCAGCGCCTGGTCGGCCTGGTGGGCATGCGCCGGCAGGAGCGGGAGGAGAACATCCGCATCGTCATCGGCGAGCTGTCCGAGCGCCTCGACCAGGAGGGCCTGCACTACGACATCGACGGCCGCTCCAAGCATTTCTATTCCATCTACCGCAAGATGGTGCTGCAGCACAAGTCCTTCGACCAGATCTACGACCTGATCGCCATCCGCGTGCTGGTGGACACCGAGGCGGACTGCTATCACGTGCTGGGCATCGTCCACGCGCTGTGGAACCAGGTGCCCGGCCGCTTCAAGGACTACATCTCCAACCCCAAGGCGAACATGTACCGCTCCCTGCACACCACGGTGGTGGGCGGGCGGAAGATGCCCTTCCCCTTTGAGGTGCAGATCCGCACCTGGGAGATGCACCGCGTGGCGGAGTACGGCATCGCCGCCCACTGGCGCTACAAGGAGGGCGGCAAGGACAGCGACCTGGACCGCCGCCTGTACTGGGTGCGGCAGATTCTCGACTGGTCGAAGGACACCCGCGACAGCCAGGAGTTCATCGACACCCTGCGCACGGACCTGTTCACGGACGAGGTCTTCCTCTTCACGCCCAAGGGGGATGTGAAGAGCATGCCCAAGGGCGCCACGCCGCTGGACTTCGCCTACGCCATCCACTCCGGCGTGGGCAACCGCTGCGTCGGCGCGAAGATCAACGGCCGCATCGTGCCCCTGGACACCGAGCTCGCCACCGGCGACCGCGTGGAGATCATGACCTCGCCCTCCGCGAAGGGGCCGTCCATCGACTGGCTCCGCATCTGCCACACCGCCCAGGCCAAGAACAAGATTCGCCAGTTCCTGAAGAAGGAGCGCCGCGAGGAGAACCTCGAGCTGGGCCGCTCCATGGTGGAGCACGAGTGCAAGCGCCGCGGCTGCGCCTTCTCCGACGTGTACAAGCCGGAGTACTGCGAGAGCATCATGCGCAAGTACGGCCTGCAGGATCCGGATGACATCCTCGCCGCGGTGGGCTACGGCGGCATGACGGCGGCCTATGTGGTCGGCAAGCTGATGGACGAGTTCCGCGCCCACGAGCCGCCGGCGGTTCCGCCGCCCCCGGACGAGAGCCGGGACGTCCCCCGCAAGCCGATCAACGGCATCATCCTGCAGGGCAACACGAACATCAACGTGGCGGTGAACTTCGCCCGCTGCTGCAATCCGGTGCCGGGCGACGACATCATCGGCTACATCACCCGCGGGCGGGGCGTGTCCATCCACAAGGCGAACTGCGCCAACATCCGCCATGCCGAGCCGGAGCGCCGCGTGCCGGTGTCCTGGGCGGAGAACGGCCCGACCGGCACCTTCTGCGTCGCCATCAAGATTCTCGCCAACGACCGCGTCGGCCTGATGGCGGACATCACCAGCTTCCTGGCGGGCATGGGCGTGTCCATCCGCAATATCTCCACCAGCGTCAACGCCCGGCGCGACGCCAACATCCGCCTGGTGCTGGAGGTGCGCTCCCGCGAGCAGGTGGACACCGTGCTGCGCCAGCTGAGCCGCCAGCCGGACGTGATGGACGTGTTCCGCGTTTCCGGCGGCTGATGGGGGAAACCGATGACCGCAAATGAAACGAACGCGCCGGTGGAGGTTTCCGCCGGCATTGTGCGCCGCGCGGACGGGCGGGTGCTGGTGTGCCGGCGCGGGCCCGGACGGCGCAATGCCCACCTGTGGGAGTTCCCCGGGGGCAAGCGCGAGCCGGGCGAGGACGCGGCGGCCTGCCTCCGGCTACTGGGCGATCTGGTCCGGGACGGCAAGGAGGAGCTGCGCCTGCCGGTGCGCGAGGTGCGGGCCGTGCACACAGCGGCGGAGGGCGGCATCCGCTTCACCTTCCTCACCGCGGAGACGGACGCGGAGCCGGTGCTCACCGAGCACGAGGCCGCCGCCTTCCTGCCGCCGGAGGAGCTGCTGCGCCTGCCCTTCTGCCCCGCCGACCGCCCCGTGGCCCACGCCCTGTGCGAGCGGGCCCGGCCGCTGCGCGCCTTCTTCTGGGATTACGACGGCACGCTGCTGGACACCTATCCCGTGCTGACCCGCGCCTTCACCGGCATCTGCGCGGAGCTGGGCGCCGCGGTGGACGAGGCCGAGGCGCTGACCCTGATGAAGGACAGCCTCCTCACCGCGGTCGAAACGGTCAGCCGCCGCTCCGGCCTGGACGCGGCGGAGCTGATGCGGCGGATCGTGGCCTTCCCCGTGCCCGAGGAGGCCCTGCGGCCCGTCGCAGGCATTCCCGAGGCCCTGCGCCGCCTGAGCGAGCATGGCGGCCGGCATTTCCTCGTCACCCACAACGACCGCCAGGCCCTGCGCGTGCTGGACCGTCTCGGCCTGCTCCCCTGCTTCAGCGGCTGGGTCACGCGGGAGGACGGCTTCCCCCGCAAGCCTGCCCCGGACAGCCTGCTCCATCTGCTGCGGAGGCATCAGGTGAACCCCGCCGAGGCCGTCATGATCGGCGACCGCCTGCTGGACATCGGTGCGGGAGAGGCCGCCGGAATGCGCACCTGCCTCCTGGACGAGGAGAACCGCTTCCCCGATGCCCGCTGCGACTACCGGGTGTCCGGCGCCGCCGGGCTGCCCGAAGAGCTGGGCTGCTTTCCCTTCACGGCGGAATAAGCCGCCGCTTTTCATGAAGCCAGAAAGGAATCAATGCCATGCCTTATCAGAGAATTGACCGCATCTCCGAGGAAGTCCGCCGCGAGGTGGATCAGATTATCCGCGGCGAGCTGCACGATCCCCGCATCGACGGCACCTGGGCCATCACCCGCTGCGAGGTCACCCGCGATCTGCGCTGGGCCAAAATCTACGTCAGCGTGCTGGAGGACGAGCGCCGCGAGCCCCTGATGGAGGCCCTGCGCGGGGCGGCGGGCTATATCAGGCGCGCCCTGGGCAAGGGGCTGATGCTGCGCTACACGCCGGAGATCCAGTTCCACAGCGACGGCAACATCGCCTACGGCGTGCACATCGCGCAGGTGCTGAAGGAAGTCGGCGCCGCCGAGCTCCCGCAGGAGGATGACGGCCATGCGGAATCCTGAAGCCGTCGCGGAGCGCATCCGCGAGGCCCGCAGCGCCGCCGTCTGCTGCCATGTGAATCCCGACGGCGACACCATCGGCAGCGCCCTGGCCCTGCGGCTGGGCCTCACGCGGCTGGGAAAGACGGTCGAGGTCTTCTGCGCCGACAAGGTGCCGGACAGCATGCGGAGCCTCAGCGGGGCGGAGGCCGTGCGCGGCTTTGACAGTCTCCGGGAGGGCGAGCGCTTCGACCTGCTGCTGCCCGTGGACATCTCGGACGACTACCGCATGGGCAAGGACGCGCAGGGCACCGACTGGTTCCACGTGATCCGCCAGCGCTGCGGCCGCACCGCCCAGATTGACCACCACGGCAGCAATCCCGGCTACTGCGAGGCCAACGACGTGGACGAGAAAGCGCCGGCGGCCGGGCTGCTGGTGCGCGAGGTGCTGGATCTCATGGGCGTGCCGCTGGACCGGGACATCGCCTGCTGCCTGTACACCGCCATCAGCACCGACACCGGCAACTTTTCCTATGCCGCGGACGCCGAGACCTTCCGCGTGATGGCGGAGCTGATGGAGGCGGGTCTGCCGCTGCAGACGATGAACCGCCGGCTCTTTGTGGAGCGGCCCATGGCGCAGCAGCTGCTGATCGCCCGGGCGCTGGCCAGCCTCCGCTACACCCACGGCGGCGAGCTGGCCGTGATGCGGCTCACCCGCGCGGACTTTCAGGAGACCGGCGCGCTCAGCGAGCATGTGGATCCCATCGTGAACATGGGCCTGCAGGCCGCCGGCGCGAAGATGTCCCTGCTGGGGCGCGAGTCCTCCACCAGCATCCGCATGAGCCTCCGGGCGCTGGCGCCCGCCCGCGTGGACGGCGTGGCCCGGGCCTTCGGCGGCGGCGGCCATGGCCAGGCGGCCGGCTGCACCCTGCAGGGCGCTCTGGAGGAGAGCCTCGGGCGCGTGGCCGCGGCGATGGCGGCGGAGCTGGACAGACAGGAGCAGGCATGAACGGTTTTTTCAACATCCTGAAGCCGCCGGGGCTGTCCTCCGCGGCGGTGGTCGGCGCGGTGAAGCGGTTGACCGGGGAGAAGCGGGTCGGCCACGCGGGCACGCTGGATCCGGAGGCCGCCGGCGTCCTGCCGGTGATGGTGGGACGGGCGACGCGCCTGTTTGACTATCTGGTGGACAAGGAAAAGAGCTATGTGGCCGAGTGCGCCTTCGGCACGGCCACCGACACGGAGGACGCCCAGGGGACGGTCATCGCCGAGGGCAGCCATTACCCCGCGCTTGCCGAATGTGCGCGCGCCGCGGCCCGGCTGACCGGCGACATCCTGCAGCGCCCCAGCGTCTACAGCGCCATCAAGCAGGGCGGCAAGCCCCTGTACGACCGCGCGCGCCGGGGCGAGGACGTGGAGGCGCCGCTGCGGCCGGTGCACATCGAGCGCATCACTCTGCTGGAGGAGCGGCCGAACCACGGGCTGCTGCTGCGGGTGGACTGCGGCCGCGGCACCTACATCCGCTCCCTCTGCCGCGATCTGGGCGAATTGACCGGCTGCCCGGCGCATATGCGTTTCCTGCTGCGCACGCGGTCGGGGGCCTTCACTCTTGCGGAGGCCCACACGCTGGAGGAGCTGGCGCAGGCCTGCGATGAAGGCCGGCCGGAGCGCCTGCTGATCCCGCCGGAGGCGCCGCTGGGCCATCTGCCCGCCGTAAGGGTGAAGCCCGGCTTTGTCCGCCTGGCCGCCAGCGGCACCGCGCCCGAAAAGCACAATCTGACGGAAAGCCTGCCCGCCTCGCTGCCGGAGGGCGGGGCCGTGCGGGTGTTCGGCGGGGACGTCTTTCTCGGCATCGCGGCGCGCAGCGGGGACGGTCTGCGCTGGCAGGCAGTCTTGCCCCCGGAAGAATGACAGGGAGAATCACCATGAAGCTGATCCGAAACCCTCAGGCCATGCCGAGCTGCGTGCTGGTGCTGGGCATGTTCGACGGGATCCACCGGGGCCACCAGGAGCTGCTGATGCGCGGCCGCCGGCTGGCCCGGGAAGGCGGCCTGCCGCTGACCGTGTGCACCTTTGAGCCCCATCCCCTCGCCGTGCTGTGCCCGGAGCGCGCGCCGGAGCGGCTGACCGGCCTGCCGGAACGCGCCCGGCTGATGGCGGAGTTCGACGTGGACTTCCTCTGCGTGCACCGCTTCACGCGGGCGGTGGCCGCGACGCCGCCGGAGGACTTCCTGCGCGCGCTGGCGGAAACCTACCGGCCCCGGGCGGTGATCTGCGGCTTCAACTATTCCTTCGGCCGCTTCGGCCAGGGCACGCCGGCCATGCTGGAGGCCTGGGGACAGCGCTGCGGCGTCCGCACGGAGGTCGTGCCGGAGATCACCCTGCTGGGGGACACGGTTTCCTCCAGCAGGATCCGCGCCCTGCTGGACGAGGGCCGCATCCACGAGGCGAACTTCCTGCTCGGCCGGGCGTGGTCGCTGCGCGGCAGGCTGACGGGCGGGCCGGAGGAGGCGCCGCGGCTGTGCCCCGCGGGCCGCAAGCCCCTGCCGGCGGACGGCTGCTACGCCGGAATCCTGCGCACCCGCCGCTGCACCGTGCCCGCCCTGGCGCGCATCGCGGGAGGCGAGGCCGTCATCCCCGGCCCGCGGCTGCGTCCGCGTATTCCCGGCGAACCGGCGGAGTTCCTCTTTTTCCGCCGCCTGTGACCCCTGCCGCGAACATCAGCCATACGAAAAGCCGCAGCCCGCTGCGCTGACAGGCAGACGCGGGTCTGCGGCTTTTGTTGTGGGAAAAGTTCAGGTCTCGTCCCCGTCCTCCAGGGTGACGGGCAGATCGCTGTCCGTGAAGGGATCCGGCTCGGTCTCCGCGGGCGGGGCGGGGCGGGCCGGCGGCGCCGAGGGCAGCACAATCCGCATGAAGCCGTCCTCGTCGAACTCCAGCGTCATCGTGTCGCCGGGATGGGTCAGGGCGATCATCTCCGTGGAACGGCTGCGGTTATGCCGCACGTACTCGCTGATCAGCTGGCCCCGCTCCCAGAAATGCATCGGCACCAGCAGCCGCGGCTTCACGCTCATCACGAAATAGTTCGCGCCGGCGTCGTACAGGCTGCCCTGCCGGGGATCCAGCGGGAAGAAGCACAGGTCGAACACGCCGTGCTCCCGCACCTCCCGCTCGATGGGGCGGCAGGCATTGTGGAAGTCCTCCTCGGCCTCGGCGATCTCCTGCGCGGTGCTCTCCTCGCGCCAGTGCCAGAAGTTCAGGTCGCCCGCGTGAAAGATGCGGATGCCGTCCAGCGTCACCAGGAAGGACACGCCCAGGTCCGTGGAATCAAAGGCCGTGACCTCCGCCCGCTCCGACAGCACCGAGTGCTCCCCGGGCCGCATCGCCCGCCCCCAGGAGCCCTTGGGCAGCTCGTCGCTGACGATGTAGGTGATGGGCAGGCGCGGGTCATCCCGCCACCAGCTGTACACCACCGGGTCGAAGTGATCCGGGTGGCTGTGGGTGATGAAAACATAAATTTCCTTGTACTGCCGCAGCATGTCCAGGGTGATCCGCCGGCTCTCCGGCAGCTCCTGATGCTCGCCCAGCCAGTAGTCGAAGATCAGCAGCACGCCGTCCATGGCACAGGAAAAGCCGCTGTGCAGATAGTAGGTGACCTGAAGAACCGGTTTCACAGAGCTTCCCTCCCCCAGACGGCGCATTCCCCGGAAAACCGCTGTGTCTTCCTTTGTATTGCTCCGCTGGGTGTATCATAACACCGTTTCCCCGCATTGTCAAATTTTTGGGCGGCTTCTGCCCTCGCAGTCCCATTTTCCCGGCAAATATCCGGCAAAATCAGGAAGCAAATCCCACTTTTGCCGGATATTTTGCGAAAAATCAGGTCTCTGTTCCCCCGGCGGCCCTTTGCCTCAGCCGCGGCCGGTCTTCGCCCGCAGCAGCGCCACCATCTTCTCGCAGGCGCGGGCGCGGTGGCTGATGGCGTTCTTTTCCTCGGCGGTGACCTCCGCGAAGGTCTTCCCGAGGGGCTCATAGAGGAAGAGCGGGTCGTAGCCGAAGCCGCCGGTGCCGCGGCGCTCGTGCAGGATGACGCCGGGGCAGATGCCCTCCGCGATCAGCGGCTCCTCGCCCGGGGCCTGCAGGGCGATGGCGCAGTGGAAGGCCGCGGCGCGGTCGGTCACGCCCTCGAGCTTGTGCAGGAGCAGGTCGTTGTTGGCCTCGTCGTCGCCGTGGCGGCCGCAGTAGCGCGCGGAGTACACGCCCGGCTCGCCGTGCAGGGCGTCCACCGTGAGGCCGCTGTCGTCCGCGACGGTGGGCAGGCCGGTGGCCTCGCAGACCGCGCGGGCCTTGATCAGCGCGTTGCCCGCGAAGGTGTCCGCGTCCTCCGTGATGTCGGCGTCAAAGCCCACGGCCTGCATGGGCACCACGGTGTAGAAGTCCGCGAAGAGCCGCTGCAGCTCGGCCAGCTTGTGGGCGTTGCCGGTGGCGGCGACCAGCACGGGCTTTGCGCACAGGTGGCGGGCCCGCTCGCCCAGGGCCTCGCGCTGGGCGGCCATCAGCCGCTCAATGCCCCGCGCCGCCCAGGCGGTCAGCGTCGCCAGCTCGGCGGAGGTGAAGGCACGGCCCTCGCCGGTGCCCTGCAGCTCGATGAAGGCGCCCTCCTCGTTCATCACCACGTTCATGTCCACCTGGGCGCGGCTGTCCTCCTGATAGCACAGATCCAGCAGCGGCTCCTCCCCCACGATGCCGCAGCTGATGGCGGCGACCTGGTGGCGGATGGGCGAGGCCGGCAGCTTTCCCGCGCGCACCAGCTTGTCGATGGCGCAGGTGAGGGCGACCATGGCCCCGGTGATGGAGGCGGTGCGGGTGCCGCCGTCGGCCTCCAGCACGTCGCAGTCCAGGGTGATCTGCCGCTCGCCCAGGGCCTTCAGGTCCACGGCCTGCCGCAGGGAGCGCCCGATCAGCCGCTGAATCTCCACGCTGCGGCCGTCCTTCTGCGCGCCGTCGCGGCGCTTGCGGCTGCCGGTGGACGCGGGCAGCATCGCGTATTCCGCGGTGATCCAGCCCTTGCCCTTGCCGCGCATCCAGGCGGGCACGTTCTCCTCCACGGAGGCCGTGCAGATGACGCGGGTGCCGCCGGTGGCGATCAGGCAGCTGCCGTCGGCGGTGCGGACAAAGTCCGGGGTGATGGTGACGGGACGCGGGGCGTCCGCGGGGCGGTCTTCTCTCATGAAAAAGCTCCTTCTTTCGCGCTGCGCGCAATTTCTCATCCGATTCTCATCTTCCGCGCCGGCAAAATTCGGCGGCGGATGAATGAAAACCGGTTTGTTTTTCGTCTGATAGGCAGGAACCGCGGTGAGGCTGACCGCGGCGCCGCGAAACCCAGCCGGGCTGAAGAGGTGATATGATGGCAAAACTGCTGATTCTGGAACCGGACAATTTGCTGCGCGGACGCATGTGCCGTGCCCTGGAGAGGGCCGGCTACAGCTGCGTCGCCGCGGGGAACGCCGCGGAGGGCCGGGAGCGCATCGAGCGCGGCGGCCCGCTGACCGCGGTGATGAATACGCGGCTGCCCTGGGCGGAGAGCTGCGATCTGCTCAAGGCGCTGGAGGAGAAGGGTTTGCCGGTGCTTTTCATCGCGTCGGATCCGGGGAACGCCGACCATCTTCGGGCGATGTATCCCATTGGCTGCGAGGTGCTGATCAGCCCCTTTGACGCGGAGAAGCTGGCGGGCGCTGTGGAGGAGCTGCTCCGGCGGGTCAGCAGTATGCTGGTCTGCGGCGCGCTGAGCATGGACACCGGCACCCACCGCGTGCTGCTCAGAGGCCGCGAGATGAACCTGACCGGGCAGGAATTCGAGCTGCTGCGCGTGCTGATGGAGTCGCCCAACGCGGCGGTCTCCCGGGAAGATCTGCTGCGGCGCGCCTGGGGCTTCCAGAGCATGGGCATCACCCGCACGGTAGACGTGCATGTGCAGCGCCTGCGCCGGAAGCTCGGGGCCGACAGCATCGAGACAGTGTACCGTTACGGATACCGGCTGAAGGCGGCGTAAGGCCCTCCGGCTCCTCTCCTCCCCGCTGCGGGGGAGAGGGGCCTTTTCATGTCTCCGTGTCCTCCCACACGAAGCCGTGCCGCCCGCCCAGGGCATCCACGCACAGGACGCCCACCGGCCCGGCGGAGGGCTGCAGGAAGGCCAGCTGCGGCAGGGCGGGGTTCTGCGGTGTGCGGAGGAAGGTCTCCTTGGCCCGCAGCACGCCCTCCTCCAGCGTGCCCACCGTCCAGCTCTCCAGGGCGTCCAGCGGCGCGCCGTCCGGAAAGCGGGGCGAGCGGAAGCCGGAGAGGGTCACCACGCCCCCCGCGCAGGTGCCGCTGAGCGCCGCGCCTTCCTGCTCGCACGGGGCATCCACCGTCAGGTTCTGCGCCCGCAGGCGGTGCTGCGTCACGCTGATGGCGCTGACCGCGCTGTCCACCGCCGTGAAGCGGCAGCCCAGCAGGCTCGCCACGGCCGAGGCGGTGCCGCTGCCGCAGCACAGGTCGATCACCAGATCGCCCGGCTCCGCGATGGGGCGCAGCAGGCGCTCCAGCAGGGCCTGCGGCTTCTGCGTCGGATAGCCGGTGCGCTCCGGATCCAGCTGCTGCAGGTGGCTGATGTCCGTCCACACGTCGGTGGGGAAGGCCGGCTCGTCGTCGTAATAGCGGTACTCCCGGCCGCCGCTGCGGATGCTGCCGTAGGCGCGGCCGTCCTCGTCCACGCCGCGCTTCAAGTGGCTCTTCCGCCCGCGCGGCGCGGACATCGGCGCCTTCTCCAGCGAGAAGCGGAAGGGCAGGCTGGCGGCATAGAGCAGGATCGTGTCATGCTTGCGCGGGAAGTGCCGCTGGGTGCGGCCGCCGCTCTCGTAGGCCCAGATGATCTCGTTGACGAACTGCCGCTCGCCGAACACCTCATCACAGATGAGGCGCGCGCGGGCGCTGGCCCGCCAGTCCAGATGCAGGCAAAACAGGCCGCCCGGCATCAGCAGGCGCTTCGCCTGCTCCGCCAGCGCGCGGAGGAAATCGCCGTATGCTTCGGCGGACATGCGGTCGTCGTAGGCGGTGGCCGTGCAGACCGGCTTGCCGCAGCGCCAGCCGTCCTCGCCGAAGGGCCGCCGCAACGCATAGGAGGCCTTCGTGAAAAACGGCGGATCGCACATCACCGCGCGGGCCCGGCCCTCGTATTCCGCCGCCCACGCCCCCTGCAGGGCGTCGCCGCAGATCAGCCGGTTCCCGCCGCCGCCAAAGACCGTCCGCCCGATCGGACACGTCCGGAACATCCCGATCCCTCCTCTGTCACGCGCTGCCTCTATTGTAGCAGAGAAGCGCCCGAATCTCAAGCATCCGCGCCTCCTCCGCCCAAATTGTCCTTTTTTCGCATTTTGCTTGACCGGTCAGGGGCAAAGTAGTATCATACCGCCATGTCAGAAATGGTGAAAGGCTGGCAAATTTGGCGGAGGAGTGGATTCCATGCAGCTGATCATTCCGAAGAATTACAACCCGGTGCTCGACCTGCGGGACACCGAAAAGGCCATCAAGCTGGTCAAGGATTTTTTTGAGGATGAGCTGGCGCAGGCGCTGAACCTGACCCGCGTGTCCGCGCCGATCATGGTCACGCCAGAGAGCGGCCTGAACGACAACCTGAACGGCGTGGAGCGGCCCGTGTCCTTTGACGTGCTGGAGACCGGCAGGCAGGTGGAGATCGTGCACAGCCTGGCCAAGTGGAAGCGGCAGGCCCTCAAAACCTACGGCTTCCATCCCGGCGAGGGCCTCTACACCGACATGAACGCCATCCGCCGCGACGAGGTGACCGACAACATCCACTCGATCTTCGTCGACCAGTGGGACTGGGAGCGCATCATCACCCCCGAGGAGCGCAACGAGGAGACGCTGCGGGACATCGTGCGCAAGATCTACCTGACGCTGCGCAAGACCGAGGGCTATGTCTGCGCGCACTATCCCTTCATCAAGCCGGAGCTGCCGGACGAGATCGCCTTCGTCACCACGCAGGAGCTGGAGGACCGCTATCCCGAGCTCAGCCCGAAGGAGCGGGAGTACCGCGCCGTGCGGCAGTGGGGCGCCGTGTTCCTGATGGGCGTGGGCGGCAGGCTGCGCAGCGGCCAGATCCACGACGGCCGCGCCCCCGACTATGACGACTGGTCGCTCAACGGCGACATCCTGCTCTACGACCCGCTGCTGGACATCTCGCTGGAGGTGTCCTCAATGGGCATCCGCGTGGATCCCGAGGCCCTGCGCCGCCAGCTGGCGGAGCGCGGCTGCCAGGAGCGCGCCGAGCTGCCCTTCCAGAAGGCCCTGCTGAACGGCGAGCTGCCCCAGACCATCGGCGGCGGCATCGGCCAGAGCCGCATGTGCGTCTACCTGCTGCGCAAGGCCCACGTGGGCGAGGTGCAGGCCTCCCTGTGGCCGGACGAGGTCGTGGAGGCCTGCCGCCAGGCCAACATCCAGCTGCTGTGACGCCAAGGACAGAGATGAGGTGAGCCCATGTGGGTGCTGGTGGTCAGCGACAGCCACGGCGACCGGGAGAGCATCCGCCAGGCCGCCCTGGAAATGCAGGAGGACGGCCGTCTGCCCGGGGCGGCCATCCATCTGGGCGACGGGGCGTCGGAGTTCCACTCCTTGGAGGGCTTCTTCCGGCGGCTGAACCCGGCGATCCGGCTGTACCAGGTGCGGGGCAACTGCGACAGCCTCTATGACGATACCGTGCCGGAGGCGCAGAAGATCACGCTGGACGGCACGCCCATCTTCCTGACCCACGGCCATCTGTGGGGCGTGAAGATGTCCTTCCTCCCCCTGGACACGGAGAGCGCCGGCCAGGGCTGCTGCCTGACGCTGTTCGGCCACACGCACGTGGCCTGCATGGAGAACCGCAGCACCGTGATGATCAACCCCGGCAGCATCGGCACGGGCCAGTACGCGGCGCTGGAGGTGAACGGCGGCCTCCGCCATGTGAACCTGATGAGCCTGCGGCGCTGAGGCAGGCGCGCGGGATTCCGCATCACGCACAATCTGCAGCCGAAAAAGGTTACTGCTCAGCCATCAGGGCAATTTGCGCATGAGCGTGTCCGGCTGCGCATGCGTCGTGACAGAAAACCTCCTGCCCAAAGAACGGCCTTTTCGGAATGCAGGGTATTGATAAGCAAGTATTATTCCAAAATCAGCCCTTGCTTTTCTCGAAAGCCCAGTGTTCACAAGGCTTCCATAGTGATTGCGGTCACGCCGTTTCCTTTTCCGTCAGCTCGTGGATCGGGATGAAGCCGATGCCGGCGTACCGGATGTGAATGTGCTGCATACGGCGGCCGCTGCTCTTGTCGGGCGCGCCGACCTCGATCCGCTCAATCAGCTCGTGCAGGATCGTGCCGTCCAGGTGGTCGATTTCCATCGCGCGGCCCTTGATCCGCCGGATGAACTGCTCCAGGGACTCGGCCTGCTGCTCCTGCCGGGCGATCGCTTCCCGTATGCGGATGTTTTCCGCTTCCAGCTGTTTCTGCTCGGTCTCGTAGGTGGTGCTGAGCATCTCGTAACGGTCGTCACTCAGCCGGCCGGCGGCGTTGTCCTCGTAGATCTTCATGAACAGCCGCTTCAGCTCGGCAATCCGCTTTTCGGCACGTTCCAGCCGCTTCTCAAGGCTCCGGATCTCTTCCTGGCTCCGGGCCTCGTGCTGCTCACGCATCACCCGCCGGAAGTGATCCTCGTGGAAGAGGATGCAGCCGGTCACAGCCTGAATGTGCTTCAGGACGATCTGGCGCAATGCGGCTTCACGGATGTAGTGTGCGCTGCAGTGATTCCGGCGCTTGTGGTACGTCCCACATTCGAAGAACGCCTGATCTGGCCGGCTGTTTGACTTTGCATTGTAGTGCATCCGCGCGCCGCAGTCCGCGCAGTACACCAGCCCGGAGAACATCGTGCTGATGCCTGACTTCGTCCGCCGGTGGCGCTGCTGCCGGATTGCCTGCACCCGCTCGAATACATCCTCCTCGATGATCGCTTCGTGTGTGCCCGGAAACACCAGCTGTTTCTCTGGCGGATTTTCCCGCTGCTTCCTGTCCCAGATCGAGTTGGTATAGGTGCGGAAGTTCACAGTGCAGCCGGTGTACTCCCTGTGGTCCAGCAGCCGTTGTACCGTGGGACTCCCCCAATAGCACGTGTCTTCCGTGGGCCTTCCAGCGACAGGAATCCCTTTTCGCCGTTTGTACGTGGAAGGGTTCAGAATGCCCTCGTTCGTCAGCTGCGTCGCGATCTGGCTCGGCCCCCGGCCCTCCATGCACATCCCGAAGATTCGTTTCACAATGGCTGCAGCTTCCGGGTCTACGATCCAGTGTTTCGGATCAGCCGGATCCTTCACGTAGCCGTAAGGCGGGTTCGCGGTCAGCGGAATGCCCCGCTCTCCCTTGGTCTTGTTGACTGCCCGGATCTTACGGCTGGTATCACGGGCGAAGAACTCGTTGAACCAGTTGCGGATCCCGGCAAAGTCCTGGCTTACGCTCATCTGATCCGCCGTGTCGAAGCCGTCGTTGATGGCGATGTAGCGGACGCCGTTCTGCGGAAAGGTATAGGTCGTGTACAGGCCTACCATGGCCGAGTTGCGGCCCAGACGGGAGAGGTCCTTCGTGAGCAGGATGCCCACACGGCCCGCCTCGATCTCCGCCAGCATCTTCTGGAAGCCGGGCCGGTCGAAGTTGGTGCCGCTGTAGCCGTCGTCCACGAAGAAGGTGGGATTGGGGAAGCGATGCTCCCTGGCGTACTGCAGCAGAATCTCTTTCTGATGTTCGATGGACAGGGATTCCCCGAGACGTTCATCCTCCTGGGAAAGCCTGCAGTAGAGTGCGGTGATCTTTGCCCCTGACATGGTGTCTTCCTCCTTTTCTGTCGGGGCATCTGTCGAAACTGGATTGGTCGGGTTCAGTATATCACAGTTCTGCATTTCTGTCATGAGATTATTCCTCCGATTCGCTGCCGTTTGTGTCGTTTTCGGCAAATTCATCTGGATCACTTGTAAATTCTTTCGTCATGATCCGTTGCAGCTTTCGGGTGAAGGGCTCGTGACCCTCATAGCTGCCGGTGACAATGTAGGTGGTGCCGTGGATGACTTCCCGGACAGTCAGTTCCGGGAGCCAGAAGGCGGAGAGGTTAGGAACGGTGATGGTTCCGTTCTGATCCTGTGTATAATCGATATGGGGCATGATGGTTTCCTCCTTGTTGTGATGGTGTTATCTTTCCTTTGATGGCTTTTTCTTTTGACGCAGGGACTCTTTCGTGTGCTCAGGGACCGTCTTCCTGGGCTGGACCGGCTGATTCGCCACAGCCTCCTGCTGCAGCACAGTTTCACCGGCCTCCAGCACAGTGCGGACGCAGTGGTTGATCTTCCCGATGAAGTCTGGATCAATTCCCTCCGCCAGCAGCGCTTTGCGAATCGACTCCCGCTCGGCCAGCAGGCGTTTCTTCTCCGCCATAAGCCGATCCGCATCACCGGCAGTCAGCCCGTTGGCTTTCATGTAGCGGACAGCTTTTGTGAAAGCAGCCAGTTCGTCCCGGTGTTCCGCGGCGAACTTTTCTTTTGTGCGTTTGAATCCGCGTTTGCTCTGCTGATGGATCGGCAGCAGCTTTTCATAAGCTTCAAGGTGTCTGATGGCTGTCTCTGCTCGCCGGACTTCCTTCCCGATGGCAGCCAGACGATGGAAGGGCTCCTGCCGGGATGCGACGAAATCCTTGTACTCTGCCAGGCTCTGCACGCTGTGCTCTGTCATCCAGCGCAGCACATCCGCGGCAAACTTGGCGTCGCTGACGGCGGCTTTCTGTTTCGCACCCTTCGGCCAGTCCGCACGGCCTTCCTTCCGCATCCGGATGAACTGGGATACGTAGTCATAGATGCTCGGTTCCTGCTTCTCCGGGGACGGAAGGGATTTCAACTGCTTCACGACTTCGGCGATGTGGCTGCCGATGTCGGCCAGCGCTTCCTTCAGGCGGATTCTCTGTTTGTTGTGGGCGATGATCTGCCGGTTGTAATCACCGATCTGTGTCCGGGTTCCCTTCCGCTCCATATGCGCGACAGCCGGGCCGAGATGGACTGTCGGCGCGAGCTCTTTTCCCTGCCGGGCGTAGGAGCGGAGGTCGATGCGTTCAGGACAGCCGTTCCGCTCAAGGTATCGGTTCACGATCTCGGCCCAGGCAGACCGCCAGATCTCTGCGTTGCCGTGGTCGTCCCAGTCGGTGGTCTTCACCTTGTAGCTCTTCCATTCGCCGGAGGGAAGGTGGATGCGCTCGCCGCGTTCATCGGTCGCGTATACTTTGCGGCTCTTCGGCAGCCAGTTGCCTTCCTCGTCCATGGCCCGGAGGGTCAGCATGATGTGGGCATGGGGATTGCCGTCGCCCTTGTCGTGGATGGCATAGTCGGCGATCATGCCTCGGGAGACAAACTGCTGCCGGCAGTATTCGCGGATCAGTTCTTCATACTGTTCCGGCGGAAGCTCCCTCGGCAGGGCGATCACGATGCCCCGGGCCAGCTGGCTGTTCCACTGCTTCTCGGCGGCCTCGACCGCGTTCCACAGGATCTGCCGGTCGGCGTAGGATCGGGGTGCGTTCGGCGGCAGGAGGATTCCCTTCGCCAGCACCTCGCGGGCTTTGTAGCGGTAATTCTTTGTCTTGCTGTCATACTCGCTGAACAGCTTCTCGCCGCTCTGATAAGCGGCACCGGCCACAGCGGACTGGCCCTTGCTCCGCTGCCGGTATCTGATGCTGAAATGGGGATAGGATATGTTCGTGTCACTTCCTTCATGATGATGTCGGGGTGTCGTGCATGTGTGTCATGATGCAGTCACGAAAGGGACTGCGCTTTCATGGGGTAGCCGGCTTGCCGGCGCAGGGGCCTGCCCCTGATGATGAAGTTTCCGTGGAAACTTCATCTCACGCGGAGGCTATGCCGGAGCGAGCCTCGCAGAGCGCAATTTCCACCGGGACCGGTGGATAATTGCGCCCTGTGCAGGGACAAGAAAAAAAGACAGACCGTTCAGTCCGATCCGTCAATGGTGCCGTTTGCTGACTTGTCCCTGCAGAAATCGTGCTCCGCTTCCGAAAGCAGCCGGCTCTCCATGGTCTTTACCTCCCGCGTGTTGAAAGCCGTTTGCAGCAGCCGGTACACCTGATCGTCCGACAGGAGCAATGGCCGTTTCAGAAACGCCTCCAGCATCCCGCCCCGGGTGAAGATCCGGTGATTCCGCTTCTTCCGATTAAGCTGCGCCTGCTCGTGCAGGAGGATCTGCTGCTGCTGGTGAAGGAAACGTTCCCGGTCCCTGGTCTGCTCAAGCTGCTTCCTGATCTCGGCCTCCTCTTCGGTGAGGCTGTTGTGGTTGTGTTGGGCATATTGGTTACGTTGATTGTGCTGATTGGATTGATTGGGTTGATTCATAGGATGGTTGTGTCACCTCTTCATAAGAAGCAAGAGAAAGACGCAGGGCTGCCCTGCATGGAAGAGTGCCCTGCGCCTGGTTGATGATATGTTGTTCGGGGTGATTCGCTCACGGTGATGCGTTGTTCCGAATCAGGAATGATTACCTGATCCGCTAACAGATGTTACCCGATGATGCTGCCGGCGCCTTCATCCGCTTCGGGATCATCTGCTTCTGCCATCATCGCATTCTGTCCGTGCTTTGCGGAAAGCAGCTCGGCCAGATGCGCCTGCACCGCATCCGTACCGAACGCAGTTTCCAGCAGGCTGTCGATCTCCGCGTTGGTCAGCAGTTCCGGTTCCCGCAGATACATTTCCAGCATCTCCCCGCGGGAGCACAGCCGGTCGATTTCCTCCTGCTCCCGCAGCGCCTTCAACTGGGCTTCCAGCTTCCGCCGCATCTCGATTGCCTTCAGCAGCTGCGCTTCCGTGCGTTCCAGCTTCTGCCGGGTTCTCTCATAGTCGTGGGTCATGTGTTTCCCTCCTTTCAATGCCGGCTGTCCATGCGCCAGCCGGTTTTTGTAAGAGCATGCAAAAAGCACCGGCGTTTTCACCGGTGGCAGCGGATTCCCTGTATGGCGTTTGGCTGAAATCCTTCTCTGTGTTTTTCGGATTGCATGCCCTCTTTCATAATTCAATGGCATCAGCACGCCTGGTTTTTTCCTGCGTCCAAAACTTTTTTCAAACTTTTTTGAACGAGTGCCGTTATGGACGTGCGGTGTCTTCCTGCGGCGGATTGATAAAGGCCTCGAACTGCTCCGCGATCCGGGCAATGCGCTTGTGCACTGCGCTCGCTGTGCTGTAGCCCACCGCGTCCGCGATCTCCTGCATCGTGCGGCCTTGCATCCGCATCTGCAGAACCTGTTTGTCCTTCTCCGTCAGCGTGGCCATGAACTGTTCCACCTGTCGCTGCCCGATTACGCTTTCTTCCACAGACAGCTGCGGGGCTTCGATCTCAAAGCCGTCCTCTTCCATCTGTTCCGCGGACAGGTGCGGATGGTTCCGGCTGTGATTCCATGCGCGCATGAACTCCTGCCGCCTGATGCCGCTCCCGCTGTAGTCCTCCG
>CAMNHF010000014.1 GCA_946538975.1 uncultured Clostridia bacterium | reverse complement strand
ACGGGCCCTGTTCTGCAATCATCGGCTGCTCACCTCCTTCACCCATATAGACGAGACTGCGGGGGAAAACTTGAATTTTGTCAGAAAGAATCTTACAGGTTTTTGGGGGATTGGTAGTTGCAGGACGGGCCCTGTGCTCGCTGATTTCAGCCTCCTGCGCACTGGCCCTGGAAATCACGGAAGAGCATTTTCCCGGTTATTGCTTTGCATTGCACACTGTATACAAGGACGTCAAAGATACCGAGAGACAGGCTGGCGCGCATTACAGCTCCATGTCTTCACAGGGCATGCCTGCATCAGCTGACGATGCTCTTTTGCTCGACAGAAGAATGTTTTCCGCCGAAAGAGGCGAGATCCGAGGCGTCATTGTTTGTTTCCAGGGATCGGGAACGAACCGCGATCCGGTGGTCGGCAGCCGATTCATGCTCAAGATGCGCGGCAGCGAAGCCGCGGATACCCTCAATGAGAATCTGGAATGGCTTGAGGAGCACTTTGGCGCTTCGCCCGTCGGGAGCGGACAGTATCTGCTGATGCTGGGCAGCGATCTGGTGACGGTTTCCGTATACCAGGCGCCAAAAAACCCCGCGTTCATTATCTTTGACCTGTTCCTCGCGGAGGATGCGGATCAAGCGCTGGCTGCGTATGGTTACCAATCCCCGGATGAGGTCCCCGCCGCGCCGTGGACCCCCTCAGGCATCCCGCAAAAGGGCGAATGAGCATTCGTCGACGCTGGCGCATGCATGAGGGGGGGCCGAGTGCCCTATTTATGCGAATCTATCTCAGGTGAACCGTGTATACGATACAGGCCGTCCGGCTGATTGAGGCGCTTTTGTCGGGAGGAACTTCCATGCTGCTGTCCGAAGCGATCATCCCCTATGCGGGAACACAGGGGATCCGCCTGTACCAGACCCGGCCGGAAGTCAAAGCCGCGCTGCGGGAGGCGGGAATCAGATACCACGAAGAGTATTGGGCAAACAAGGATGAGACCGTGCCGAATCCCTGGCATGTGCTGATTGCTGACGATGTGATGAGCCTGTTCTTTGCGCGGAACGGGAAGCTGTTCAAGATCGTATTCTGGATGGGCTGGGAAGGCTGTCTGCCCAATGGCATCCACACCGGCCTGCCCCTGGAGGAGGCCCGAAGGCTGGACCCTCAGCTGTGGTTTGACGACTGGAATGAGGTCTGGCAGTCCCCTGCGGGGTACTGGCTGGAGGATGATCTGACCACCCGTGAAGTGATGTCCATCACTGTCTACATCCGTGAAGTGCTGGATGATGACCTCTTTGACGCCTGCGAGTGGTAACAGGCTCCGGTCCGTCAGAACCGGCTGCGGAAGCAAAGAAAGGAACGGCGATATGATGGAGTATCAGACGAAATTGATGCGGAGGACAGCTGACCATGACGAACCAACTGGATCAAGTCTCTATGAATGGACGAATGGCCTATCTGATCATGTGCATCGAGCGATTCCTGACAGGAAAGTATCCGGATCGGGACTGGTCTGATGTGGCACGAAAAATGTGGTTGGCAACAAGCATGAATTGGGCTGATTGGTCTGATCTGTACAGCTGCATGATTCCTGATGTGCTCTTTCAGTATTCTGATTACTCCACCGAGGATTTTACGGGCTCACTAACCCTGGAGGAGTATCATGAGCTAATGGCTTTGTACAGTGGCATTACTGAAGGTATTGAGAACGACCCCACGGATCAGCTGAACTGGATGCTGAATCTCCCTCTGGAGATGGCTATGATCTATGAAGGAACTGTCATAGGCGATGGAAGTGAATCCATGGCGATTCTCGCTGAGGCGGAGAAAGTGCTGAAAGCAAATCACCTTATGACACCCGATCCTGACAAAGTGATGTTCTCACGATTCAGCGAACGCAACGACTGGGGTGATGATTTTGACGGCAAATTCCTGTCCATCATCCTGAACCACAATTAACCGCTTCTCCCCTACCGGCAGTGGCCTTGCAGCCGATTACCCTTCGATTGGCTGCAAGGCCTTGTTTCATATGAGACGGAAGCTTGTCACATCAACGTGGATGAGTCTCTGTCAAGAGCCGTATGCTGCTAAATGGGTCAGAAATTTACTTCAGAAATTTCCCTTCCATAATATGCAGCGCACATCTTGCCACCGCCCTGCAAATACGCTATAATAAAGTGGGTTTGTATATCGACCTGATTCGTTTCAGCTAAAGAGGTCGACAGGCATGCCGAATCGTGCTGCGTTCAGGCAGGCAGACATCACTGCGTCTTTTTGTGATTCCATTACAAGCCGCCGCGCCGGAGGGGTTCGCCGCCCTTTCGACCGGCGGCTCATGTCGTATGACGAAGCGATCTGCTGTGCACAAAACAGCCGGGAGGAAGGAACCATGACGAAAAGCCGCATAGCTTCTTGTGACCCTGCTGCTCTGCGCGGCGCTGTGCCTGTGTGCATCGGCGGCGCTGGCGGACGGCGGGATCAGCGTGACGTATGTGGAACGCAGCTGGGATGGCTCTCAGGTGGTGACCGAGACGAAGACGGCCACCGTCCAGCCGGTGCCGTCGAATGGCAGTATGACCGAAGGCTGATACATCCTGGACAGCAATGTGACAAAGAACGGCCGCATCGAGAGCATCACCGGGGACGTGAACCTGATCCTCGGCGACGGCTGTACCCTGAACGTGAAGGGCCTGTTTGTCCCGCCGGGAAAGACCCTGACCATCTACGGGCAGAGCGCCGGCACGGGCCTCCTGCACTCTGAGACCGGCTCCGGCGCGGCCATCGGCGCCGGCGGTCAGGGGGACAGCGGCACGATCACCATCAGCGGCGGAGATGTGACCGCTGCCTCCACATGGAGCGCGGGCATCGGCGGCTCGCAGTTCAAGAATTTCAGCGGCAGCATCCGGATCACGGGCGGCACCGTGGATGCCACCGCGAGCCTTGGCGCGGGCATTGGCGCCGGACATCAGGGCGATTTCAGAGGAAGGATCGCCATCGAGGGCGGCACGGTGACCGCGGCTTCGACTGAAGGCGGAGCGGGCATCGGCGCCGGCGCAGAAGGAGAAGCCGGCTACGGCGGCGAAAGCACCGGCTCGACGACGATCACCGGCGGCACGGTGATTGCCAGGGCCGTGAACGGGGGCTGCGCCATCGGCAGCGGCAATGGCGGAGATGAGAATGGCCCCCTGTCGCTTTCGGACGCCGTGAAGGTGACTGCAGGCTCGAATACGAACGGTTCCAACGCGGAGCTGCGGCAAGCGATGGAGCGGACTGGCGCTTGCCGTGAACACTACGCAAGGATCGAGGTCTGCGACCATCCGCAGCTCCTGTATACGGTCACAGAGGAGACCCATCTGGCGTCGTGCTATGCCTGCCTGGAGCCCCTTGGCCCGGAAGAGGCGCATGTCTTCCAGGACGGCGTCTGTGCGTGCGGGCTGCACCATGACGGCTCGCTGACGGTCCTCACCTTCAGCAGCGGAAACGAGCTGGCCATCGGCAGCATGGAAGAAATGCGCTGTGTGTATGGCAGCGTGACGCTCCTGCCGGCGTGCGGCTACACGGTCAGCGGATATGACTTCCGCGGCTGGCTGGCAGAGGGCACCGATCAGGTTCTGCAAGCCGGGGATGAATACACCGTCGGCAGCAATACCGTCTTCACCGCCGTGTGGGGCAACGCCTGGAGCGATCTGCAGATGCAGATTGACGCCGCGCAGGGCAGCGCGACCCTGACGCTGGAGGAAGAAGTCATTTCCAGCGAATACGACAGCGCGCTTTCCGTTGCGCCCGGGAAGAACATCACCCTGAACCTGAACGGACACACCCTGTGCCGCGCCATGCCCAAAGGCGGCGCCGACGGCCACGTCATCACCAACCATGGCACGCTCACGATCACGGACGGCAGCGGCAGCGGCACCGTCACCGGCGGCTTCAGCACCGGCAGCGGCGGCGGCATCGTGAACAACGGCACCCTGACCATCGCCGGCGGCTCCCTCACCGGCAACCAGGCGGCAGAGGGCGGCGCGATCTTCAACGCCGCCGGCGCGACGCTGACCCTCACCGGCGGATCGCTGAACGGCAACAGCGCCGATACCTACAGCGGCGGCGCGGTGGTCAACCGGGGCACGATGACCCTCAGCGGCGGCACGATCAGCGAAAACACGTCCAGGATGAACGGCGGCGGGATCTGGTCTGCCGGCACCATCAGCCTGTCCGGCGGCGCCGTCACGGATAACACCACCGGCACGGGCCAGAACGGCGGCGGGATCTTCTGCTCGGCGGGCACGCTGAACCTGGCGGGTGCGCCGGTGGTTTCCGGCAGCAGCGTGGGCAACCTGTATCTGAAGAACAGCGTTTCCGTCCAGATGACCGGCGCACTTCAGGAAGGCCTGCGCATCGGCCTCTCCTGCGAGAGCTATCCCGCCAGCGCAGAAGCGCCTAAGACGATCGCCACAGGCATCACCGGCTACGCGGGCGGCTTTGCCTGCGACCGAGACAGCTATGCCGCCCTGGTGAACAGCGCGGGCGAGCTGCAGCTGATCGTCAGGCCCGCCTATGGCACGCCGGACTTTACCCTGCCCAGCGGCATTGCCGTGATCGAGGCCGGCGCCTTCGAGGGTGCAGCCATGACCGTGGTGTCCATCCCCGACGGCTGCGAGAGCATCGGCGACTATGCCTTCAAGGACTGCGCGGGCCTCCGGCAGATCCGCATTCCGGATGGCTGCGCCCTGGGTACGGATGTGTTCTCCGGCTGCGGCACGATCTTCGTGTACGGCACGGCCGGCAGCCCGGCAGAGGCGTACTGCCAGAGCCACAGCAACTGCGTGTTTGTGAAAGAAGAACTGAACTGAACGAATAAAGCACGGGCCGCTCAAAAGGGCGGCTCGTACTTTTTGTGTCACAAGAAAGCCAAAAGCCGCCCCCGGAAGAGGCGGCAGTATTTGGCCGGCGTTTTCAGCCGGAGATCAATTCAGCAGAGATGCTCTCCGCAGCCCGATGCCGGACGCGGTCATGCAGTCCTTCTCTGGGTTAGGGACATGATCTCCGCAGTATTCAGCATGATTCTGCGGAGATCGCTGCCGTTCTGACAATCGCCTTCACACAGCAGCGATCCTGATCCGCCTGCTGAAAGCGCGTCCGCACTTCGGGCATTTCCCCATGGGCGCTTCACCGCAAGACCTTATCCATGGGCTTCCCCTTTGCCAGCTCATCCACCAGCTTGTCCAGCCAGCGGATCTTCTGCATCAGCGGGTCTTCGATTTCTTCCACGCGAACTCCGCAGACGCTGCCTTTGATCAGGCTCGCTCTCGGATTCATGGCCGGCGCGCGGGCGAAGAATTCCGCATAGGTCACGTCCAGGTCGGCAGACGCCATGTCATAGCCTGTGAGCCAGGCAGTCACCTGATCGACCTCGGCCCTGCTGCGGCCTTTTCGCTCCGCCTTGTGCACCAGCAGCGGATAGACCTCCGATACTTTCATCTCGAAAACCGTTTTTCTTGGCATGGCGTCCTCCTTTCAGCCTGCCCGGGCCGCCCTGACCGTTTCCCGGCGGCTTTTCCTGCGGCGGCAATGCTTTCTTTGGCAGGATGCTTCTGTCTGTTCTCTGCGCTGCGGCTGCCGGAGAAACAGCCGGATCGCCGGGCCGTCAGCCTGCGACCGCGTCAATACGAATCCTCATGATCGTACTCCCCGTACTCGCAGCCGATGTGGGCCGCTTCCACTTCATCAACCAGCGCCAGCTGGCCATCCTGCTTGTCGTACAGCTTCACCGTGCCCCAGCCATTGCCGCCGTTCCAGAGGCGGTTGTGGTGCCGGCTGCCGTCCGGGGCTTCGTAGTTGATGAGCAGCATGTCCTTCTTCCGGCAGTGAACCTCCGTCTCCATGACCGCGTGGATGTTCTCCTGGCGGACATGCCAGATGACCTCCTCCGCCAGCTTCTCAAAGGAGAAAGCGGTTTTCACCATCAGATGGAGCTTGGAGAAGTTGAAGTCGTACTCCCTGCCCTCGTAGAAAAACACGCCCAGCAGCCGCCGGTCCAGCGGGACAAAGTAGATCTTCGGCCGGCCGCCGCCGATGTCGAAGACACTGTTCGTGAGCTGCTTCCCGGTCTTCCTGCTGGTCAGGCAGCTGGAGGAGAGCCAGACCCAGGGCGTCGTGAAGTCCCGGCCCCAGTTCTTGTCCGCGTAGCCATAGCACTTCTCCGGCGTCACGGTGTATCTCCGCCCGTTGAAGGTAACCGTGCCGCTGTAGGCGCTCTTCATCCCCTCCGCGTGCCAGTACATGGCGAAGGCCTCGGCATCCCGCAGGGGCCGGCTGGCACCGTAGCCCACATTGAAGGCGATCTGCTTGTCGATGGTCAGATCCCAGGACAGGGCCCCCGCGTCGCACATCCACTCCGGGTGCGCGGCAGCCTCCTCCGGCGTGATCGTCACGCTTCCCTTCAGCGCCGTCTCGCAGGCCAGGCAGTCCGCCGCCTCAACCTGATAGGGCGCGTCCCCGTGCAGCGCGACGTCCTTCCAGGCGAAGAAGCGGTGCAGCTGGCAGGCGTCCCCGCCCCAGGTGCCCGCCTTCACCATCAGATAAGACGGCCGCTTCCCTGCCGTCCGGTTGGCCGGCAGCTGCCCCAGCACGGGCTGATCCTCCGCCAGCGCCGGATTGCACGCGAAGAACTCGATAAAGAACGGCTTGTCCTCGCCGGTCTCCGCATCCTGCGCCGTGAAGGAGTGCCACCACCAGTCATAGCCGTGGTGGGCCAGCGGCCCGTGGAGCATGAAGGCGTCGCGGGTGATGTCGTGATGGTTGAACATAGGGTCGGTGCGCTTCCTTTCCGTGCCGAATGGATCTGTGGGGCAAAAGGCGCCGCCGCCCCTCATCCCCGGGGCAAGATCCAGATAAGCCTCATGCAGGAACAAGCATAGTACGCGCCGGCGCTGATATGAAATTGTAGCATATTCCCGATCCCCATGCAAGTATCAAATATACACATTTCAGGCTCTGCAAATATCCCCGTCCCAGGTCCTGCGGCTTCGGCTTCAGCGCACAGGGGGCAGGCTGCGGGAGCATTGTTCTGAAGCATTGTTCCGGGGCGTTCCGCAAATTATGATGGAAAACGGCGCGGAAATATGGTATGATTGCAAGGAGCAAACGGCTCGGGGGAATCGGGCTGCGCCGTTTCTGAGATTCATTTGCATTTTGCTTGCCGGAACGATTGAAAGATCACGGAGGTTCTGCACAGATGAGAGAATCGCTGGAAAAGCTCTGCAATCAATTCATTGCGGCCCGGGACGTCATCAAGGACACGTTCCGATGGGACGGCAGCTATCTGGCGCCTGTCTGCGCCAATCTGTTCTGCGCGGCGGGCGCCTTTCCCGATCAGGACAGACTGCGCGCAGGCCGGGAGCTGATCAATCAGAGGACGGGAATCTTTTCCTCCTTCCGGGGGTACATACGCATCCCCCTCGCCTGCCTGCTCTCCATGGAAGACCACCCTGACGAGAAATTCGGGCAGACGCAGAATGTCTATCAGATGCTGCGGAGGGAATTCTCCGGCTCCGACTATCTGGCGCTGGCTGCGTTCCTGCTCACGGAATATGACTGCACCGAGGAGAGGATTGCCCGCGGCAAAGGAATCTACCGCCGCATGAAAGCCGAGCATCCCCTGCTGACGTCCTCCGAAGACAGCATTTACGCGCTGATGATGGCCTGGTCCGATCAGTCGGACGACGAGCTGATCGCCGGCATGGAAGCGTGCTATCAGCTGCTGAAGGAACGCTTTCATGACAGCGACTGCGTGCAGACCATGTCGCACATTCTGGCCATGGACAAGGCGGAGACGAACGCAAAGTGCGAGCGGGTTTTCACGCTTTACGACATGATCGAGCGGGAGATCGGGAAGTACGGGAAGCACCACGAATTGGCGGTGCTGGCCGCTTTGGCCATGCTGCCCGCGGAGCCCGGCGCGCTGGTCAGGGACATGGCGGAGATCGACGCGTTCCTGGAGCAGCAGAAGGGCTATGGGTTCTTCGGGATCGACAGGAAAACCCGCCTGATGCATGCGGCAATGATCGCATCGGATGCATATGTGCCGCGGGACGCGGTTGATACGGCGGCGCTGTCGGGAACGATTGCGACGCTCATCGCGATGCAGATGGCCATGTGCGCCGTCATTGCCTCCACGACAGCCGCGGCCGCATCCTCGTCCTCGCATTCATAAGGGCCGGCATCCGAAGGAAGTTCGCGCGATGAAGAGATGGCTGTGCGCCGTCCTGGCTTTCGTTCTGATCGCGGCAGGCGCCGCCGCCATGGCGGAGGAAGCTGCCGGCAGGCGTCTCCCCTGCCGGTGAAGGTGCTGCTGCTCCCCAAATTCGAGGTCGGCGGCATGGCCGATGATTTTCCCGGCGAGGCGCAATGCTACTATGAGCAGTATCTGCGGGGGGCCGCGGAATTCGATGTTCCGGCCAGCCCCTGCAGGCTGTATGATCAGGACGGCGTGGCCCTGTGCGTGCTGGGAATGGGCAAGGTCAACGCGGCCCTGGGCACCATGGCGGTGCTAACCGATTGCATGAAGAAAAGAAGCCTGCGGAAGAACCTGATTGCCCTCGGTCTGGTCTGCCTGTTCGTGCTGCTGTGCGGCTACAACCGGATGCACATGACAAACCATTTCCTGTCGGACGTGTGCTTCGGCGTGCTGAATTCCACGCTTCTGACCGCCGGCATCGTGCAGGTCTTTACCAAAAGAAGGGGCGCCGGCCTGTCCGCCTGACGCAGCCCGCCGCCCCAAAGAAGAAGGCAAGGCGAAAATGCCCGAAGAACAGGGGCTGCCTGCCGGGGAAAAGCGCTCAGCTGTCATGAATCTGCGTGCCGTTGAGGAGGCCGCGTTCAACATGGATATTCAAGAAATCTGTTCCTGGGATCTGGTTCTCTGCAACGGTCAGCTCTGCGGCGTATGGGATGCCGACCCGGAAGCCGGATCCGCGCACCTGCTGCCGCTTGATGCCGTCATTCGCTATGAAGGCGATGAGGAAGCCGCGGAGCGTGAAGCCACCGCTGTTCCCTGCAGGCAGATTGAACGGCTTGCGCCTGCGGAGGCCGACGCGGAGACAGTGCGGGCGCTTTTCCGCCTGGATGTGACGCCGTGGGAGCTGGCCAAACAGGGCAGGTATCCCTTTAGCGCTGCCACGCACCGCTGTGCCATCACGGACGAGGATCTGCTCTGCCTCATCGACCGGCTTCCGCGCTTCCGCAATGGCTTCCTGCTGGAAGGCTGGCGGAACACCTTTCAGAGCACCGGCGCGCACGATCATCTGCAAATCCCTCCGCTGACGGAGGAGGGCCTGCTGCTCCGTTTTCTGGCGGGTCGCCTACTCTTCCTGATGAGCTGCCTCGACGCCTGCAGCGAGGCAGCCTCTCAGTGGATTCTTCCGCTGCGGGACGCATATCTGCAAAGCCGCGGAAAGCCTTTCTGGGAGGTGGAGCTCCCCGATGACTTCAAAACGGACGCGCTGAATGTGATCGAGGCACTGGCGCAGCGCAGCGGCATCTCCGAGCCTCTCCGGGGCTTCTACACCCGTTTGCTGGAAGAGCGCTTCCGGTCAGGCGGTTTGTACGGCATCCGGCGATATGCCTACGCCTACTACGGCGGCAACGGCATCGTGCCCTGCGACTGGAAGAAGGCGGAGCAGGCCCTGCTGCGGCTGTTCAACCCGGACGACGATCCGCCGCGG
The DNA here is from genome assembly GCA_946538975.1 of uncultured Clostridia bacterium. GTDB lineage: Bacteria > Bacillota > Clostridia > Christensenellales > Aristaeellaceae > RUG11272. The sequence continues at coordinate 26,118 of CAMNHF010000014.1, read as the reverse complement.
GGCGACGATCTCGCGGCCAACTCCCTGGGCTATATCTATTACAGCAGCCGCCTGGGTGCGCCGGACTGCGAAAGGGCCTTCCGCTGCTTCTCCTTCGCCGCGCTGCACGGTGTCATCGAAGCCATCTACAAGCTCTCCGACATGTATCGCAAGGGGGACGGCACGCCGCGGAATCCGATGATGGCCTGGCTGCTGCTCAGCAAGCTCTGGAAGCATACGGACAAGCGCAGGATCAGCCAGGGCAAGTATGCCGACATCGCGCTGCGCATGGGGTATTGCTATCGGGACGGCATCGGCGTGGAAGCCGATCCGGCCGAAGCGCTGGCATTCTTCCGGAAAGCCAGGCGCGGCATCAACGCCCGAAGAAAGTATCACAACTTTGGTGACGAGACAGTGGCCGCGAACATCGACAAGGCCATCGCGAGCGTCGCCTCCGCCGAGGAAAGGCCATGACAATTCTGATTGACGCCGACGCCTGTCCGGTAACCCGCATCGCGGAGAGCATTGCCCGGCGGCACGGGCTTCCGGTGATCCTGCTGTGCGACACAAACCATGTGCTCACCTCCGATTACAGCACCGTCCGAACCATCGGCGCAGGGGCGGACGCGGTGGACATCGCCCTCATCAACCTGTGCCGGGCGGGCGATCTGGTCGTCACGCAGGATTACGGCGTGGCGGCGCTGGCGCTGGGCAAGGGGGCCAGAGCCATCCACCAGAGCGGCAGGCAATACACGGATGAAAACATCGACGGCCTGCTGATGGAGCGGCATCTGGCGAAGAAGGCGCGGCGCAGCCGGAAGCATCACCTGAAGGGTCCTGCCAGGCGGACAGAGGAGGACGACCGGCGCTTTGCGGAGAGTCTGGAGCGGATGATCCGCGAGGCCCTGGATGAAGAGGGGAAACGGATATGAAGATTGCCGTACTGCTGCCGGGCATCGGCTACACCTGCGACAAGCCGCTGCTGTACTACAGCGGCAAGCTGGCCCGCTCCCTGGGCTGGGAGGTTCTGCCCGTGCCCTATGGCGGATTTCCGGCGAAGGTGCAGGGCGACCGCGACAGGCTGCGGGAGAGCATCGGGATCGCGCTGCGGCAGACCGAGGCAAGCCTGCAGGCCGTGGACTGGGGGCGGTATGCGGAGATTCTCTTCATCTCCAAGAGCATCGGGACCGCCGTCGCGACAGCCTTCGCCGCGTCCCGCGGTTTTCGCTGCCGGCATATCCTCTTCACGCCGCTGGAGGAGACCTTTGCTTCCCCGGTGACGGACGCCATCGCCTTTCACGGGACAGCGGATCCCTGGGCTGACACCTCACGCCTCCGGGCCCTGTGCGGCCGGGCGGGCATTCCGCTGATGCTGACCGAGCAGGCCAACCATTCCCTGGAGACCGGCGATGTCCTGCAGGATCTCCGGAACCTGGAGACCGTGATGGAACAGGCGGCGGCCTGGATCAGGGGGGAGCGCCCATGAGCCGCAGGGAGCAAGTGATTGCGTACATCCGGGAGAAATACCATTGCGGCATCGAATATCCCTGGCTGCGCTTTCCGGGCTACGGGATTTTCCGGCATCAGGACAACCAGAAGTGGTTCGCCCTGATGATGGATGTGCCCCGCGGCAAGCTGGACCTGCCCGGAGATGGGGCCGTGGACGTGCTGAACGTGAAGCTGGGCGATCTGATGCTGCGGGACTTCCTGCTGCAGCGGGAGGGCTTCCTGCCGGGATACCACATCAGCCGGGGAAACTGGATCTCCATCCTGCTGGACGGCACCGTCTCCGCGGAGGAAGTCTGCGCTCTGATCGACACGAGCTATCAGGTGACCGCCTCTGCGAAGACAAGGAAGGCGATCCGCGCGCCCAAGGAGTGGCTGATCCCCTCCAACCCCAAGTATTACGACAGCATTCACGCCTTCGATGACACGGAGGAAATTAACTGGAAGCAGGGGGCCGGCATCAAGGAGGGCGACACGGTGTACCTGTACATCGGCGCACCGGCTTCCGCCATCTACTACAAGTGTCTGGTCACGAAGACCGGCATTCCCTGGCATTTCGAGCGGGACGGCCTGCGCATCAAAAGCCTGATGCGGATCCGGCTCCTGAAACGGTATGACCCGCATCAGTTCACCTTCAGCGTGCTGAATCAGGAATACGGGATCTATGCCGTGCGCGGGCCCCGGGGCATTCCGCCGAAGCTGAGCGAAGCGCTGCGGTGAGCGGCAGCCCATCAAGATCATAGAATCCGAAAGGAGCGAGAAGGATGAATCGTTATTCCCTGCCGGACGCCCGTTTTGTCACCATCGGGCGGCATGACCTGAGCGAGCGGGAGCAGAACCTCTGGTGGAGCGGCTCGGGCGTGCGGGTGAAGCTGGCCTGCAGGCGGCTGGACGTGGAGGCGACCTCCACCGCCGGCGATCATGCCCAGTGGCTGGGCGTGCTGGTGGACGGCGCGCCGATCACCCGCCTGCCCATGGCCGAGGGCACCCATACCTATCCCCTGCTGGCCGGTCTGGACGATCAGTTCCCCCATGAGGTCACCATCCTGCGCGACACCCAGCCCAGCTATGACGAGAAGGGCGCGGTGGTGCTGCACGCGGTCATCACGGACGGGACGCCCGAAGCGCCGGACGCCCGGCCCCTGACGCTGGAATTCATCGGCGACAGCCTGACCGTGGGCGAAGGCACGATGGGGCCCTACGGCGAGGCGCAGGAGTGGCGGATGCTGTTCATCTCCCATATGCCCGCCTTCCCCACGCTGGTGGCCGAGGAGATGAAGGCTGACAAGCGCGTGATCGCCCTGGGCGGCTGGGGCGCTGCCCGCAGCTGGGATAACCAGCAGGACAGCCGCATCGGGCGCATCTACGGCCAGCTCTGCGGCGTGCCCCCCGGCGGCGAGGGGCCCGCGCCCGACGGCGAACGCCCCGCCGACGCGGTGGTGATCAATCTGGGCACCAACGATGGCTCCGCCCTCGCCAAGCTCGGAGCGGACGAGCTACCCGCGGCCCGCGCCGAGCTGCGCGCCCGCGCCGCCGAGCTGGTGGAGGCCGTCCGCGCCCGGTACCCCCGCGCGGTCATCGTGTGGGCTTACGGCCTGTGCGGCCACGCCGTGGAGGACAGCCTCCGGGGCGCGGTGGAGGACGTGCGGGCAAGGGGCGATCAGAATGTCCACTATCTCAGCCTCTCCGACGCCCAGAGCCTCGGCTCCCGGATGCACCCCAGCCGCGACGCGCACCGCCGGGCGGCCCGGGAGATCGCGGACGAGCTGAAAAAGCTGCTGCACCTGGCCTGAGCCGAAAGCGGTCATGCGCGTCCCTGTCAGCGGGCCATCTTCCCTTTGGCCGGGAGGGAAGCCGGTCTGACGGAAAAACGCAGCGCGCCTTCCGGAGCATCAGAAGAAGCTGAGCTGCCCGGGGGCGCTTTTTCGCGCGATTTCATTTCCGCCCGGTGCCCTGTCCCCGCCTCGGCCTGCCAAAAGGGGACTTCTCCGCGGGGATACAGGTGCAGCCCGGGGTTTGCAGACTCTGTGCGGGCGGCACCGCGTTGGATGGACGGGGACAGGCGGCCGGCTCCCTTCCCGCCGGTTCCCCGCAAAAAAACTGAAATGCAAAATCGGGAAAGCGCAAATTGCGGCTTCCCCTTTTCGTCCAATCGGGTGAAAGGAGGGCGGTAAGGATGGATGATGTCAAGGGCCCTGACACATCGAAGGAACTGGAACGCCTGGTGCAGACGTACCAGACGCAGCTGCGCCGCCTGTGCTGCATGATCCTCAAGGATGCGCATCTGGCGGAGGATGCGGTGCAGGAGACATTCATCAAGGTCTATCGCGGGATGCAGACCTTCCGGCAGGAGAGCAGCGAGAAGACCTGGCTGACGAGAATCGCCGTGAACACCTGCCGGGATCTTATGCGGTCGCGCTGGTTCCGCCATGTGGATCTCTCGGTGGACATTGCAGATCTGCCGGAGGAGGCCTGCGAGAGCAGCCCGGAGGACACGGCCCTGCTGGAGCTGGTGCTGCGGCTGCCGCTGAAGCAGCGGGAAGTGGTGCTGCTCTACTATTATCAGAACATGACCATGCAGGAGATCTCAGAAACCCTGCATATCGCTGTATCCAACATATCGAGGCGCCTGGAGAGCGCCCGCAAGGCGCTGCGCAGGCAGCTGGAGGGAGGAATGGAAGCATGACGGATCAGGAAATCCGCGCAAGACTGCACAAGGCCGCCGATCAGAAACTGTCCGGCCTGCAGGACGACCCCTGGCTCGCGCAGCGCGTGATGAATCGTGCCGAAGAGGAGGAGCCTGTCATGAAAAAGAAGCTGTCGCTGAGTGTGGTATTTGTCCTGGTGGGGATCCTGCTGGTTGGGACGGCCCTGGCCGCCGCCATCCACACGGATTTCTTCAACCGCGTATTCGGCGGTGAAACCCGGAAGGATGTGGCGGAGCACGTTGAGATCATCGACAACGGAAAGGGCGGACTTGAGTCCCTGTTCCCCAGGCGGGAATATGTGACCATGGACGCGGAGACCGCGGAGCGGCTGATCGGGGCGCAGGTCATGAGCGAGCCCGTGACGGTGCAAATGAACCATCACACGCTGACGATCCTCTCCGCCGTGCGCGACGAGAACGCGCTGGTGATGGAGATGACGCTGGAGAACCCGGAGGGCGAAAACGCGCTGGTGTTCAGCCAGCTGCTGAACGAGGAAAAGGGCGCGTACTTCGCGAATGACGCGGACATCTTCTTCTGCGTCGACCGCGCCGCCGAAATGATGTGGGTGGACATGGAGGGCAGCACGGACACCTGCGTTCACCTGTACTACTACTGCGTGTTCTTCGACGATCTGCCGGACGGGGAAGCGCCCGTGCTGACGGCGATGTACGCGGATCAGCCCCTCAGCGCCCTCACGGATGACAGAGGGCGGCATGTGGAGGAGACGCCCATTCCGGCGGTGCAGGCCGTGCGGACCAGGGCGTTCGCGGCGGAGGATGGCGCGCAGATCGCCCTGTCCCCCTTCAGCATGAAGGTGACGCTGACGCCTGCCTGCAATGAGCGCGGCGCCGCCATGGTCTCCGGCGATGAGGAGCAGATGATCGTCGTGCCCGATCCGGACAGCCTCGCGCGCATCGAGATCGTATTTGAAGACGGCAGCACATACACCGTCATCGATCAGGGCGGAAACATCGACAACACCGTCTACCTGTGCGGCGGCCTCGGCGAGGAGGCACTGGACACCCGGATTGTGCTGAACCGTCTGGTGGAGCCGGAAAAGGCTGCCAAGATCCTGATCAACGGCATAGCCTTCATCTGCGCGGACTGAAAAAACCAATACTGCAAAACGCGGCAGCCAGCAGACTGCCGCGCTTTTTGTGGAAAGGCAGAACGGATCATCATGATGAGATCACGGGTTGGCCGGCACAGCCTCCTCCTCCGTCTCCGCCGCATCCGATGAGGTGGCCGTCTCCGCGCGGTGGATGGCCGCATCCATATCGCGGCTCAGGTCCATCTGCTGGAAGGCAGCGTCGTCGTCGGGCAGCATCAGCGCGAATGCGGGCGTCGCGTCCATCGCGGCCTCGGCGCTGTCAATGCTGACCTGCAGCACGTGCCCGCCCTGCGTCCGATCCTCGGTGATGAAGTGGAAGTGCCAGCCGACGCTGTTCAGGCCGCCCATGAAGGCGGGGCAGTACAGGCCGACCATCGTTCCACGGACGTTCGCAAAATCGAACTCCACCTGATCGGCAGTCAGCGCGACGTCAAGCTCCCGGTAGGGCTTCTCCTGCTTATACTCGCTGCGCACCTTGATGGCGGAGAAGGTGCCGCTGATCCTGACCATATAGAACAGATTGGCGCCATTGTCCTGCACCGCGGCGCCCAGCTGCTCCTGCAGGCCGGCCATGTCGGCGATGCCGGACAGCGACAGGGTGAGATCCGGCTCAAAATAGGTCACATTGGAGAAGGGGACGGTCTCGCTGTCCGGCGGAACCACGATGCTGCCATCATGAATCGCCTGGTACACCACGCCGTCCAGCACGATCATCTCGCCGTTGACCCCCTCGAAGGTGCCGATGCCGGTATCCCCGTGCTCCTTCAGTTCGCCAACCGTGATGATCCCGTCGTAATGCCCCTGGGCCAGCGACTGCAGCAGCGCCACCTGATAGACGGCTTCCCGCTCCGGCTCGGCCAGGCCGCCCGCGACAGGAAGCAGCAGCGCGCAGATCACAGCGCACAGCAGCAGAAAACGCATTTTCGCCTTCATTCCGGCATCCTCCTTTGTCAAGCAAGCAGTATGCTCCCGGCAGCGCGGAAACCCGCAGTCCCGCTTCGTCTGCCGGCCGTCTGATCCAAATATAGCATACCGCGGGAGGTTTGGGAAGGCTGCATTCGTGAAAAAGCATCGTTTTCCGCAGGGCGGCGGAGCAGGCAGCAGTGTCCCCGCATGTTTTCATCAGGTTATCGGCCGCGCGCGTCATGCGCTGTTTTGTGAGGCGGTCAGGCGGGCGATCCGGCTGAGGGAATGCCGCTCATCTCCCCTCGCCGGCCGCCATTTCCTCCCCTGCCCTGCGCAGCGCGTCCCGGTACTGCGCGCAGACCGGCGGCGGGCCGGCGATGGTCATGTCGCCGCCGAAGCCCAGCACCCAGCCGAAGAAGGTGGCGGAGGCGCAGACGGCGACATCCGCGTCGAAGCTCTCCTCCGTCAGGTTGTACGGCTCCACGCCCTTCCCGAAATAGTCGATCAGCGTGCCGATCATGTGGGGGCGGCAGCGCAGCGTCACGGTCTCCATGGGGCCCTCGTCGTACATGTTGAAGACGCGCTCCGTGTAGCTGCGGATGTCGTAGTCCGCCGGGGCGGGCACCCGGTCCTGCCGGGTCAGCCGGGGCAGGCCCATCCGGTCCACGCGGAACACCACCACCCGCTCCCGCTCCTCCGACCAGCCCACCAGAAAATACCGCTCGTACCGCCAGAGCGTGGCGTAGGGCGAGATGACATACCACTTGCCGTCGTGGCGCGGCACATACTCCTTGTCCAGATTCCAGGAGAAATACTGGAAGGTGATCTGTCGATCCGCCCGGATCGCCTGCTGAATCTTCTGCACCGTGTACAGCAGCTGGGAGTTCGGCGTCTTGACCGTCTCGATGCCCTGCCGCAGCTCCTCCCGGTGCGAGGGCCCGGCCATGGCGGTCAGCTTGGCGATCAGCTGGCGGCTGCGCGTCGGGGAGATGAACTGGGAGGAGGACACCGCGTCGATCAGCAGCTGCAATTCCGGCGTATCCAGCGTGCGGTCGACGAAGCTGTAGGTGGTCGGCCGCCCGCTCGCCTCGTTCACCACAATGTCATAGCCGGCCTCCCGGAGGGCCGCGATGTCATCCCGCAGCGTCTCCACCGTGACCGGGCAGCCCTTCTCCCCCATTGCAGCGCGAATCTGCGCCGTCGTGACGGGATGATCCTCGTCGGAGCCGGTCTGCAGAAAGCGCAGCAGGTGCAGAATGCGGTTCTTGTTCGCCATACGCATCACCCTTTCGCCAGAATGATCCTCTTAACGAATCTTAGCATACACCCGCGGCAGGATCAAGCCATGACCCCTCGGAAAAACGCGTGGGGTCCCGGCCCGTCTGCCGCAGCTTCCGCATCGGGAATTCCCCCAAAAAAACGCGCAGCGAAGCCCCGCCGGGTCGCGCGGATCAAGGGGGCGCGGCGTCTTTCGGCATCGCACCGCATCATCCGCTCCTCCGCCGGCGGCACGCGCGGGATGCGCAGGCAGGATTTGCCGCCGTCCGGTCGAAACAGGATACTGATATTTCGTCGAAGGTGTTTCAATTTGGCGCTGAGATGGATTGATATAAACGGAGGGGGTTTGTGCTTCCCCGCGGAAGGCAGCCCGCGCCGTAAAGGGCATATTGCGCTGAAAGGCGGCGGGCAGCACAAGGAAAGGATGATGAAGATCGTGTTGAGGCTGTTTCAGGCGGCAGAGATGGCGCTTCTCCTGCCAGGGCCGGTTTATCTCGCGGTCATGAGCAGCGGCTCCGGGGAGGATCGCAGCTTCCTGACCGCCCTGTATCTGGGCTTGCGCAAGGAGCTGTTCACCTATGCATACCGGCTCTGCGGCAGCCGGCAGACCGCGGAGGACGCGGTGCAGGATGCCTTTGTCTCGCTGGTTCCGCGGGTTTCCAGCCTGCGGGCGATGCAGCAGGACCGGCTGCGGGGCTATGTGTTCGTCACCGTCAAAAACGCTGTGTACAGGATCCACCGGAATGATGAAAAAGCCCGTCACGCCGAGGCCGACAGCGCCGCGGACACCGCCCCCGCGGAGGAGGAGCCGCTGTCCGGCTATGACGCGGACGCGCTGATGACGGCGCTGCCCCAGCTGAGCGAGCGGGAGCAGGCGCTGCTCCATATGAAATACTTCCTGCGGCAATCCGATCAGGAGATCGCGGAGCAGCTGCAGGTGAAGCCGGACAGTGTGCGGATGCTGCTCACGCGCGCCCGGAGGCGGCTGCGCGGCATCATGCTGGAAGGAGGCGAGCGCCATGACGGAGAATGAATGGGCGGAGCTTTCCCCCGAGGAAGCCTACTTTCAATCGGCACTGCAGTATGCGCAGTACAGGCTGATTCTCCGGGAGATTCCGCCGGAGGAAGAATGCGAGGGCAGCGAGGAGCTGGATCGGCGGGTTCTGCGGCTGATTGACGAGCGGACGAAAAAGCAGCACACGCGGAAAGCGCTGAAAAAAGGCGTTGCCGCCTTCGTCAGGCTGACAATCCTGATCGTGCTGCTGCTGAATCTTGCGCTGACAACCGTCTTTGCGGTCAGCGGTGAAGTCAGGGAGCAGGTTCTGAATCTGTTCTTGCTTACGAAACCAGACCACACTGAAATCAAGGTCCGGCCGTCTTCATACAGAGACAGCGCGATGCCGAATACCACTCCGCAGCCTTCCGATTATCGTCTCTGCTGGCTGCCGGGCGATGAGTTCAAGAAAACAGAGTCTGTCGGCGGCAGCCGGATGAACTTCACCACCTACAAATCCGCCCACGGATCAACCATAACGCTGGATGTGTGTTCAAGCAGCGCGCTTGTCAATCTGAACACGGAAGGCATGGCGCAAAAGACTGTGAATATGGGAGAGAAAGAGATCGTGATCTTCCACCAGAGAGAGCATCTCTGCCTGATCTGGTCTGACGCATACTACTACTTTGTGCTGCAGACGTATGGCCTGACGGAAAGCGAGGCATTGTCAGCGGCCATGTCCGTTTACCCTGTACAGACAGATAGGACAGACAAGACCTATGATTTGCAGATACCGGATTATGAAGTGTCCTGGCTGCCCAATGCAGGTTTAACTGTTTTTGAACGACTCAGCGGTTCTATGGACAGCAGTGTGATGTATACATCGGACAACGCGGCATACATTATTCTGGATGTTTGTTCAGAATCGATGAACTGCAATGTTGATACGGAAGGTCTGGTGCCCTCTTCCGTTACGTTCAGGGGGCGGGAGATGCGCATGTTCAGCGAAGACGGGCGGGTTGTGCTGATCTGGGAAGAAGAAGATCGTTACTTTGTTATGGATACCGGCGGCCTGACGGAATCCGAAGCCCTGCTGGCCGCGCTGTCGGTGCGCCCGATGGCGGATCCCGGCACGGAGCCGGCGGACTGACCGCTGCCGTCCCGGCGCTTCTGCGACAGAAAACAGCACAGCATACCGCAGCCGTTCCGGAATGCGATATGCTGTGCTTCGTTTATTTGCCACGCGATGGAGAAGGCTGCCGCGGGCCGCTTTCGCTTCGGCCCTGCAGATGGCTGCTGCACAGGGCCCACACCTCGTCGTCGGGGGCGTCGGCCTGCCCGGACGGCAGGAGGAAGGCCCTGCGCTCCGTCACGTAGAGATAAATGCAGTCCCGGCGCCGCCAGGCCCTCCAGACCTCGCTCCAGCCGAGGCGCAGTGTCTCCTCCTCCCGCTGCACGTTCTGCACGCAGACGCCCTCCTCCGACAGCGTCACGGTGTAGACCAGGCGCGGCGGGGTCAGCTTGTTCTTCTCCGCCTGCAGGTTGATCTGGCTCAGAAAGCTGCCCGCCCAGACCAGGGGCAGGCCCACGCCCACGACCAGCAGCACCGCGGCGATCATCCCGGACTGCTCCCTCCGCAGAAGGAGGGCCGCCGCCGCGAAGGCCAGCATCAGCAGGGCGAACACCAGCGGCCTCCGGCCCATCCGCCGCACCCGCAGGGCGTCAAAGACGGCGAAGCGCCGGAAGGTACGCTTGTCCAGGCGGACGGTGACGGTGATGAGCCGCCCCGTCTTTTCCTGGCCGCCTTCGGTTTCGATTCCGCTGCCCATGCGCTTACAGCGCCCCCGTGAGCCGCGGCAGCCACAGGCTGATCTGCGGGATGAAGGAGATCAGCAGCAGCGCCACGATCATGCACAGATAGAAGGGCAGCGTGGCCTTCACGACCTTCTCCATGGGCCGCTTGGCCACCGCCGAGCCGATGAACAGCACGGAGCCCACCGGCGGGGTCAGCAGGCCGATGCCGCAGTTCAGGATCATCATGATGCCGAACTGAATGGGATGCAGGCCCACGCTGACGGCCACCGGCAGCAGGATCGGCGTGGCAATCAGGATGATGGGGGCCATGTCCATAATCATGCCGAGGATCAGCAGGATCACATTGAGCATCAGGATGACCACCACCGGGCTGCTGGAAATGCTGGTGATCAGCGCCGCCGCCTTGACCGGCACGTGCAGGAGGGTCAGGCAGGTGCCGAAGGCCGCGCTCATCGCGATCAGGATCAGCACGATGCCCAGGGTGTCGATGCAGTTCTCCAGGCTCTTCCAGACGCCCTTCCAGTTGAGGCCCTTGTAGACGAAGACGGAGACCAGCAGGGAGTACACCACCGCGATCGCCGCGGACTCCGTGGCGGTGAAGACGCCGCCCACCACGCCGATCACCACGATCAGCACGGCCAGCAGGGCCCAGATGGACTTGCCCAGCTGCTGCACAAAGCGCCCGATGGAGAACTTCTCGCCCTTGGGATAGTTGTTCCGCACCGCCAGGATATAGCTGCCCACCATCAGGGAGATGGCCAGCAGGGCGCCCGGCAGGTAGCCCGCCATGAACAGGGCGCCCACGCTGACGCCGCCGGCGGTGGTGGCGTAGATGACCATGTTGTGGCTGGGCGGCACCAGCAGGCCCTCGCAGGAGGAGGTGATGGTGACGGCGGTGGAGAAATCGGCGTCATAGCCCTCATCCACCATCATGGGGATCAGGATGGAGCCCAGGGAAGCTGTGTCCGCCGCCGCAGAGCCGGAAATGCCGCCGAAGAAGTAGGAGGCCACGATGTTCACCTGGGCCAGGCCGCCGCGCATCCAGCCGACCAGCGAGTTGGCCAGGGCGATCAGCTTTTCCGAGATGCCGCCGGAGCCCATCAGCACGCCCATGGTGATGAAGAAGGGCACCGCCATCAGCGAGAAGCTCCACACGCCCTTGACCATCAGCTGCGGCAGGGAGACAAGGCTCTGCCCCATGGACAGGAGGCACAGCGCGGTGGAGATGCCCACGGCGTAGGCGATCGGGAAGCGCAGCAGGATCATCACGAAGAAGCTGCCCAGCAGGATGCCGATTCCACCCAAAACTCTCCCTTTCGTGTGGATTCCTCCTTTTCGTTTTTCCCCGTGCGGCGCCGGCGTCTCAGGCTGATGTCCCCGCTCACGTTATGCGGTGAGTATAGCACAGGGCAGATTCTTTGTAAAGCAGACCGAACGGCTGCGCCACGGGCAGGCAGACGGGAAGCGAGCGGGCGGCGGCCGTTGTGCGGCGGCGGAATCTGTGCTATCATGGTGCTGCCGGAGCGGCCGCCGGGCGGCGGTTCCGGGAATGCAAAGCGAGGTGCATGCAGCATGGCCCAGCGCCGTTCCGTTGCCCCCATCTACTCCATGTGCGTTCAGCCGGCCTTCCTCATCGGCACGAACAATGAGGACGGCTCCGCGAACTTCGCTCCGATCACCTGGGTCAGCGCCACCCAGGCCGAGGACGGCGGCTACCTGCTGGTCATCAGCATGTTCGGCACGAAGCAGACCAAGCTGAACGTGCTGCGCGAGGGCCGCTTCAGCGCGAACCTGGTCAGCACGGACATGCTCCCGCTGATGGACTACTTCGGCTCCCGGCACGCCCGGGACGGCCGGAAGGACGGCGTGGCCTTCGCCATGAGCCGCGGCGCCGTGCTGGACGTGCCGGTGCTGGACGCCAGCCGCTGGGTCTACGAGTGCGAGGTGCGGCAGGCGGTGCCCACCGGCCTTTCGACCACCTTCTTCTGTGACATCCGCAGCATCCAGCTGGACGAGCGGCTGCAGTGCGCGGACACCTTCGACGTGGACCTGACCGTCCTCGACCCGGTGATCTACTCCGGCCGCTACCACAGCCTCGGCCGCATGCTTGGCGGCATCGGCGACTTCCTCCCCGCCGACTAAGCCGCCTTCGTCCCCCTGAGGACGCGCTCCGCCGGCCGGCAGCGCGCTTTTCGGCTGCTCAACTCCCCTGCAGCGGCATTTGTAAAGATTTCGTCAATTCTTTGTAATCATCGCGTAACAATCAGTCCGCGTGCTGTAACAAAAGACTTGCATTTCTCCATGCGCTGCGCTATAATACATTTTGTCCAAGTTTATCGACATGCGGCAGACGCCGGCGCATTTTCCGGCGGTGCCTGACAGCAGGGAAGCGGAGGGTATTGATTATGAAGGTTATTCTTTTGCAGGAAGTCAAGGGCAGCGGCAAGCGCGACGACATCATCAATGTTTCCGACGGCTATGCCCGCAATTTTCTCTTCCCCAAGAAGCTGGCGGTCGAGGCCACGCCGGGCGCGCTGCGGGAGATCGAGCGCAAGCGGGCCGCGGAGAACGCCCGTGAGGCCGCGAACCGCGCCGAGGCCGTGGAGAAGGCCGAGCAGCTGCGCAACCGCGTGATCACCCTCTCCGTGAAATGCGGCGAGAAGGGCCGCCTGTACGGCGCGGTCACCACGCAGGAGATCGTGGACGAGCTGGAAAAGCAGCACGGCATCCGCGTGGACAAGAAGCGCATCCGCGTGCAGGAGCAGATCAAGCAGGTCGGCGACATGCCGGTCACGGTCTGGCTCTACAACGGCGTGACCACGCCCATGACGCTGCACGTGGTGCCGGCGGAGAAGTAAGCCCCAGGGCGAAGCAACGAAAGGAAGACCCGGCATGAGCGAAATGATCGGGGCCGTCCCGCCGAACAGTCTGGAAGCGGAACGGGCGGTGCTGGGCGGCGTCCTGCAGGACCCGGAGACAGTCTCCCGCGCCGTCGAGGAGCTGCAGCCGGAGGACTTCTATCAGGCCGCGCACCGGGAAATCTTCAAATGTGTGCAGCGGCTCTTCCGCGAGCAGAAGGCCGTCGACCTGGTGACCGTCTCCGACGAACTGGAGGCGGCCGGCACACTGGACGGCATCGGCGGGAAAGCCTACCTGCTGGAGCTCATCTCCTACGTTCCCACCACGGTCAACATGCCGGCCTACATCCGCATCGTGCTGGAGAAGAGCACGCTGCGCAGCCTGATCTCCGCCGCCGGCGGCATCTCGCGCGACTGCTACGCCCAGGACAAGCCGCTGCAGGACGTGATGAACCACGCGGAGAAGGCCATCTTCGACATCGTGATGCGCCGCACCGGCAGCGAGGCGCTGATCGCCGCGCGGGACATCGTGCTGAGCACCTACGAGCAGATTGAGGAGCTGGACAAGCTCAAGGGCGGCATCTCCGGCGTGCCGACCGGCTTCACCGCCCTGGACCAGCTGCTGACCGGCCTGCATCCCGGCGAGCTCATCCTGATCGGCGCGCGCCCCTCCATGGGCAAGACGTCCTTCGCGATGAACATCGCCGCCAACGCCGCCATCGGCGCGGGCAAGACCGTGGCCGTGTTCAGCCTGGAGATGCCGCGGGAGCAGATCATCATGCGCATGCTCTGCAGCACGGCCCGGGTGGACATGCAGCGCGTCCGGCAGGGCAAGCTGCGCCCCGACGACTGGACCAGGCTGGCCCGGTCGCTGACCACCGTGGGCGAGAGCAAGATCTTCGTCGACGACACCGCCGGCCTCAGCCCCACCCAGCTGCGCTCGCGCTGCAGGCGGCTGATGATGGAGCAGGGACTGGATCTGGTGATCGTGGACTATCTGGGCCTTATGCACGCCGACGGCGACCATGAAAACCGCCAGCTGGAGGTCAGCGCAATCAGCCGCCAGCTCAAGGCGATCGCCCTGGAGCTGAAGATCCCCCTGATCGCCTGCGCCCAGCTGTCCCGCGCCGCCACCACCCGCACGGACAAGCGCCCCGTGCTGAGCGATCTGCGCGATTCCGGCTCCATCGAGCAGGACGCGGACGTGGTCATGTTCCTGCACCGGCAGGCCTATTATGACCGCGACAGCACCGAGAAGAACGTCGCCGAGGTCATCGTCGCCAAGCAGCGCAACGGCCCGCTGGACAACATCAAGCTGGCCTGGCTGAGCGAATACACCACCTTCACGAACCTGCTCGGCGGCGAAGGCGGCGCCCCTTCCGAGGCGGAGAATCCCTATTGATAAGGAGCAACCCTGATGAGCACGCTAAGTGTCATTGAAAACAACCAGGAGATCCGCGGCCAGAGCGTCTCCACCCTGAAGCCCGGCGCCCATGTGGAAGGCTGCCTGCTGGTGCGCACCGCGTCCCAGCGGCTGAACAAGAACGGCCGCCCCTATTACGACCTGCTGCTGGCCGACCGCACGGGCGAGATCAGCTGCAAGATGTGGGACATCAGCAATACCGCCTGCCCGGCCGCCAACACCGTGGTCAGCATCCGCGGCGAGGTCGAGCTCTTCCGCGACCGCCTGCAGCTGAAGCTCACCTTCATGGAGGAAGCCAGCCAGCCCGTGGACATGAGCAGCCTGGTCACCGCCGCCCCCAAGAGCGCCGATGAGATGATGGCGGAGATCACCGCGGCCATCGACAGCTTCGGGAGCGACATGCTGAAGGCCCTCACCCGGCGCATGCTCGAAAAGGCCGCCGGCCGCCTCGGCTACTACCCCGCCGCGATGCGGCTGCACCACGCGGAGAAGAGCGGCCTGCTGCACCACACGACCGATATGCTCCGCGTGGCCCGGGCGATCTGCGAATGCTACCCCGCCCTGCGCCGCGACCTGCTCTTCGCCGGCGTCATCATCCATGACCTGGCCAAGACCGTGGAGATGGAGAGCGACGATAACGGCACCGTCCGGGATTACACCGTGGACGGCAACCTGATCGGCCACATCGTCCGCGGCGTGGTCTGGCTGGAGGAGGCCGCGCGGGAGACCGGCATCATGGAGGGCGAGAACCGGCCGGAGCTGGTGCAGCTGCTGGAGCACATGATGCTCAGCCACCACGGCGTGCCGGAGTTCGGCAGCGTGCGCTATCCCGCCTTCCCCGAAGCCCTGGTGCTGAATATGATCGACAACCTCGACGCCAACCTCAACGAGATGCAGAGCGTGATGAGCCGCGTCACCGAGGGCGCCTTCTCGGAGCGCATCCCCTACATGGACGATCGCCGCATCTACCATCCGTTCTACACGGACGACGCTGACTGACGGGAACAGCGGCCGCGCCGAATCCGTCTGAATCATCGCCGGCGAGGCCGGTACTACTGTGATATGGGAGGAATCAGGATGAACAAGCGTTTGATTCTTGTCCTGCTGCTCGCCGCCGCGCTGGTGCTGCTCTGCGCCTGTCAGGGCGGAGAACCGCAGACTTTCCAGGTCTACAATCCGGCCACCGTCACCACGCCGCCGACGGCGGAGCCCTACACCGGGTATGACTTCGACAGTGGCGACTATGACCCGTCCTCCGAGGAGGGCGTGCTGGACGAGGTGCCCGAGGAGTACAGCGGCCTGCTGACCGAACCGCCCCAGGCGGCCTATGCCGGCGCGACCCCGGTGCTCATCGACCCGATCAACAAGCCCACCCCGTCCCCCGCGCCGCAGCTGAGCATCGATACCTATCAGGTCTACGACGCGACGAAGCTGGGCCTCTCCTTCGAGGGCCCCATCGGCTGGAACTTCGACGATTCCGCCTCCGACGCCTACTCGATCTACAACCCGGACACCTCCGTGAACTATCCGGCCCAGCTGACCATCCACAAGGTGCCCGTCTCCTCCAACTACACCAAGGCGCAGCTGAAGGCCCAGGTGCAGGAGATGCTCACCGCGCTCAAGCCCCGCTACAGCAGCTTCAGCCCCTCTCTGACCGCCGAGCGCACCCTGCTGGATTCGAACGGCATCTACGCGGACTTCACCGGCGTGGACAAGGAGAGCGGCGAGGCGGTCTGGGGCCGCGTGCAGGCTGTCTGCGTGCAGAAGAACCTCTATATTCTGGAGATGACCACCCCGCAGGTCTACAAGGAGACCTACAAGGACACCCTCTACTCCCGCTTCCGCAAGACGCTCAAGATCACGAAGTAAGCAGTCGCTTGCGCAAGCAGTCGATTCATCAAGCATTCAATGGAAAAAACGCCGGTCTGGCCCAGCGCCCGGCCGGCGTTTTTCGCGGTTCTTTCTTGTCTCCTGATGGCAGCGTGCTTACCTCCCCTGCCCCGGCGCTGCTGCGGTCCCTGCGGGTGCTTCCTCAGGCATCCGCCTTGCGCTTGCGGAACAGGTACTCATCCAGCTCCTTCCTGACGCTCTCCGGGATCTCGCGGGCAACCGGGCAGCAGGCGGCCTGGGCCATGCGCCGGGTGAACTCGGTGATGAAGGCGATGTCATCGCTCAGCTGCTCCATGGACAGCAGGTCCATCCGGTCGTAGCGGCAATGGATGGGCGCGACGTTTCCGCCGGCGATGCGGGCCATGGAAACGGCCGGCACGCCCTTGTCGGCGAAGGGCGTGGAATCGCTGGAGTAGACACCGACCCTGGCCGCCACCGGGAAGCCCAGCTCCGCGCCTATGTAGGTGAGATAGTGAGCCAGCTTGTCCTCGGCGGAGATCCGGGCGATGAACTTGCCCATCACGCTGCCGATCATGTCCAGATTGATGTTCAGCACGGTCTTTTCCAGCTCCGCCTCGTGATCCCGCACATAGGCCTTGGAGCCCAGCAGTCCGCGCTCCTCACTGCCGCAGAACACAAAGCACAGGCCATAGTTCAGGTCAAGGCCCTTCAGCGCCTCCATCACGCCCAGGAGTCCCGCGCAGCCGGTCATGTTGTCGTATGCGCCGTGCGAGAGCGACGTGGAATCATAGTGCGCGGTCAGGGTGATGCTTTCGTCCCGCCTGCCGGGGATCTCGGCGACGACGTTGTGGGACTGGCCGTCGTATTCGCGCTGCTCCACCGTGATCCGGACGAGAGCGGGCCTGCGCCTCACCAGCTCCACCGCGGCGGCGGAGTGGATCATGGCGCAGAGCACCTTCCGCTCGCTGCCCACCACAGCCTCCCGCAGATCCCGCTGATCAATGTCCGCGTGCGGATAATACATGTTTCCGTACTGGAAGAGGATGCCGCGCGCCCCGGCCTTCATCAGGTCCTGATAGCCGTAGAAACCGATCCCCTGGGTATCCAGCAGGACGATCCTGTCCCTCGCGCCGGCCATGGAGACCGGGTCCAGCGCCGGCATATAGTACAGCTCGCCTTCCACGCTGCCGGAGCCGCAGCCGTAGAAAGCCTTGCACGGGATCTCCTCCCCGTCGGCGGTGACCGAGCAAGCCGTCATCTCGGCCATCGCGACCCGGAAGCTCTCCAGACTGGCCTGAACGCCCAGCGCTTCACAGCGGGACTTCAGGCATTCCGCGACCTTCAGCTCCTCAGGCGTACCGCTGACATGCGGGTAATCCGTGTCGAGGAACAGCTGCTTCAGGGCTTCATGCGTCATGGTTGTATCCTCCCGTTCTCTTGTCTTTTTGTCCATTCGGATGCCGGATGATCAGGGCAGCGGCTGCCCAGGCACTGCGGGTTGATCGCAGATGAACTCCCGGCAGGGCAGGGGCAGGCCGCAGCGCTCTTCCATGCCGGTTTCCATCGGCTCACCTCCGGGCCCGTGCTGCTGCTTCGCCGGCCAATCACCGAAAGCATACCATAGATCGTGGCCCTTTTCCATCCCGACTTTTGACACAAGGCGCGTGAAGGAGCTTTGCGGAATGCGCTTGCTCCCGGAAGGATATGCGCCGGAAACGCAATGGCCGGAAATGAGCTTCCGGGCTTTCCGATCATGATTTGCCTGACAAACCGGAAGTTATCAATGACCTCTCAAATCGTGATTTAATAAGCTCTCCCAGATTGATGACTCTGTTCCAACAGCAAGGTTCCTGAACAACTGGATCTGATAACACGGGCCATCATCGGGGTAAGAATGAAAACGCCATTCGCCATATTCGAACATTTCAGGCCCTTCCTGTCGGATCACATAGATTTCTTCGTTCTCTGCAGGATTCATATGGCTTTTGTACCATTGCAGCAGCTCCTCCTCGCTCATATCGCTCCTGATCAGCAGGATGCCATACCATTGCATCCCATTGCCGCCACCCAGTACTTTCCCTGCTACCGAAGCTGATTCAATCATCTTGCTCTCCGGCGGAAGCTGGCAATTGCGGAGCTGTCTTTCCATACCCATCGCAATGAAATTGTTGACAACATAAATCACCGAATGAAACAGCACAATCAGAATCAGAATTGAGATCAGTAACGCACCGGCTTTCTTCATTGCGCCCCCTCCTCCACAAATCCCGATTTGTCGAGCCAACGCCCAAGGAATACTTCGACCAACTATGTAAAATTCCTGCAGTCAAATCGATGAGCCGCGGGTGCGAAAAGGAAGCCGGATGGACCAGGATGGCTGCCAAACGCCTCGCTTCTGGGTACCGGGATCACCGTTTTTTCTTCACGCTCGCCAGGTTCCTTTCAATCCCTTTCCCTGACTTTCCTGAAAGAACCAAAGAAGGACTGCCGCCTTTGACAGCGGCAGCCCTCGGGCTGTGCGTTTCTTATTCCGCCAGGCCGGCGAAGAGCTCCTCGGGCACGTACCACATGCCGGTGTTGTGCTCATCCATGTAGGCCTTGAACTCGGCGGAGTGGTAGGCGTCCACGATGGCCTTCGCCCAGGCGGTCTCCGCGTCCTGCTCCTTCACGGTCACCTGCAGGATCAGGTGCGGCAGCACGTCTTCCTGCGCCAGGGCAGAGGACGGATCGACGATCTCGCGGGCATTCCACACGATGGAGCCGGTGATCAGGCCGAAGTCGTAGTCGGCAAGGCTGGTGGGGATGTTCACGTTCAGCATCGGGATGATCTCCAGGTTGTAGGGGTTCTCCACGATGTCGTCGGGCGTGACGGCCGTGATGTCCACATTCTCGTCGAACTTCACCCAGCCGATCTTCTGCAGGATCAGCAGGCAGCGCGCCATGTTGGAGGCGTCGTTGACCACGGCGATGGTCATGCCGTCGGCGACCTCATCCAGGGAGGCGTGGCGGGCGGAGAAGATGCCGGCCGGCACGGTCGGGATGGGGCTGATGCCCACCAGATGGCCGTTGTTGTTGGCGTTGAAGAAGGTCTCGATGTAGGCAGTGTGCTGTTCCACATTCACGTCCACGTCGCCGTCTTCCAGCATCTTGTCGGCCACCAGCAGGTCGCTGGCCTCGACCACCTCGAAGGTGTAGCCCTGGGCTTCCAGGATCGGGATGATGCCGTCCTCAAACAGCTCGGAGTAGGGCCCCTGGGACTTGGAGTAGCGGATGACGGTCTTCTCCTCGGCGGAGGCCAGGGTCAGCGCGGACAGGGCCAGCGCCAGGACCAGCAGCAGGGCGAAAAGCTTCTTCATGGGGTTTTCTCCTTTCTTGTGTCGGGCACAGGTGTCAGGAAAATGGTTCACATTGGGTGTATCCTTGCCGTCCCTGTCCGGACAGAGACGGGAAAGGCCATGATATCAGCGGTGGGCCCGCAGCCTGGCGCTGATCTTGTTGCCCAGCAGCTGCAGCAGCTGGACGAAGAGCACCAGGATCACGATGGTGAGAATCAGCAGGGGCAGGTTGTACCGCTGGTAGCCGTAGGTCAGGGCCAGGTCGCCCACGCCGCCGCCGCCCGCATAGCCCGCCATCGCGGTGGCGCCCAGCAGGCCCACGGTGCCGGTCGTCAGGGCCAGCACGATGGAGGAGAGGGCCTCCGGCAGCATGAAGCGGGTAATGATCTGCCAGGTGGTCGCGCCCATGGCCTGGGCCGCCTCGATGATGCCCGGGGAGACCTCCAGCAGCGAGTTCTCCATCAGCCGCGCCAGATAGGGGCTGATGAAGATCACCAGCGGCACCAGCATGGCGGTGGAGCCGTAGGTCTTGCCCACGATCAGCCGTGTCAGCGGGAAGACGAACACCAGCGTGATGATGAAGGGCATGGAGCGGACAATGTTCACATACACATTCACCACCGCGTAGACCACGCGGTTCTGCCACAGGCCGCCCTTGCGGCAGAAGACCAGCAGCAGCGCCAGGATGAAGCCGATCACCGCGCCGATGATGAGGCCCCAGCCCAGCATGTAGACCGTGTCGCCCAGGGAGCTCAGCAGCTTTTCAAACTTGATGTCGAAGGTCTGCTTGAACCAGACCGGAAAGTCGAACGCAGCCGCCTGCGCATTTCCGCTTGCCGGATTCATTCGTCCATCACCAGCCTTTCCCGCAGCGCACCCGCCGCGTCAATCCGTTCCTCCGCCGCCGCCACCAGTGCCTCCTCGCCGATCAGCTGGAGGATGAAGACGGACATCACACTGCCCTGCATCTCCTGGATGTTGGCGCCCAGGATGTTGACCTCCAGCCCCGGCGTGCGGCACAGCTGCGCGATGAGGGGCTCCTGCACCGCGTCGCCGATGAATTTGAGCAGCTCCACCTGCTGGTAGCGCGTCTCGCTGCGCACCACGGTGACGAACTTCTCGGGAATCCGGTCGTTGATCACCGTGCGGACAAACCGCCGGGTGACCTCCGCCTTCGGCCTGCCGAAGACGTCCAGCACCGCGCCTTCCTCCACCACGCGGCCCTGCTCCATCACCGCCACCTTGCTGCAGATCATCTGGATCACCTGCATCTGGTGGGTGATCAGCAGGATCGTGACGCCCATCTCCCGGTTCACCCGCTGCAGGAGGCGGAGGATGGATTCGGTGGTCTGCGGGTCCAGGGCGCTGGTGGCCTCGTCGCACAGGAGGATCTCCGGGTTGGTGGCCAGGGCCCGCGCGATGCCCACGCGCTGCTTCTGACCGCCGGAGAGCTGGCTGACGTAGGCCGTGCGCTTGTCCTCCAGCTCCACGAAGCGCAGCACCTCGGCCACGCGCCGCTCCGTCTCCTCCCGGCTGACGCCCGCCAGCTTCAGCGGAATCGCCACATTGGCGAAGACGGTCTTGCCCTCCAGGAGGTTGAACTGCTGGAAGACCATGCCGATCTTCCGCCGCAGCAGCCGCAGCTGCGCCTTGTTCAGCGCGGCCAGCTTCTGCCCGTTCACGGTGACACTGCCCTCGTCCGGGCGCTCCAGGCCGTTCACCAGCCGCAGCAGCGTCGATTTCCCCGCCCCGGAGAAGCCCACGATCCCGTAGATCTCGCCCTTCTCCACGCGGATGCTCACATCCCGTAGGGCGTGCACGTCGCCGCTGCCGCCGGCGAAGGTCTTGCTGACATGTTCAATCTGAATCATCGGTATCCCTTTCCGTGAAAAAAGCCATGGGCCGCATCAATGCTTCCCATGGCTGCATGCACAGTCTCCACGGAAACAAAAATGCGGGGTACACTGCGCCCGCCCGTTTGCTTCCGTTGAACCCCTCCGGCGCCTGCCGGCTCTGGGGGGAAATTCAGGCAACAGGAACGAGCATGGCCGATGCGGTACAACGACAGCAACACGCCATGCGACAGGTCATGCTCCGGTATTCGCGCATCATGCATCCCGCTCCTTTCCTGAATTTCAGTCGTATCATAGCATGCAACTCCCACTGTGTCAATGGGAAATCCCACAAAATACAAAGCCAGTACAAAACAGGGCCAGTCCTCCCGGCAAAGCGGCAGGAACGGGCAGCGGGCCGCAGGGCGGACAGACAGACGTGCGATACGGACGGGAGCTTCGTTGTTGGCGGCATGCGCGTCGTGGATCCTGCCTGCGGGCAGAACCGCCCCCGCACGCAAAAAGCCGGGGATGTGCGTCCCCGGCCTGTGGGTCACTGCTGAATGGCGTTGCCGGTGTAGAGCTGATAATACTTGCCCTTCTGCGCGATCAGCTCGTCGTGGGTGCCGCGCTCGATGATGCGGCCCTGCTCCAGCACCATGATGCAGTCCGCATCGCGCACGGTGGAGAGGCGGTGGGCGATCACGAAGGTGGTGCGGCCCTTCATCAGGGCGTCCATGCCGCGCTGCACCAGCGCCTCGGTGCGGGTGTCGATGGAGGAGGTCGCCTCGTCGAGGATCAGGCAGGGCGGATCCGCTACCGCGGCCCGGGCGATGGCCAGCAGCTGCCGCTGGCCCTGGGAGAGGTTCGCGCCGTCGCCGCGCAGGAAGGTGTTGTAGCCCTCCGGCAGGCGGCGGATGAAGCCGTCCGCGTTGGCCAGGCGGGCCGCCTCCATGCACTCCTCATCCGTGGCGTCCAGCCGGCCGTAGCGGATGTTCTCCATCACGGTGCCGGTGAACAGGTGGGTGTCCTGCAGCACCATGCCCAGGGAGCGCCGCAGGTCGGCCTTGCGGATCTTGTTGACGTTGATGTCGTCGTAGCGGATCTTGCCGTCCTGGATGTCGTAGAAGCGGTTGATCAGGTTGGTGATCGTGGTCTTGCCTGCGCCGGTGCCGCCGACGAAGGCGATCTTCTGCCCCGGGTTGGCATAGAGGGTGATGTTGTGCAGGACGATCTTCTCCGGCACATAGCCGAAGTCCACGTCGTCCATGGTCACGCCGCCCTGCAGCCGCCGGTAGCTGACCGTGCCGTCCGCCTGATGCGGATGCTTCCAGGCCCACACGCCGGTGCGCTCCGCGGTCTCCGTGATCGTGCCGTCCTCCGCGATGCGCGCGTTGACCAGCTCCACATAGCCGTCGTCGGTCTCCGGCTGCTCGTCCATCATCGCGAACACGCGCTGCGCGCCGGCCATGGCCATCACGATGGAATTCATCTGCTGGCTGAACTGGCTGATCGGGCGGGAGAAGTTGCGGTTCAGCGTCAGGAAGGTGACCAGGCTGCCCAGGCTCAGCGGAATGATGCCCGCGATGGACGCCGCCGAGCCCAGCACCGCGCAGATCACGTAGCTGATGTGGCCGAGGTTGTTGTTGACCGGGCCCATGATGTTGGCCGTGCCGTTGGCCACGGTGGCCGCGTCGCGCAGCTCCTCGTTGAGCTGGGTGAAGCCGTCGATGGACGCCTGCTCATGGTTGAACACCTTCACGACCTTCTGGCCGCTGGTCATCTCCTCGATGTAGCCGTTCAGCTCGCCCAGGGTCTTCTGCTGGCGCACGAAGCCCTTGCCCGCGCGCCCGGCCAGCCGCATGGACACCACCATCGTCACGAAAATCAGCACGATGGAGATGATCGTCAGATGCCAGGAGGTCGTCACCATGCTGATAAAGGTCAGCACCACGGTGGCCAGCGAGTCCACCAGCGTGGGCAGGCTCTGGCCGATCAGCTGGCGCAGGGTGTCCACGTCGTTGGTGTAGACGGACATGATGTCGCCGTGGGCATGGGTGTCGAAGTAGGCGATGGGCAGCTTCTCCATCCGCTCGAACAGCTCGGTGCGCAGCCGCAGCATGGTGCCCTGCGACACATTGATCATGATCCGGTTGTACAGCCAGGCGCACAGCACGCCGAAGGCCAGGATGATGCCCAGCCGGCCCAGGGCCCCGGCCAGCTTTGGGAAGCCGACCGCCGGATCCATCGGCACGACGCCTTCCTTCTCCACGCCCTGCACATGGTTCAGCATCGGGACGATATAGTCGTCCAGCAGCGTCTTGGTGAAAACCGTCCCCTGCAGGGTGCACCAGGTGGCGGCCAGAATGCACAGCACCACCAGCAGCACCTGCAGCAGGTAGTGCTTCAGCACGGTCTGCAGCACCCGCCTGAGCACCTTGCCCTGGCCCTTCATGGACTGCCTGGGCACAAAGCCCCTTCCGCGCGGCCCTCCGCTCATACCTGGTCACCTCCCATCTGCTCGGGACGGTCGAAGTCGCCGCCGCCCTTGGTCTGCGTCTCGTAGATTTCCTGATAGATCGTGTTCGTCCGCAGCAGCTCCTCATGCGTGCCGAAGCCGTTCACCATGCCGTTGTCCAGCACGAGGATGCGGTCCGCGTCCTGCACGGAGGTGATGCGCTGGGCGATGATCAGCTTGGTCGTGCCGGGGATCACCTCGCGGAAGGCCTTGCGGATCTTCGCGTCGGTGGCGGTGTCCACGGCGGAGGTGGAGTCGTCCAGGATGAGCACCTTGGGCGATTTCAGCAGGGCCCGGGCAATGCACAGGCGCTGCTTCTGCCCGCCGGAGACGTTGTTGCCGCCCTGCTCGATGCGGGTCTCGTAGCCGTCCGGCATGCGGTCGATGAACTCGTCCGCGCAGGCCGCCGCACAGGCCGCCCGGCATTCCTCCAGCGTCGCGTCCGGCTTGCCCCAGCGCAGGTTCTCCAGGATGCTGCCGGAGAAGAGCAGGTTCTTCTGCAGCACGACGGAGACGTTGTCGCGCAGGACGGTCAGGTCGTAGTCCCGCACGTCTCGCCCGCCGACGCACACGCTGCCCTCCGTCACGTCGTACAGCCGGGAGATCAGGCTGACCAGCGACGACTTGCCGGAGCCGGTGCCGCCGATGATGCCAATCGTCTCGCCGGAGCGGATGTGGATGTCGATGTCCCGCAGGGTCGCCTCGCCGGAGCCCTGCTTGTAGGCGAAGGTCACATGGTTGAAGTCCACCGCACCGTCCTTCACCTCAGTCACCGGCTCCGCGGGGTTCTGGATGCCGGGCACCTCGTCCAGCACCTCCACAATGCGGCGCGCGCCGGCCGCCGACAGGGTGAGCATCACGAAGATCATCGACAGCATCATCAGCGACATCAGCACGCTCATGACGTAGCTGAACAGGCTGGTCAGGTCGCCCGTCGTGAGGGTGCCGTCGGTCACGATCGCCTGCGCGCCCAGCCAGGACAGCATGATGATGGTCACATAGATCGTCGTCATCATCACGGGGCTGTTGAGGGTGACCACCTTCTCCGCCCGGACGAAGAGGCTGTAGAGCGCCTTCGCCGCCTTCGAGAACTTCTCGTTCTCATAATCCTCGCGGACGAAGGCCTTCACCACGCGGATCGCGGAGACGTTCTCCTGCACGGAGGCATTCACCGCGTCGTAGCGGGTGAACACCTCGGAGAAGCGCTTCATCGCCACGCGCACGATCAGCCCCAGGCACACGGACAGCACGGCCACCGCGATCAGGAAGACGGAGGACAGCTCTGCGCTCTTCAGGAAGCACATCACCATCGCCGTGATCAGCGTCAGCGGCGCGCGGACCGCGATGCGCAGGATCATCTGGAAGGCGTTCTGCACATTCGTCACGTCCGTGGTCATGCGGGTGACCAGGCCCGCCGTGGAGAACTTGTCGATATTGGAGAAGGAGAAGCGCTGCACGCTGCGGTACATCCCGCTGCGCAGGTTGGCCGCGAAGCCCGCCGAGGCCTCCGCGCCGAACTTGCCGCCGCCCACGCCGAAACCAAGGGACACAAAGGCGCACGCCAGCATCAGCCCGCCGTACAGCGCCACCATGCCCAGATTCCCCTTGCTCACGCCCTCGTCGATCAGGGAGGCCATGATGTAGGGGATCAGCATTTCCATGAACACCTCGCCGATCATGCAGATTGGCGTGAGGATCGCCGCCCGTCTGTACTGACCGATGTAGGCCGCCAGTTTTTTGATCATCGTATCGCCCTCTCACTTCACGCAGGAACACGGCCGGCTGCCCGCGCTCCTCTCTGTTCCATTGAACAGCATATAGAGCAGTATATATGACAGAAATCGGATTGTCAACAGCGCGCAATTGATTGAAATCAGCGCTCCTGCCTCTGTTCCGTTGCTGCTCAGCGGTGAGGACGGGGAGATACTCGGTATGCATGATTCCGGCGTGCCCTCTCAGGCGCTGTGCGCCAGCTCTCCCAAAGGGAGGGCCAAGGGATGTGAT
>CAMNHF010000013.1 GCA_946538975.1 uncultured Clostridia bacterium | reverse complement strand
CGCACCGACGGCCTGACCATGACGATCTACGGCGCGATCATGGCCGGCATGACCGGCATCGCCACCGGCATCCTGAACATCGTGCTGTCCAATGTGGGCTATGCCGCGGACAACATCTCCTCCGAGGCCATCCGCGGCGCGATGCCCTGGGTGTTCATCGGCGTGGAAACCATCTGCTATCTGGTCATCTTCCTGATCTTCATCTTCATGGGTGTGGAGAAGTTCGGCAAGTACGACCATGAGGCCATCGTCGCCGACCAGAAGGCCGCCGCGGCCGCCGAGGGCCGTCCCTATGTCTCCGCCCTGGAGAAGATCCGCAAGGACGAGGGCGAGGAGGCCTACCAGGCCGAGCTGGCCAAGCTGGAAAAGGAAAAGGCCGCCGAGCAGAAGAAGCTGCAGGCCATGAGTCCCGCGGCCCGCAAGGCGCTGGAGGAGCGCGAAGCCGCCGTCCGCAGTGAGCTGAACGAGCTGCGCCGCCGCAGCAACCGTCCCGCGGTGTAAGCAATCCAGATCATCCCGCCCCTTCCCGCCTGAAACGGGGAGGGGCTTTCCGCATTCGACGGAGGAAGAGCCATGATCGTGATGGAGACCGCCCGCCTCATCCTGCGGGAGTACGAGCAGGGGGACTTTGACGCCCTCTATGCCATCCTTTCCGACCCGGAGACAATGCGCCACTACCCGAAGCCCTACGACGCAGCGGGCACCCAGCGCTGGCTGGACTGGAATTTCGACAACTACCGCACCCACGGCTTCGGCCTGTGGGCCCTCGTGCGCCGCGAGGACGGCCGCTTTCTCGGCGACTGCGGGCTGACCATGCAGCGCATCGACGGCGAGGAGCGGCCGGAGATCGGCTACCACGTGGACCGGCACTTCTGGCGGCAAGGCTATGCCGGCGAGGCCGCCCGGGCCGTGCGCGACTGGGGCTTCACCCGCACCGCCTTCGACAGCCTGTATTCCTACATGCACGCGGACAACGAGGCCTCCTGCGCCACCGCCCGCGCCGCCGGTCTGCGGCTGATCGGCGCCTATGACGACGAGCGCTGGGGCCCGATGAAGGTTCTGCGCATCACCCGCGCGGAGTGGGTGCAGCTGAAGGAAGGCCATTGACGACGCAAAAAAGCGGTGCGCGCGGCATCGCTTTTTGATTCATGTTCTGTTCCGCTCAGAGCAGCTCGGAGGTCAGCAGGAGCAGGGCGGCCGCGCCGGCGGGACTGTCGCACTCCCCGAAGAGCTCGGAGGACCAGCCCGTGCCCCGGTAGACCTTGCCGCCGCGGTATTCGCCCACAACACGGGACGACCAGCCCGTGCCCTCGTAGATCTTCCCGTCCCGGTATTCGCCGATGAGGGTGGACGACCAGCCTGTGCCCCGGTAGATCTTTCCGTCGCGGAATTCGCCGATGACCTTCGAGGACCAGCCTGTGCCCCGGTAGATTCTTCCGTCCGTGGCCTCCCCGACAACGCCGGAGGACCAGCCCGTGCCCTTCATGATCCTGCTCATGGAATCGCCTCCTTCGGCCGGATTGCACGATTGCGTGCGGCAGGTCTTATTTGTAGAACTTTGTGAGATAGAACGGCAGGAGAATGAGACCGAGAACAATGCCGATGATGATCATGGTCATGATAATTCCCCCTTTCTTTACCCATATCATAGCAGATTCTTCTCCGTTCTGCAATGCCTGCTGCTTTGGCAAAAACGTAAAATTTCACGTCCTGGGCTGCTCTTTCCGGAGAAGAAGGGAAGTTTTCCTCCGGGGGAGTATGGATTTGGCAATCCGGCTTTGTCGGTCGGTGTTTGGGAGACGGGAATCGTGTTGAAGATCATGTTTCGTGATTCGGCAGAGTCCTACTTTTCGTGACCGAAAAGTAGGCAAAAGGTCCTGGGGGACACCTGCGGCTGTGTCCCCCAGCCCCCCCCGCAGACGCTTTTGGACACGGGATCACAGCTGCGTGATTCGCAGATCGCAAGGCTTGCTGCCTGCACGGGGATGTTCTGTCGCACGATGCTGTTTGGCGCTGTTGTCGGACTGTGCCCACAAACCCAAAGAAAAACACCTCGCCCCGGAATGCTTTTTCCGGAGAGGATGGGGGTCTGGGGGAAGGGGAACCACTTTTTCTCAGAAAAAGGGGTCTCCCCTTCCCCCAGCACCACCGCCTCTCCCGCAAAAACATTGATTTTCCCTGACGAGAATGCTACAATCCTGATGACGACAGCGGGGAACGGGAGCCCGATGAAAGGCAGGAAGAACGATGAATCACAGCATGCTGTTTCTGGCCCAGTCCTATCAGGACGCGCAGGATGAATACCGCCGGGTGCTGCTGCAGCCGGAGCGGCCGCGGTGGGACTATATCATCCTGACGGCGAGCGACGCGCACCAGGCCGAGGGCTACCGCCTGCAGCTGCGGCAGCGGGCGGAGGCGGGGCTGCTGCCGCAGGGGACGCACTTTGCCGTGATCCCGGACGAGGGCGACGAGCGGGTGGGCTCCGGCGGGGCGACGCTCTCCGTGCTGCGGTACATCGCCGGGCGCGAGGGCCGCGGGGACTTCGAGGGCCTGCGGGTGATGGTGATCCATTCCGGCGGCGACAGCAAGCGCGTGCCGCAGTATTCCGCGCTGGGCAAGCTGTTCTCGCCCGTGCCGCACGCAATGGACGGGCGGCCCTCCACCCTGTTCGACGAGTTCATGGTCTCCATGAGCGCGCTGCCGGGGCGCATCGGGGCGGGCATGCTGCTGCTCTCCGGGGACGTGCTGCTGCTGTTCAATCCGCTGCTGGTGGACTACAACGGGCGCGGGGCGGCGGCGATCTCCTTCAAGGAGGCGGTCGGGACAGGCAAGAACCACGGCGTCTACCTGCGCGGGGAAGACGGCTATGTGCGCCGCTTCCTGCACAAGCAGAGCGAGGAGACGCTCAGCCGCCTGGGCGCGGTGAACGCGCGCGGCGAGGTGGACATCGACACCGGCTCGCTGATCTTCTCCCCCGCAATGCTCGCCGCGCTGTACGCACTGGTGGACACGGAGGAGAAATACCGCGCGCTGGTGAACCCGGTGGTGCGGCTGTCGCTCTATGGGGACTTCCAGTACCCGCTGGCCGCGGACGCCACGCTGGAGGACTTCTACCGCGAGGCGCCGGAGGGCTCCTTCACCGAGGAGCTGCACGCGGCGCGGACGCTGGTCTGGCAGGCGCTGCGCCCCTTCCGGATGAAGCTGCTGCGACTGGCCCCGGCCAAGTTCATCCACTTCGGCACCACCCGCGAAATCCTCAGCCTGATGACCCGCGGCATCGGCGCCTATGCCGATCTGGGCTGGGAGCCGCAGGTGCACTGCGCCTTCACGGGCCGCGCGGCGGGCTACAGCTCCGTGCTCTCCACGGATCAGGTCGGCGAGGATGTGTACCTGGAGACCAGCTGCGTGCACTCCGGCGCGGTGATCGGCAGCCGGGTGGTGCTCTCCTTTGTGGACATCCACGACGAGGTCATCCCGGACGGGGTGGTGCTGCACGCGCTCAAGCAGCGGGACGGCCGCTTTGTCTGCCGCATCTGGGGCGTGGAGGATAACCCCAAGGAGGCGGTGCTGTTCGGCCAGCCGCTGCCGGAGACGCTGGCGCGGCTGGGCGTGCCCGCGGAGGAGGTCTGGGCGGAGGGCGAGCCGCGCGTGCTGTGGACGGCGCGGCTGTACCGGCCCTGCGCGACCATCCGGGAGGCGGTGGCGGCGGCGCTGCGGCTGCACCGGCTGCTGACCGCGGGCACCGGCAAGGCCGCGGGCGGGGCCTGGCAGGAATGCGTTTCCCTGCGCGACGGCTTCCATGAGGCGGATCCTGAAGCGATCATCGCGTGGGAAAAGCGCATGGCGGAGCTGGTGCAGATGAACTGCATCCGCCGCGCCATCGCCGAGAGCCGCCCGGCGCGGGAGCTGCGGGGCTTCCTGACCGCGCCGCTGACGCCGATCCAGCGCGGCTGGCTGGAGGATCAGTGCCGGAAGGCCGCGGACTTCTCCCTGCCGATGCGCCTGCACTATTACACCGGCGTGGCGCTGGGCGGCGCGGAGGGCGAGCAGGAAATCAGCCGCTGCTTCGCCGTGCTCTCGGACGCCATTCTGACGGAGACCCGGCGGCAGCTGCACAGCCGGAGCAACGCCCGGATCGCGATGGACCGCTGCGAGGTGCGGCTCCCGCTGCGCGTCAACTTCGGCGGCGGCTGGTCGGACACGCCGCCCTACTGCCACGAGCACGGCGGCACGGTACTCAACGCGGCCATCCGCCTGCGCGGCGAGCGGCCCGTCACGGTGACGCTGGAGCGGCTGGAGGAGCCGGTCATCATCTTTGACTCCCGCGACATGGACGTCCACGGCGAGTTCGACCGCGTGGAGCCCCTGCAGCGCACCGGCGACCCGTCGGATCCCTTCGTCCTGCAGAAGGCGGCCCTGCTCTCCTGCGGCGTGATCCCCGCGGCGGGCGGCGATCTGCGCGACATCCTGAGCAGGCTGGGCGGCGGCTTCCGGATGCGCTCGGAGGTGACCGGCGTGCCCAAGGGCAGCGGCCTGGGCACCTCCTCCATCCTCGCGGGGGCCTGCGTGAAGGCGCTGCTGGCCTTCACCGGCCAAGCCTGCGCGCAGGAGACGCTCTATGCCACCGTGCTGGCGATGGAGCAGTTGATGTCCACCGGCGGCGGCTGGCAGGATCAGGCCGGCAGCCTGACGCCGGGGCTCAAGTTCATCACGGCGCGGCCGGGCCTCCGGCAGGAGCTGCAGGTGGAGACCCTCCGCCTGGACAGCGCGGTCTGGGAGGAGCTGCAGGCCCGCTTTGCCCTCATCTACACCGGCCAGCGGCGGCTGGCGCGGAATCTGCTGCGGGATGTGGTGGGCCGCTATGTGGGCCATGAGCCGGAGAGCCTCCACGCCCTGAACGAGATCCAGAGAGTCGCCGCGCTGATGCGCTTCGAGCTGCTGCGCGGGCATGTGGACGATTTCGCCCGCCTGCTGACGGAGCACTGGGCGCTGTCCCGGCAGATCGACGCCGGTAGCACAAACACGCTGATCGACCAGATTTTCGCGAGCATCGACAGCCTCATCGACGGGCGGATGATCTGCGGGGCCGGCGGCGGCGGCTTCCTGCAGGTGGTCATGAAGCGGGGCGTCACGGCCGCGCAGCTCCGCGCCCGGCTGAAGGAGGTCTTCGCGGATGCGGATGTGGACGTGTGGGACTGCACCTTTGAACGGGATGACCAGGAATAAGGAGGCCTCGCCTTGCGGCGTTTGTTGAGATGGCTGCTACCGGCGGCGCTGCTCCTCGCAGCGCTGATGCTTGGCGTTGGCGCGGGCAGCGTGGCCATCAGCCCCGGAGAGACGCTGTCGATCCTCTCCGCCGCCCTGCGCGGGGAGGCGGCGGCGGGCAGCCACGCGGTGATCCTGCTGTCGGTGCGGCTGCCGCGGGTGCTGTGCGTGGCGCTGGCGGGGGCGTCGCTGTCCCTGTGCGGCGCGGCGATGCAGGGCCTGCTGCGCAATCCGCTGGCGGACGGCTCCACCCTCGGCGTGTCCTCCGGGGCCTCGCTGGGGGCCGTGCTGTCGCTGGCCTTCGGGCTGCGGCCGCCCTTCTGGCCGGAGGGCGGGGTGATGGCGATGGCGATGCTGTTCGCCTTCCTGTCGCTGGTGCTGATTCTCTCGCTGTCCCTGGCGCTGGACCGCTCCCTGCAGACCGGCAGCATCATCCTGCTGGGCGTGATCTTCTCCATGTTCGCCACCAGCTGCATCAGCCTGGTGACGGCCTTTGCGGGGGAGAAAATCAAGTCGATCACCTTCTGGACCATGGGCTCCCTCTCCGGCAGCACGTACCGGGACGCGCTGGTGCTGTGCATCGCCCTGGTGCTGTGCGGCGGGGTGCTGCTGCGGTTCGCGCCGGAGCTGAACGCCTTCTCCATGGGCGAGGAGGAGGCGGCCCATCTCGGCGTGGCAGTGCGCGGAGTGAAGCTGACGGTGCTCATCGCGGTGTCGGTTCTCATCGGCGTGTGCGTGTCCATCGGCGGGACGATCAGCTTTGTCGGCCTGGTCATGCCGCACATGGCGCGGATGCTTTCCGGGCCCGACCACCGGCGGCTGCTGGGCGCGTCGATGGTGTCCGGGGCAATCTTCCTCGTGCTGACCGACCTGGTCAGCCGAACCATCGTCAGCCCGATGGAGCTGCCGGTGGGCGTGGTGACCTCGCTGATCGGGGCGGTGGCCTTTGTGGTGCTGTTCCGCCGGACGAAAGGAGGCCGGGCCGCGTGAGACTGACAGTGGAAAATCTCTCGGTGAGCCTGTCCGGCCATCCGGTGCTGCGGGAGGTGTCCTTCACGGCCCGCGGCGGCGAGTGGTGGATGGTCACCGGCCCCAACGGCGCCGGCAAGACGACCCTGCTGCGCGCGATCGCCCGCACCGTGGCCTATGCCGGCGAGACCACCCTGGACGGGCATTCCCTGCGCAGCATGCGGCGGGGCGCACTGGCCCGGGAGCTGGGCGTGCTCTCCCAGATCCACGGCGACGCCGGCGGGCAGACGGTGGAGGAGATTGTCCGCCTGGGCCGCTATGCCCGCCGCACGGGCCTGCTCTTTCCCCGCGATCCGGGCGAGGGCGAGGCGGTGGAGGCCGCACTGGCCGCAGCCGGGCTGACGGAGCTGCGCGGCCGGCGGATGGCGGACCTCTCCGGCGGCGAGCGGCAGCGGGTGTATCTGGCGCAGGTGATCGCGCAGGATCCCCGGGTGCTGCTGCTGGACGAGCCGGTGAACCATCTGGATCTGCGCCATCAGCAGCAGCTCTTTCAGCTGCTCAGGGCCTGGCTGGGGCAGGGGGACCGCCTGCTGATCTCCGTGGTGCACGACCTGTCGCTGGCAAAGAAATACGGCACCCATGCCCTGCTGCTCTCGGAGGGCTGCCCGCTGGGCGCCGGGCCGCTGCAGGAGGTGCTGACCGACGAGGCCCTGAACGCCGCCTGGCAGATGGACGTGGCCGGCTGGATGCGCTCCCTGGCGGCGGTCTGGGACACCCCCGGAACACAGGCATAACCGGACAGCCCGCGGACCAGGATGCGCATCAGCGTGTCCGCCTGTGCATACATCATGAAAGAATCCCCGCCCCGAAGAAAAAGGGCTTTGGGGAAAGATGGGGGCCTTCAAGGAAAGCCCTGCCGGCCTCGAAAAGGGTTTCCTTCCCCCAGACGCTGAGTAGTAACGCCCCGCATTTTCCCCTGCGCGATGAAAACAGCCGCCAGACTTGCATCACGGCGGCTATTTTGGTATACTGTATATTGCGTATTTATGGAAATGCGCCAAATACCCAAGGGAAACAAATGAGGAGCCATCATGCTGAATTTTGTCAAGAAACTGCTAGGCGGCAGCAATGAGACCCAGCTGAAGAAGCTGAAAAAGACCGTGGACGCCGTCTGCGATCTGGAGGAAACCTATCGGAAGCTCACGGACGCGCAGCTGCAGGCCAAAACGGAGGAATTCCGGGAGCGGCTGAAGAAAGGCGAGACGGAGGAGCAGATTCTGCCGGAGGCCTTCGCGGCGATCCGCGAGGCGGACGCCCGGGTGCTGGGCCTGCGCCCCTACCGCGTGCAGGTGATCGGCGCGCTGGTGCTGCAGCAGGGCCGCATCGCGGAGATGAAGACCGGCGAGGGCAAAACGCTGGTGGCCACGCTGCCGGCCTACCTGGCGGCGCTGACCGGCAAGGGCGTGCACATCGTCACGACGAACGACTATCTGGCCCGCCGCGACAGCGAGTGGATGGGCAAGGCGTACCGCTTCATGGGGCTGAGCGTCGGCCTGATCGTGCATGACATGGAGCCGATGGAGCGCCGCGCGGCCTACGCCTGCGACATCACCTACGGCACGAACAACGAGCTGGGCTTCGACTACCTGCGCGACAACATGGTCACCCGCACCGGCGACCTGGTGCAGCGCGGCCACTACTTCGCCATCGTGGACGAGGTGGACTCCATCCTGATCGACGAGGCCCGCACGCCGCTGATCATCTCCGGCCAGGGCGAGGACGGCAGCGCGGAGTATGTCCGCATCGACGACATCGTCCGCCGCCTGCGCCCCGAGACCGACTACACAGTGGAAGAAAAGAAAAAGGCCGTCGTCCTCACCGAGGAGGGCACCCGCAAGGTGGAGAGCGCCCTGCACATCGACAACCTGAACGACGCGGAGAACGCCGACCTGAACCACCTGGTCAGCAACGCCCTGCGCGCCCACGCCCTGATGCACCTGGACGTGGACTACGTCGTGAAGGACGGCCAGGTGGTCATCGTGGATGAGTTCACCGGCCGCCTGATGGTGGGCCGCCGCTATTCCGACGGCCTGCACCAGGCCATCGAGGCCAAGGAGCGCGTGAAGGTGGAGCGGGAGAGCAAGACCCTCGCCACGATCACCTTCCAGAACTACTTCCGCATGTACGAGCGGCTGGCGGGCATGACCGGCACCGCGAAGACCGAGGAGGACGAGTTCCGCGCGATCTACGGCCTGGACGTGGTGGAGATTCCGACCAACCGGCCCAATGTCCGCCGCGACCTGGACGATGTGGTCTACAAGACGAAGGCCGCGAAGTTCAACGCGGTGATCGCCTCCATCGAGGAGCATCACGCGAAGGGCCAGCCGGTGCTGGTGGGCACGGTCACCGTCGAGACCAGCGAGATGCTCTCCGGCCTGCTGCAGCGGCGCGGCATCGAGCACACCGTGCTCAACGCGAAGAACCACGCCCGTGAGGCGGAGATCGTCGCCCAGGCCGGCCAGTTCGGCGCGGTGACCATCGCCACCAATATGGCCGGCCGCGGCACGGACATCCTGCTGGGCGGCAACGCGGACTTCCTCGCCCGGCGCGAGATGCGGCAGGACGGCCTGGATGACGAGCTGATCGAGGCCGCCACCGGCCACAACGAGAACGTCTCCGAGGAGGTGCTGGAGGCCCGCAAGCGCTACGCGGAGCTGCTGGCGAAGTACAAGGCCGGCACCGACCAGGCCCACGACCAGGTGGTGAAGGTGGGCGGCCTGCACATCATCGGCACCGAGCGGCATGAGTCCCGCCGCATTGACAACCAGCTGCGGGGCCGCGCCGGCCGCCAGGGCGACCCGGGCTCCACGCAGTTCTTCATCAGCCTGGAGGACGACCTGATGCGGCTGTTCGGCTCCGACCGGATCGGCCCGATGGTCGACCGGCTGGGCCTCAAGGACGACGAGCCGCTGCAGGCCGGGCTGCTGACCAAGCAGATCGAGAACGCCCAGAAGCGCGTGGAGATGCGGAACTTCGAGATCCGCAAGCGCGTGCTCAGCTACGACAACGTGATGAACCGCCAGCGCGAGGTCATCTACGGCCAGCGCCGCGTGGTGCTGGAGGGCAGCGACGTCCACGACAACATCATGGGCATGGCGGACAAGCTGATCGACGCGGCCATCGCGCGCGAGCTGGCCGGCGATGTGCCGGAGGAGTGGGATCAGACCGCCTTCACGAGCTATGTCGAGGGCCTGTGCGTGCACAGCGGCTTCATCGACGCCCACCGCTACCTGATGGACAACGGCGACAAGGAGGCCATCGCGGAGGCGCTGAAGGCGGACGTCCGCGAGCTGTACGCCGAGCGGGAGAAGCTGCTGGGCGAGAAGGGCCCCGCGCTGCTGCGCTCCTTCGAGCGGAATATGCTGCTGCGCTCCGTCGACCGCCGCTGGATGGACCACATCGACGCGATGGACGTGCTGCGCGACGGCATCGGCTACCGCGCCTACTCCGGCAAGGATCCGGTGGTGGAATACCAGATCGAGGCCGGCATGATGTTCGACCAGCTGAACACGATGATCCGCGAGGACACCGTGCGCCTGGTGCTGAAGACGAAGATCACCGTGGAGCCCGCGCCGGCCCCCGCCGCGCCCGGCGAGCCCATCAAGACGCCGGAGCAGAAGCCCGAGCTGCCCAAGACGGCCATGCCCCAGGCGGTGGACTTCTCCAGGATGATCACCAGCCACGGCCCCGCCGGCCCCCGCAAGGCCGCGTCCACGGTGAACGGCGTGAAGAAGGTGGGCCGCAACGATCCCTGCCCCTGCGGCAGCGGGAAAAAGTTCAAGAACTGTCACGGCCGGAACGCCGAAGGGTAACGGCGCGGCGAAGGAGCTTCCCCCGGCCGGGACCGCCGCCCGCTCCGACGGCTGATGCCGCGTCCCGCCGCCCCGCCGCACTGTCATGACTGAAAAGGGGATGAAACCCATGTTGGAATTTGATCAGATCAGCAAGACCCTGCAGGGCATCCGGTCGAGCATTGTCTCCGCCGGCGAGGCGCTGCACATCGACCACATGCGCGAACAGATCGAGGAGCTCACGGAGGAGATGAACCAGCCGGAGTTCTGGAGCGACGCGGAGCGCGCAAACCACATCAATCAGAAGCTGGGCCGCCTGAAGGCCCGCCTCGCCCACTACGAGAAGCTCCTCTCCGCCGCCGACGACATCGAGGTGATGATGGAGCTGGCCCGGGAGGAGGGCGACGAGGAGATGGCCGGCGAGATCGAGGGAGCCGTCGCCGACCTGAAGGAGAAGGCCGAAGCCCTGGAGCTGGAGACCCTGATGCGCGGCACCTACGACGGCTGCAACGCGGTGCTCTCCCTGCACGCCGGGGCCGGCGGCACCGAGGCGCAGGACTGGACGCAGATGCTCTTCCGCATGTATACCCGCTACTGCGAGCGCATGGGCTTCACCGTGAAGGTGCTGGACCTGCTGGACGGCGACGAGGCCGGCATCAAGTCGGTCACCTTCGAGGTGGACGGCGAGAACGTGTACGGCTACCTGCGCGGCGAGAAGGGCGTGCACCGGCTGGTGCGCATCAGCCCCTTCGACGCCAACGCCCGCCGGCACACCTCCTTCTCCTCCCTGGACGTGGCGCCCATGCTGGACGAGGACGACGGGGAGATCGAGGTGGACATGAAGTATGTCCGCGTTGACACCTACCACTCCTCCGGCGCCGGCGGTCAGAACGTCAACAAGACCTCCTCCGCCGTCCGCATGACCTACGTGAAGGATGACGTGACCATCGTCGTGGCCTGCCAGACCGAGCGCGACCAGGTGCAGAACCGCGCCACCTGCCTGAAGATGCTCAAGGCCCGCCTGCTGGAGCTGCGCGAGCGCGAGCGGGAGCAGCAGATGGCCGACATCAAGGGCGAGATGAAGAAGATCGAGTGGGGCAGCCAGATTCGCTCCTACGTCTTCCAGCCCTACACCATGGTGAAGGATCACCGCACCGGCTACGAGGTCGGCAATGTAGACGATGTGATGAACGGCAACCTGGACGGCTTCGTCACCGCCTACCTGAAGATGCAATAATGAAACAGCTGTGCGGGATCCTGTGCGCGCTGTGCCTCCTGACAGCCCTGCTGGCGGGGCTGATCTGGACAGTGGGCACCAGCGCGCCGCTGATGACGGCCGCCATGCGCCATGCCGCCCCGCCGGAGAAGACCTATCTGCCCGCGGAGCACTATGAGGCCGTCTGCGAGATGCTGACGGGCTACCTGCGCGGAGAGCTGCCGGAATTCCAGTACACCTGGGTGGGGGAGAACGGCAGCACCTATCTCGCCTTCCAGGAGCACGAGCAGCGCCACATGGAGGACTGCCGCGCCCTGTTTCAGCTGGACCGGCGCGTGATGTACATCGCGGCGGCGGCCGGCGCCATACTGCTCGTGCTGTGCGTGCTGTGCGGGCGGATGGCCTGGAAGGCCCTGCACTGGACGACGGCGCTGCTGCTGCTGGCCGTGACCGCGCTGGCCGTCTGGGCGGCGGTGGACTTCAACAGCCTGTTTATCCAGTTCCACCGCGTCGCCTTTACCAACAACCTGTGGCTGCTGAATCCGAACACCGACCTGCTGATCCGCCTGATGCCGACGCAGCTGTTTGTGTTCTACGCCGTGGTAATCGGCGCACCGTGGGGCCTCGGAGCCCTCGTGCTGAACGCGGTCACCCGCCATGCCCGGTCGAGGCGGAAAAAGAATGAGGATGACTAATCCCACATGCCAAGGGGGCTTCGGCCTCCTTTTTTCAAGAATCAAAAAACCCCGTCCGGGCGGGACGGGGCAGATGGAAGACGTTACAGGCTGTTGACCAGATCGTACAGGGAGCGGTTGAATTTCCGCTTCTCCTGCAGGGCCTCGTCGATGGACATATAGAACACCTTGCCCATGCGCATGCCGATCACCTGATTGCTGACGCCCTTGCTGAGCAGATCCACGGCGAGGGTGCCGGCCTCGAAGGCGAAGGCGCTGTCGCGGGCGGTGGGCTCGGCGCCGCGCTGGGTGTAGCCGACCACGGTGGAGCGAACCTCGATCATGTTGCACATCCGCTTCATGATGGAGGCGAAGCGGCTCGCGCTGATCGGCTCGCCCTCGTAGCAGCGCTTGCCGTGGGAGTTCAGGAAGGTGTACATGTCGAAGGGCTCCATGGATTCCCAGCAGCCCTCGGCCACGACGATGGTCGCGCGGGTGTTGCCCTTGTACAGCTGGCGGTTCAGCTTCTTCGCCGTTTCCTCCACGGACCACGGCACCTCGGGCACCAGCACGATCTCCGCGCCGGTGGACACGGCGGTGGTCAGGGCGATGTCGCCGCAGTGGCGGCCCATGACCTCCACCACATGGGGCCGGTCATGGCTGCGGGAGGTGGCGCGGATGGCGCGCACGGCGTCCACGCAGACGTTGACCGCGGTGTCGTAGCCCAGGGTCATCTCGGTGTAGGGCAGGTCGTTGTCGATGGTGCCGGGGATGCCGATGCAGGGGATGCCCAGCTTGCACAGGTATTCCGCGCCGTGGAAGGAGCCGTCGCCGCCGATGACGACCAGGCCCTCAATGCCCATGGCCCGCAGGGTGTCCGCGGCGACCTGGCGCCACTCCGGATCCAGGAACTCGCGGCAGCGCGCAGTACGCAGATAGGTGCCGGGGCGGTCCGCGATGTCCAGCACGGTGTCCAGGTGGAGCTCTTCCATATCGTCTGCCAGGGAGGTGGACTTGCGCAGCAGGCCGTTATACCCGTGCTTGATGCCGACCAGGGGCATATTGTGCAGGGCTGCGCCCTTGGCCACAGCCATGACGGCCGCGTTCATGCCGGGGCTGTCGCCGCCGCTGGTGAGTACGCCGATTTTCTTCATTCCAAATCCGTCCTTTCCACAGCCGCCATGCGGCCGGAGCACTCTTCACGGCAAGTATAACACATTGTTGCAGGGTTGAAAAGATGCGATGCGCGCGATTTTGCGGATTTTGTTGCAACGCAGCTTCTGGGGGAAGGAAACCCTTTTCGAGGCCGAAAAGGGCTTTCCTTCCCCCAGACCCCCATCCTTCCTAAAAGCCCGTTCTATGGGTGAGGGGGGCTTTTTGCATGGTCTGCATGCGCAGCCGGACGCGCTCGCTTTGCGGAATGAGAAGCAGCGGATTTTCGGCGCATGTCTCCCTCACGGTACCAGAAAAGGATTCAGCCAGTCTAATCGGGTGCGGCTGAATCCTCTGCGCGATGAGTGAAGGCCCCGGCCGTGCTTCTTACAGCCTCGCCAGCACCGCTTCAGTCATGGCGGTGCAGCTGAGGACGTTCGCGGCGCCGGGGGCGGCGATGTCGGCGGTGCGGCAGCCGTCCTGCAGGGCCCGGTCCACGGCGGCTTCGATGCAGGCCGCGGCCTCATCCTCGTCGAAGGCATAGCGGAGCATCATCGCGGCGGAGAGGATGGTCGCCAGCGGGTTGGCCTTGTTCTGGCCGGCGATGTCCGGCGCGCTGCCGTGGATGGGCTCATACAGGCCGCGCTTCGTCCCGCCCAGGGAGGCCGAGGGCAGCAGGCCGATGGAGCCGGTGATCTGGCTGGCCTCGTCCGAGAGGATGTCGCCAAACATATTGCTGGTCACGACGACGTCGAAGCGGGAGGGATTGCGCACCAGCTGCATGGCGGCGTTGTCCACCAGCATGTCCTCCACCTGCACGTCCGGATACTCCGCCGCCACCCGGTGCACGGTCTCGCGCCACAGGCGGCTGGTCTCCAGCACGTTGGCCTTGTCGATGGAGATGACGGAGCGGCGGCGCTTTCTGGCGGCGTCGAAGGCGGCGCGGGCGATCCGCTCCACCTCCATCACGCTGTAGCACTCGGTGTCCCAGGCCTCGGGGCCGTTTTTCCCCTCGCGGCGGCCGCGGTCGCCGAAATAGATGCCGCCGGTCAGCTCGCGCACCATCAGCAGATCAAAGCCCTTCGCCACGATGTCCGGCCGCAGGGGGCAGGCGCCGCTGAGGGCGGGGTAGA
Organism: uncultured Clostridia bacterium; assembly: GCA_946538975.1. Classification (GTDB taxonomy): domain Bacteria; phylum Bacillota; class Clostridia; order Christensenellales; family Aristaeellaceae; genus RUG11272. The sequence goes on along the minus strand of CAMNHF010000013.1, from coordinate 21,873 downwards.
GCTTCGCCGGGCGCAGGTTGGTGTACAGGCCCAGGGCGGAGCGCAGGCCCAGCAGGGCGCGCTCCGGGCGCAGATGGCCGGGCAGGGTGTCCCACTTGGGGCCGCCGACCGCGCCGAGCAGCACGCTGTCCGAAGCAAGGCAGCCGTCCACCGTCTCCTGCGGCAGCGGCTCGCCGGTCTTGTCGATGGCCTCGCCGCCGGCCGGGTACGCCGTGAAGCGGAAGCTGAAGCCGTATTTCTTCGCCGCCGCCTCCAGCACGGTCACCGCGCTGTCCACAATCTCCGGGCCGATGCCGTCGCCGCGGATCAGCGCCACCTGATACTCACGCATGCTTTGCCGCCTCCTGTTCCGCCTTCAGATAGGGCAGCAGGCCGCCCTGATCGATGATCCGCCGGATGAATGCCGGGAAGGCCGTCGCCTGATAGCTCTTCCCCGTGGTCTCGTCGGTGATCAGCCCCGTGTCGAAGTCCACGGACACCCGATCCCCCGCGGCGATCTCCGCGGCCGCCTCCGGGCATTCGAGGATCGGGAAGCCGATGTTGATGCTGTTGCGGTAGAAAATGCGGGCGAAGCTGGCCGCGATGACGCAGCGGATGCCGCTGGCCTGGATCGCCATGGGCGCGTGCTCCCGGGAGGAGCCGCAGCCGAAATTCCACCCGGCGACCATGATGTCCCCGGCCTGCACCTTCGTGACAAAGGCGGCGTCGATGTCCTCCATGCAGTGCTTCGCCAGCTCCGCGGCGGAAGGGGAATTCAGGTAGCGTGCGGGGATGATGACGTCCGTGTCGACGTTATCGCCATACTTGAATACCGTGCCGGTCACCATGGTTGTGGAGTCCCCTTTCGTTCGTTGTCAGTTGTCCTCACTCCGGCAGCGCCACGCAGCCGGCGATGGCCGACGCGGCAGCCACGGCGGGCGAGGCGAGGATCACTTCGCTGTCGACATGGCCCATGCGGCCGACAAAGTTGCGGTTCGTGGTGCTGATCGCCCGCTCGCCCTCGCACATGCAGCCCATGTGGCCGCCCAGGCAGGGGCCGCAGGTCGGCGTGGAGAAGGCGCAGCCGGCCTCGACGAAGATCTGCGCCAGGCCCTCCTTCACGCACTGCAGGTAGATCTCCTGCGTCGCGGGAATCACGATGCAGCGCACGCCCTTCGCCACATGCCTGCCCTTCATCACCTGCGCCGCGATCCGCAGGTCGCCGATGCGGCCGTTGGTGCAGCTGCCGATGACCGCCTGCTGGATGGGCAGGCCGGCCACCTCCGCCGCCAGCCTCGTGTTAGAGGGCAGGTGCGGCAGGGAAACCGTGGGCTGCAGGCTGTCCAGGTCGATCTCCACGACGCGCTCATACTCCGCATCCGGATCGGCCTCATAGACGGTGAATTCGCGGCTGACGCGGCCGCCCACATATTCGAGCGTCTTCGCGTCCACGGGGAAGATGCCGTTCTTGCCGCCGGCCTCGATGGCCATGTTCGCGATGGTGAAGCGGTCGTCCATGGAGAGGGAGGCGACGCCGGGCCCGGTGAACTCCAGCGATCGGTACAGCGCGCCGTCCACGCCGATCCGGCCGATCAGGTGCAGGATCACGTCCTTGCCGCTGACCCAGCCGCGCAGCCGGCCCTTCAGCACAACCTGAATCGCCGCGGGCACCTTGAACCAGTTCTTCCCGGAGGCCATGCCGGCGGCCATGTCGGTGGAGCCCACGCCCGTGGAGAACGCGCCCAGCGCGCCATAGGTGCAGGTGTGGCTGTCCGCGCCGATGACGACATCGCCGGGGGCGACCAGGCCCTTCTCCGGCAGCAGGGCATGCTCGATGCCCACCTCGCCGACGTCATAGAAATGCGTCACGCCGTGCTTCCGGGCAAATTCCCGCGCGGTTTTGCACAGCTGGGCGGATTTGATGTCCTTGCAGGGCGTATAGTGATCGAGCACAATGGCAATCTTCTCCGGGTCGAACACCCTGTCGAAGCCGGCCTTCTCGAACACGTGCACCGCCACCGGCGTGGTGACGTCGTTGCCCAGCACCAGATCCAGCCGGGCCTCGATCAGATCGCCCGCCTTCACCTCCGGGAGGCCGGCGTGGACGGCGAGAATCTTCTGCGTCATGGTCATGCCCATGGAAACCACCACCTTTCTTGGTATCGCGCTGCCGCGGATCAGGCCTCGCGGTTCTGCCGCGCCACCCAGGCATTGAGCCGGTTCAGCGCGCTCAGGTAAGCCAGTATGGACGCCTCAAAGATGTCCGTGGACAGGCCGTGGCCGGAGAAGGTGCGCCCCTCGGCCATCAGCTTGATGCGCACATCGCCCATGGTGTCCTTGCCCTGGGATGTGGAGTCAATGCGGAAGATATCGAAGGTGTGCGCCACCGGCTTGACAATGCTGTCGATGGCCTGGAAGGCCGCGTCGATCGGGCCGTCGCCCAGGGAGACCGCCTGGAACTTCTCCTCGCCCAGCTTCAGGCTGACCGTGGAGGTGGCGGTGGTGAAGTTGGTGGTCTGCACCGCGAACCAGTCCAGCCGGTAGCCGCCCGCCTCTTCCTCCGCGACGGTGGTGGAATGGGTCACCAGCGCCTCGATGTCCTCGTCGGAGACGTCCTTCTTCTTGTCGCACAGGGCCTTGAACTCGGCGAAGACGTGGTTCAGCTCCTCCTCCGTCAGCTCGAAGCCCAGATCGGCCAGGTGGGTGGCGAAGGCATGGCGGCCGGAATGCTTGCCCAGCACCAGGTTCTCCGTGCGGATGCCCACCGCCTCGGGCGTGAGGATCTCGTAGGTCTTCTTGTTGGCCAGCACGCCGTGCTGATGGATGCCGCTCTCGTGCAGGAAGGCGTTGCGGCCCACGATGGGCTTGTTGATCGGCGCCTTCTGGCCGATGATGGTGTAGACCGTGCGGCTGGCGCGGGCGATCTGCGTGGTGTCGATGCGGGTGGTCTCCTCGCCGAACACGTCCGGCCGGGTGCGCATCGCCATCACGACCTCCTCCAGCGCGGTGTTGCCCGCCCGCTCGCCCAGGCCGTTGATGGTGCACTCGATCTGCCGCGCGCCGCCCAGGACGCCCGCCAGCGAGTTGGCCACCGCCATGCCCAGGTCATTGTGGCAGTGCACGGAGAACTCCACCTTGTCGGAATCCGGCACGCGCCCCATCACGGTGGCGATCAGCGCGCGCATCTCCTCCGGCGTGGTGTAGCCCACGGTGTCCGGCAGGTTGATGACCGTCGCGCCGTTTTTGATCGCCAGATCCACCACGCGGCAGAGGAAGTCCACGTCGGAGCGGGTCGCGTCCTCGGCGGAGAACTCGATGTTCGCGCAGTATTTCTTCGCGTGCGCCGTCATGGCCGCCGTGCGCTCCAGCACCTGCTCCGGCGTCATGCGCAGCTTGTATTCCATATGCAGGGGCGAGGTGGCGATGAACAGGTGAATGCGCGGATCGGCGGCTTCCTTCACCGCCTCCCATGCGCAGTCGATGTCCTTCTCCGTCGCGCGGGCCAGGGAGGCCACCGTGCAGTCCTTCACGGTCTTCGCGATGGTCGCGACGGACTCGAAATCGCCCGGAGACGAGATGGCAAAGCCCGCCTCGATCACGTCCACGCGCAGCCGCTCCAGCTGCCGGGCCACCTCGATCTTCTCCTTCAGGTTCATCGAGCAGCCGGGGGACTGTTCACCGTCGCGGAGGGTGGTGTCAAAGATTTTGATGCGGCTCATGACATGGTGTCCTTTCACTCAGGTTTGTACCGGTTTGCGCTGGAGGGGTAGATGGCTGGGGCTGCCGGGGGGAGGAGAGCACCTTTCTCTGAGAGAAAGCTGTTTTCCTCCCCCCAGACCCCTCTTCTTTCCGGAAAGAGCACTCTGGGTTTGGGTGCTTTTTGGATGGCGCGGAAGGCTCTGCGCCTGGATCATAAGGTATCGCCGGAGGGTGCCGGTCAGTGCGGAAGGAACAGAACTTTGCACTTGTAGCAGGATGTTCTTTCCGTACTCTGAATGGTTCCACAATAAGGACATTTGATCGAAATGGCTCCTGCCGGAATTGGCGCATATCGCAGCTGTCCGTCAGAACCTGTCTGTACGGTTTCACTCTCAACCTGCTGTGTCTGGTCGATTTCGGGTTCAGTTTTCTCTGTCTGGACATCCGTGCTGCGTACAGCCGGGGAAGACTTCCCTCCAGCATCACACTTGCCAAGTGAAAGCGAAGCGATTCTGTTTTTGATGCTGCGGATGTCATCGATGATTGAGGCAAAGCCGAACAGCAGGGCGGCAGCCGCCCCAGTCGCAAGAATGATGCCAAAGAATAACCCGCCGCCAGGATCCTTTGCTGTAGCAACAAGAACTAATGCAATGGTAATCCCCGCGATGATCTCAAATATCGCGATTCCCTTGAGCATCGTAGAAAAGCTGCTGCGATCTGAATCTTCGGAAAACAACTGACATTCCTGACTGGCTAATGGATAGCCGCAGTGCACGCAGACGCTTGCGCGGTCCGATACTTCCTTCCCGCACTCCGGACAGACAATCAGTGCCATAGGGAAACCTCCTTTGTTGTATTCTGTATACAATCATTGTCAGGAGGATTCTCCCCCCTTCCTGCGAAAGGGGGAGAGAGGCTTACTCCAGAATCGCGCCCTTGTCCGCGCTGGAAACCATCTTCGCGTAGCGGGCGAGGTAGCCGGTCTTGACCTTTGGCTCGGGGCAGACCCACTTCGCGCGGCGCTCGGCCAGCACTTCATCGGAGACGTCCAGGCGGATCACGCGGTTCGGGATGTCGATGAAGATGCGGTCGCCCTCCTCCACCAGCGCGATCACGCCGCCGGAGGCCGCCTCGGGGGAGACGTGGCCGATGGAGGCGCCGCGGGTCGCGCCGGAGAAGCGCCCGTCGGTGATCAGCGCGACGCTCTCGCCCAGACCCATGCCGCAGATCGCGCTGGTCGGGTTCAGCATCTCGCGCATGCCGGGGCCGCCCTTGGGGCCCTCGTAGCGGATGACCACCACGTCGCCCGGGACGATCTTCCTCGCGTAGATCGCCGCGATGGCCTCGTCCTCGCTGTCGAACACGCGGGCGGGGCCCTCGTGCCGGAGCATCTCGGGGGCGACGGCGCTCTGCTTCACCACGCAGCCGTCCACGGCGATGTTGCCGCGCAGCACGGCGATACCGCCGGTCTGGCTGTAGGGGCGGTCAATGGGCCGGATGATGTTCTCATCCAGGTTCCGCGCGCCTTCGATGTTTTCGCCCACAGTGCGGCCCGTGCAGGTCAGGCAGGAGGTGTCCAGGAGGCCGGCGTCCGCCAGCTCCTTCATCACCGCCCACACACCGCCGGCGCGGTCCAGATCCTCCATGAAGGTATCGCCGGCCGGGGCCAGGTGGCAGAGGTTCGGCGTCTTCGCGGAGATCTCGTTGGCCATGTCCAGGTTCAGCGTCACGCCCGCCTCATGCGCGATGGCCGGCAGGTGCAGCATCGTGTTGGTGGAGCAGCCCAGGGCCATGTCCACGGTTTCCGCGTTGTGGAAGGCGGCAGGGGTCATGATGTCGCGGGGGCGGATGTTTTTGCGCACCAGCTCCATCACCTGCATGCCGGCTTCCTTCGCCAGGCGGAGGCGGGCGGAGAGCGGGGCCGGAATCGTGCCGTTGCCGCGCAGCGCCATGCCGATGGCCTCGGTCAGGCAGTTCATCGAGTTGGCGGTGTACATGCCGGAGCAGGAGCCGCAGGAGGGGCAGGCGTTCTCCTCATATTCGCGCACGCCTTCCTCGTCCAGCGTGCCCGCGTGGTAGGCGCCGACCGCCTCGAACATCGCGCTCAGGCAGGTGCGGCGGCCGTCCTTCAGGTGACCGGCCAGCATGGGGCCGCCGGAGACGAAGATCGTCGGGATGTTCACCCGCGCGGCAGCCATCAGCAGGCCGGGCACATTCTTGTCGCAGTTGGGGATCATCACCATGCCGTCGAACTGGTGGGCGATCGCCAGCGCCTCGGTGGAATCGGCAATGAGATCCCGCGAGATCAGCGAATACTTCATGCCCACGTGGCCCATGGCGATGCCGTCGCAGACCGCGATGGCCGGAACCAGCACCGGCATGCCGCCCGCCGCGTACACGCCCGCTTTGACCGCCTCGGCGATCTTGTCGATGTTCATGTGGCCGGGCACAATCTCATTGAAGGAGGACACCACGCCGATCAGCGGGCGGCGCATCTCTTCCTCCGTAAAGCCCAGCGCGTACAGCAGGGAGCGGTTCGGCGCGCGCTCCACGCCCTTTTTGATCTGATCAGACTGCATGGCTTTTCCTCCTCAACTCATTTACATCTGCATGGCCATCTGGTCGGGCCAGTGGAAGCTCAGCCGGAAGCTGACCTGGCGCTGGCGCTTCAAAAGGCCCACGCTGACCGTCATCCGCAGTTCACCGGTGCGCGGCGTGCGGCTGTCCGGCAGCTTCAGCGTTGCCCGGGCGAAGGGCTCGCCTGAGAGGGAATTCTTCCCGTCGGAGACAAACTCGGCGACCTCCGCGCTGATGGGCCGGCTGTTCAGCTCATCCACCCACTGCGCAGCCGCTGGCAGCTGTACCTTGACCTTTTTGCCGCCACTGGCCAGCAGGGAGAGGCTCATCAGGCAGTCCAGCCGGGAGAAGGTCACCGCCGCGGCAAAGCGCAGCGCGCTCAGCTCCGGGTCGTCGGAGCGGATCTCCACCTCCGCGTCGCATCGCAGCTGGGACGCGCCTTTGCTGACATCCACCGCGATGACGCCGTCCTTTTCCTCCCAGCTGATCACCCGGCCCTTCTCCGCGATGTCGGTATACTTCTCGCGGAAGATCACCTTCGCCGGGATGCCCTGCAGGACCTTCTCCGCCTCCTCGCGGCGGAGCCCCTTCACGTCGGGCAGATGCACCGCCGCGACGAGGTTCACCCGCATTTCCAGCTCCTCCGGCCGGCTGAGGGACAGCACGGCGTCATCGGGCTGGCCGGTGGCAAACTGCTTTTTCACCGTGACCGCGAAGCCCGCCGCCTGCAGCTTCTTCTCCGCCTCGGGGGCCGTGAGTCCGGCTGTGTCCGGCAGCGGATGGCGGATGTCCACCCGCACGGCCATTCTCAGCTCATCCGGCCGCTGCACCGCGCGCACAACGCCGTCCGGCAGGCCTGCGGGCCATTGGTTCTGTTTGATCACATCAAAGCCCGCCTGCTGCAGTATGCGCAGAGCCTCGCTCTCCGGCCTGCCCACCACGTTCGGCAGCGGGTGGCGCACGTCCAGCAGGGCAGTCATCAGCATGCTTTCCGCCCGGCTCACGCTGTGCACGGTTCCCTCCGGCAGGCCCTGGGGCCACTGGTTCACCAGCCTCACCTGGAAGCCCGCCGCCTGCAGCCTCTGCACGGCCGTCCTCTCCGGCAGGCCCGCGACCTCCGGCAGCGGCTTCAGCGACGTGAACACCCGGTTCACCTCGCCGTGCACCACGGTCTGCAGCTGGCTCTCCACCTCACGAATGCGATGCTCCAGCTTCAGCTCGTACTTTTCCAGCATGTCCAGCAGGTTCTTGCCGTCCGGATGCATGGTCAGGAAGGGAGCGAACCGATTGATGCCCTTCGAGTCGGTCTCCACAACCTCCCGCGCGCCGGTGGTGTATTCCACCAGCACGCAGTAGACCGTGCTGGTGAAGGTCGTGCTCCCGATCGTGTTCTCCGCCGTCCGGACGCCGATCACTTCCGCCCGCGCTATGCTCGCCATGGTGTCTCCCTCCGCTGTGCGCCCTGCCTCAGGGGTCAAAGCCGGGGACAGGCGGCAAACCTGTCCCCAGGCTCATGGTTTTCCCGGAAATCAGGTGCTGGCGGTGTCCAGCGCCTTGTCGTCGGTGCCGGCGGCCTCGCGCCAGAGCATCTGCTCCCGCAGCTGACGGCCCACGATCTCCATCGGGTGCTTGGCCAGCTGGTCGCGCTTGCTGTTGAAGAAGCAGCGGCCGGTCATGTTCTCGGAGATCCAGCGGTCCGCGAAGGTGCCGTCCTGGATGTCGCGCAGCACGGCGCGCATGTTCGCCTTGGTCTGCTCATAGGGCAGCACGCGCGGGCCGGAGACATACTCGCCGAATTCCGCGGTGTCGGAGATGGAGTAGTTCATCGCCGCGATGCCGCCGCGGTTGATCAGGTCGACGATCAGCTTCATCTCGTGAATGCACTCGAAGTAGGCGTTCTCCGGCTCGTAGCCGGCCTCCACCAGCACCTCGAAGCCGGCGCGCATCAGGTCGACCACGCCGCCGCACAGCACGCACTGCTCGCCGAACAGATCGGTCTCGGTCTCGTCGTGCATGGTGGTCTCCATGATGCCCGCGCGGGCGCCGCCGATGCCGGCGATGTAGGCCAGGGCGATGTCACGGCACTTGCCGGAGGCGTCCTGTTCCACCGCGACCAGGCAGGGCACGCCCTTGCCCGCCACATAGGTGGAGCGCACGGTGTGGCCCGGGCCCTTGGGCGCAGCCATGAACACATCCACGCCCGCCGGCGGCACGATGCGCTTGTAGCGGATGTTGAAGCCGTGGGCGAAGGCGATGGCCTGGCCTTCGTGGATGTAGGGCGCGATGTCCTTTTTGTACATGTCAGCCTGATTCTCGTCGTTGATGAGGATCATCAGGATGTCCGCTTCCTGGGCGCACTCGGCCACGGTCTTCACGGTGAAGCCGTCCTTCTCGGCCACGGGCCAGCTCTTGCCGCCCTTGCGCAGGCCGATGATCACGTCGCAGCCGGAATCCCGCAGGTTCAGCGCGTGGGCGTGGCCCTGGGAGCCGTAGCCGATGATGGCGATCTTCTTGCCGTCCAGCGCAGAGAGATCACAGTCCTTCGCGTAGTACATTCTTGCCATAGTCGAACTCTCCTTTTTCCTTGGTCTGCTCGTCGATGGTGTATTGTCCCCGCTCCAGTGCGACCATGCCGGTGCGCACCAGCTCAAGGATTCCAAACTCCGTGAGGAGGTTTTGGATGGCTTCGGCCTTGCTCTCGTCGCCGATGAGGGCAAGGGTCAGGGAGGATTTGGACACGTCGATGATGGACGCGCGGAAGATGTTGGCGATCTGGATGATTTCGTTGCGCTTCTCGCTCTCCTCCGCCAGCACCTTGATCAGCACCAGCTCGCGGCGGATGGCGTGCTCCGGCCGCAGGGCCTTCACCGAGTGGACGCAGATCAGCTTGCGCAGCTGATTGCACAGCAGCCGCAGCTGCTTTTCGTCCGCCATCACCTCGATGGTGATGCGGGAGATGGCCGGGTCATCGGTGGTGCCCACGGCCAGGGATTCAATGTTGTAGCCTTTGCCGGAGAACAGCCGGGCGACGCGGGAGAGCACGCCGGACTCATTGTCCACCAGCACAGCGAGCGTATTCCTCTGCTGCATGTTGTTCCGCACCTCCCGTCAGTTAATCATGAAGTCGGTGATGTGGCTGCCGCCGCCGACCATGGGCCGCACCATCTCGTCCATGTCGATGGCGCAGTCGATCACGCTGCCGCAGGGGCTCTCCAGGGCTTTGGCCAGAGCCGCGGTGAACTCCTCCACCGTGCTGACGTGGAAGCCGTTCAGCCCGTAGGCCTCCGCCAGCTTCACAAAGTTGGGGCCGCGGTCCAGGGTGGTCTGGCTGTAGTGCTGCTGATAGATCAGCGTCTGCCACTGCCGCACCATACCGAGGGTGCCGTTGTCGAAGATCACCGTGATGATCGGCAGGCCGTAGAACTGCTCCGTCGCCAGCTCGTTGCAGTTCATGCGGAAGGAGCCGTCACCGGTGATGTGCACCACGCGCTTGCCCGGCCGGCCCACCTGCGCGCCGATGGCCGCACCCAGGCCGAAGCCCATGGTGCCGAAGCCGCCGGAGGTGATCAGCTGGCCCGGATAGTCGAAGTGGAAGTGCTGGATCGCCCACATCTGGTGCTGGCCGACGTCGGTGGCGACGATGGTGTCCTGGGGGCACTGCCGCGCGATGGCGCTGAGCACCTGGCCAGGAGTCAGGCAGCCGGGCCGCTCGTCGTAGAAGGTCTCCGTCGGATGGGAGAAGACCTCCTCCTTCCACGCGTCGTGGTGCTGCTCGTCGATCAGCGGCATCAGCAGCTCCAGCACGCGGCGGGCGTCGCCGACAATGTGGTGATCCGTCTCCACGTTCTTGTTGATTTCCGCGCGGTCAATGTCGATCTGCACGATCTTCGCGTGCTGGGCGAAGGTGTCCGGCTTCAGCGCGACACGGTCGGAGAAGCGGCAGCCGATGGCGATGAGCAAATCGCAGTTGTCCACCGCGATGTTGGAGGCCTGGGAGCCGTGCATGCCGATCATGCCGGTGTTCAGCGAGTCCAGCCCGCGCAGGCCGCCGGCACCCATCAGCGTCACCGCGCAGGGGGCATCCAGCTTGTGCACGAACTCGGTGAAAATCTTGTCCGCCCGGCTGCGCACCACGCCGCCGCCGCAGATGACCATGGGCTTTTGCGAAGCGGCGATCATGTCCGCCAGGGTGCGGATGTCGTCCATGTCGGGTTCCGGCGGCTTGAAGTCCCAGCGGCGCATCAGCGCGCCCAGGCGGCCCTCGGCGGTGTGGTCATGGCGGTCCAGGCGGCTGAACTCCGTCCGCTCGGCCGTGACGTTCTTCGCAATATCGATCAGCACCGGCCCGGGCCTGCCGCTGCGGGCGATGGCGAAGGCCTCGCGCACCGTGTCCGCCAGGTTTTCCACCCGCCGCACCAGGTAGTTGCATTTCGTGATCGGCATGGTGACGCCGGTGATGTCCACCTCCTGGAAGGAGTCCTTGCCGATCAGCCCCACGCTGACGTTGCACGTGATGCAGACGATGGGCGAGGAGTCCAGGTAGGCGGTGGCGATGCCCGTGACCAGGTTTGTCGCGCCGGGCCCGGAGGTGGCGAAGCACACGCCCACCTTGCCAGTGGCGCGGGCGTAGCCGTCCGCCGCGTGGCAGGCCCCCTGCTCATGGGAGGTCAGAATGTGCTGAATCTCGCCGCTGTAATTGCACAGCTCGTCGTACACATTCAGAATGGTGCCGCCCGGGTAGCCGAAGATCGTGTCGACACCCTGTTCCCGGAGGCACTCCAGAAGGATTTTCGCACCGGTCATTTCCATGTTTTCTCTACTCCCCCTGCGGGTTCCCCGCGGTCATAAAAAGTCTGCGGCAGTATGCTCCGCAGACCTCGTATGTGCAGCGTTTGATTCCGGTTCCCCAGCCGTAGTATGCGGCTGTCACTGGAAAAGGGCGTGCGCAAACCGGTCCGCGGAAAACATAAGTCGTACTTCCACGGCCCGCAGTCGAAGCAGCATTCCCATCGCGTGACGCATTTTCCGCATCCTTTCATCCGGCAGTGAAACCATTGCCATTATAGCAAAGCCCCTTGCGGGTGTCAACGCGATTGCAGGATCAAAACATTTTTAGTACAGAGTTGTGGAGGATTCCGGGGGAGGATTCCTGAGCGAAAACTCTGGGGGGAAGGGAACTCTTTTCCTGGAGGAAAAGAGCTTCCCTTCCCCCCAAACCCCCTATTCTTCCGAAAAGGCCATTTTGGGGGAAAGGGGTTTTGTGGGGAAGACGGTCGCATTATGCTTCGCTTGCTATGGGGAACGATCTCTTTGGAAAAAGCCTTGAGTGCTGATCAGCACTCAAGGCCTGATGGATGAAGATCGTCAGTATTTGCAGTTGCAACTGGGACAATGCTTCCTAGCACGCAGGTAATCAATGGAGGATTCTTTTCCACAGCCCGGACAGACCACAAATCCATAGCGATCAGATACGCTCCACGAAGGATTGTCAGGAAGCATTGGCTCTTTGTGAGATGAATCGGGTGAAGACAAAGGTTCAAGTATTCTGCCGTCTTTTGATAATGTGCTGCTTGTTCTGGACGATGAAGCGGACCGACTCAGAGAAGAAGATGATGGCCTGGAATTGCTGGCTCCTTCTTCCTTCAGTCCAATCCCGCTGACCATATCATAGGTTCCCTGAATCAGGTTCACCACAGTGCCCATGCACCACAGCAAAAAGGTGCTCTCCACGGTGCTTGCAATCGTTGAAAAGAACATGGTCCAGGAAAAAACATTCTGTGTTTCATAGCCGTATCTGGTCGATACGATCTGCTGTTGAAAAGATCCTGCAATCGCAGCAATCGCTCCGACAACCGCAACAATGATCGCCATGGTATGGAGCCAGTTTCCCAATGCATTCTCACCCGGTCTGCCTTTGGTCAGCGTATACTTCCTCGCCGCCGGCCTTTTCCCGGTCGGATGTCCGCAGTGGGGGCAGAATTCCGCGTCGTGCGCGATCATGCCGCCGCATTCTGTGCAGGGGGTCAGTGCCATGATAAATCCCTCCTTTGATTTGATGGCCTTATTTTACACATTTGGTTTTTCATTGTCAAGCGCCGCCATCCACTCACCACGACGAAAAAAACGGGCTTTCGCCCGTTGTGATGTTTTTTTGGCTCAGACGCGCACCGGCAGGATCAGGTAGGTGTAGTCGTCGCCGTTCTCCGGCTTGACCACGCAGGGATAGATGCTGCCGCTCATGCACATGCGCAGCTTCTCGTCCTCCACATTGTGCACCACGTCGCCGATATATTTGGAATTGAACGCGATCTCCACCGGATCGCCGATCAGATTGATTTCAAACTCTTCGTGCGCCTCGCCGATCTCCGCGTTGGAGGTGATGACCACCAGACCGTCGCTGAAGCGCATATGGATCAGGTTGTTCTTGCCCTCTCTCGCCATCAGGCTGGTGCGCTCGATGGCCTGGAGCAGGTTGTTGCGGTTGACCAGCACTTCGGTCTTGAACTGCTGGGGGATGATGCGCATATAGTCCACAAACTGGCCGCCCAGCAGCACCGTGGAGATCACGGTTCTGCCGGTGATGACGCGCAGCTGGCCGCCGGTCAGGTGCAGCTCGCATTCTTTGTCTTCGTCGGACAGGATGCCCCGGATCTCGCGCAGGGCCCGTCCCGGAATGGTGACGCGGATGGATTCCACATTGGCCCGGGGCTTCACCTTCATGCGGATCTTGTGCATGGCCAGGCGGAAGCCGTCCAGGGCGACCATCTTCGCCTCGGTCTCGTTCACTTCCAGCAGGGCGCCGGTCAGGATCGGGCGGCTCTCATCGCTGGCAATGGAGAAGACCACGTGGTTAATCATGCTCTTCAGGCTGCTCTCTTCAACCGTAATCACGCAGTCCGGCGTATAGCCCGACTCCATCTCCGGATACTCCGCCGCGTCCTTGCCCAGCAGGCGGGTCTTGGAGGACAGGCAGCTGATCTGCGCGATGGAGTTGCTGCCCACGTTCATGGTGACCTCGCCCAGGGGCAGCTTCCGCACGACCTCGGACAGCAGGCGGCCCTTCAGCGCAGCCTTGCCCTCCTCTGTGATGTTCGCGTCAATGGAAGTCTGTATGGTGAAATTCCCGTCGGAACAGGTGAGCACCAGGCCCTCGTCCCGGTCTGAGGCATCCAGCAGCACATATTCCATGATCTCCTTGGCCGGACGCACCGCCAGAGCCCTGGTGACCACATTCAGCCCTTCGACCAGGGCTGACACATCGCAGCAGAATTTCATGAAAATTCCTCCGAATCGCTGGGGTATCTTTATCTTATTCAGTCTATAGCAGCAGTAGTAGGGCCTGTGGAAGATGTGGACAAGTCCGCAAATCCCGTGCCTGCCGGCTTTTGCGGCCCGCAGCCCTGTGGAAGAGCTGTGGCAAACTTCCGGAAGAAATCCACAGAAAGGCGGGATTCCTCATTGTTCTAATTCTTCACGGCCTGCCGCATTCCTGCCGGGCTGCCCGGAATTTATACGGGAAATTTTTCAGCCCGGGACGGCATGGCGCCCTATATAATAGTAGAATTTCCCCGCCGCAGGGGGAGTTATCCACATTATCCACAGATTGTGGACATGAAACTGTGGATAACCGCTGAATCCGGCGCCTGCGGGGCTTCCGCGGGCAGGAAAAAAACGGAATCCACCGCGTTATCCACCGTTTGTGAGCCTGCGGACGAGGGCGGGAACCTCGGCCGCGCTGCCGGCGAGGGCGGCGGCGTCCTTCCATTCCGGCGCGCTGCCGTAGCCGTAGCAGGCGGCGATGACCGGCAGCTGGTTCTGCACGCCGGCCTCCACGTCGCCGATCATGACGGCCCGGGGCGGCTGCAGCTCCGCGAGCAGACCGCGCAGTGCTTCCGGCTTGGTCTTGCCCGGAATCTGGGCCTGGGCGCGCACAAAGCAGTCCGCCAGGCCGGTCAGGCGCAGGGACAGCGCGAGGTACTCCGGCAGGCCGTTGCTGACGATGGCCAGATCATAGTCCTGCCGCAGGTCGCGCAGCATTTCGGGCACGCCGGGGAAGAGCTTCTGCACGGTGGGCACGAGGCGCAGCTCTGCCTCGACGCGCAGGCGCAGAAAAAGCGGCCCCTCCTCCGGCGTGAGGCCGAGAATTCCGACGGACTGCGCGTAGGTGGGGCCGTTGCACCGGCGGATCACAGCCTCCGGGATCGGGCTGTGGCCCATCTCCCGGAGGGCTGTCTGGATCTCGCGGACGCACAGCTCCATGCTGTCGGCCAGGGTGCCGTCCCAATCAAAGAATACAACGGGCTTGTGCATGGTCATTCCGCGATGACGCCGCCGCTGGCGGTGACCAGGCGGACGGGATCGGAGTAGGTGAAGTGCACCTTGTGCAGGGCGTCGCGGGGGAAGGTGACGTTCACGAGGGTCTTGCCGTCCTTCTCCCCGGCGATCGTGACTTGCTCCACCGGCAGCAGGGCGAAGATGTCCCGGGCGCAGCGCAGGGAGACCCCGGCCAGATAGCCGCGGCGAATCTCCGGCGTGAAGCGGTCGACGTCCTGCACCGGCGTGAAGCGGACGGTGATGCGGTCCGGCGTGTGGATGATGATGCGGCAGGTCTGCGTGTAGGGCTGCAGATCCGCAAGGGGCTGCACGCGGTTGAGCACATCCGCGTAGGCCTTGAGATTGCCGGAGAGCACCTGCTCCGCCTTCTCCGCGAAGAAGAGCTGCAGCTCCGGCGGGAAGTAGGGATCCCGCTCGCCGGTGAGCACCTCCGTCCACTCGACGGTCTCGTCGGCGCCGCGGCAGAATTCCGCGAAGGAGGGCGCCCTGGGGCCTTCTTCCTCGGCGGGCTTTTCGGCTTCCTGGGGTTTTTTCGCCTCGGCCGGCTTTGCTGCCGGAGCAGACGCGGGGACGGCGGCAGGCGGGGTCAGGTCCTCCTCGTCGGTCTGGCTTTCGCCCCAGAGATCGTTCACGATGCCAAAGAGACCGTTGAGCATGTTGGTGGAATGATCGGGCGTCTCCTGCCCGTCCTCGGGACGAATCTCATCGTTGGTCATGCGTCTTCCCCCTCCTTTTTCTCCTGAGCGGGTTCGGCTTCCTCGGGCTTTTTTTCCTCGGGCAGGCCGGTGTGGGCGATGATCTGCGCCGGCTTCTGCGCGGTCAGGAAGGCCTCGATGGTTACGTCCGCGTTCTCCAGCACCTCATTGTCGAACAGCCAGCGGGACAGCGGGTTGATCAGCAGGGCCTCCACCTGATTGCCGATGCCGCGGCCGCCGTTGGACAGATCCGCGCAGGCGGCGTCCAGCAGGCCCGCGTAGGCGGTGTCGGTGATGTGCAGGCGAATCTGCTTCTGCTCCTCCAGGCGGCGGACAATCTTCTTGACCTGCGCGGAGAGGATGGCCTCGCCGGCCTCGCGGCGGATGTAGTCGAACACGACGATGTTCTCACCGATGCGGTTGAGCAGCTCCGGACGGCCCAGCTCCAGCTTGAAGAAGTCCTCGATGCCGGCGCGGATGCGCTTCTCCACCTCTTCATAGGGCATGTCCATCGTGACGTTGGGCTCGCGGCGGCCCAGGGCGTCCTTGACATAGATGCCCAGGTTGCTGGTGAAGATGATGATGGTCTCGGAGAAATAGACCGTGTTGCCCTGGCCGTCGGTCATGCGGCCGTCCTCCAGAATCTGGAGGAACTTGTCCATGATGGTGGCGTGGGCCTTCTCGATCTCGTCGAAGAGGAGGATGCAGAAGGGGTTCTTCCGCACCGCGTTGGTCAGCTGGCCGCCGGCCTCGTAGCCGACGTATCCGGGAGGCGCGCCCATCAGCTTCTGGTCGGAATGGCTCTGGCCGTATTCCGACATGTCGAAGCGGATGCACAGGGATTCGTCGCCGAAGAGCTTCTCGGCCAGGGCCTTGGCGGTCTCGGTCTTGCCCACGCCGGTGGGGCCGGCGTAGAACAGCACGCCCTTGGGCTTGGCGGTGGAGGAGGAGGACAGGCCGTTCATGCCGGTGACGGCGCGCTTGATCACGTCCAGCGTGCGCTCCAGCGCGGAATCCTGACCCTTGATGCGCGCCTCAAAATCCTGCTTGGCGTGCTTCAGACTCTCCATGGACAGGGAGGTCCAGGGGTTCTCCTTGATGCCGTATTTGTACAGATCGACGATGGTGGCCAGGTCGCGGATGCGGGTGCGCTCCCGGCGGCACAGGCGGCGCATCTCGTCCATCTCGGTGAAGGTCAGGCCCTCGGTCAGGCCGAGGAACTTCTCCTGCAGCTTCGTCAGCTCCTGGGGATGGGCGGCGTAGTAGGGCCAGTCCTGCCGGTAGACGGTGCTGTCGAAGAAGCTGGCGAAGGCGTTCACGATCAGCCGCTTGCGCTCCTCGCGGTCCGGGGCCTCCAGCGTGATGATCTTGCAGACCGGGTTGTCCAGATAGAACCAGGCGGGGAGATCGTTGACCTTGTTCACCAGCAGCACCAGCAGATTCTGCCGCTTGCCCTGGGGCGTGCGCACGATGCCGGCGGACAGGGCGGCCTGCTGGAGCAGGTTGAAGCTGTTCACGTCCTGCTGATCCATGCGGTCTGGCGTGGTGATGTAGTGGCTGGCCAGCTCCATGATGGTGACGGTGGAGCGCTTGTTCTGCAGCATGGCGCGCTGGATCGTGTTGGGGGCGGTGTCGGCCGTGTTGCCCTTGAACTCGGCGGGGATGACGCCGTCCCTGGCCCGCGCGCCGGCGATGGCCGCCCAGTCTGCCAGCATGTCGGGATTGTAGGGGTTCATGAAGCCCATCAGGTTGGAGTAGAAGACGATGTCCTCCCAGCCGTTGTCCTGGAAATAGGCCATCAGGTAGCGCGAGAGGGAGGTCAGCTCATCCTCCCGCAGCGAGCCCTCGCTGGGGTAGCGGTACTTGTCCAGCACGCTGCCCTCGAGGATCAGCAGGGGCTTGATCATGCTGAACAGCTCCAGCTCCCGGTGCCACTTGGCGATCAATGGTTCCACGGTCATGCCTCCTTTGAACCAATGCGGATTACGTACGGATCAGGCGTCCTGGCGGATGCGCAGCGCGCCGCTGTCATCGAAGCTGACGCCCCGGCCCACCGCGCTGACGGACGGCGCGTGGGCGAAGATTTCGGCGGCCATGCGGTTCACCTCGTCGAAGGTGACCGCGTCCATCCGCCGCAGCCGCTCCTCGGGGGAGATCAGCTGGCCCAGGGCCGTCTCGTTGGCGCCCATGGACATCATGCGGGCGGAGGAGGATTCCAGGCTCATCAGGAAGTTGACGCGCATGGAATGGCGGGTCTCGTCGAACTCCTGCCGGGTGACGCCGCCGGTGCGCAGCTCCTCCGACAGGCGGAGAATCTCATCGATGACGCGGCTGCCGTTCTTCGGCGACACGCCGGCGTAGACCCGCAGGGCGCCGCAGCGCTCATAGACACTGGCGGCGCTGGCGATGGTGTAGGCCATGCCCAGCTTCTCCCGAATCTGCTGCCACAGCCGCGAGGACAGCGAGCCGCCGAAGACATTGTTCATCACGCGGACGGCGTAATTGCGCCGATCGCCCTGGGGGAAAACCGGCCAGCACATCTCCAGCTGGAGCTGCTCGATGTCCTTCTCGGCCCAGACGCGGCAGCCGTCGGCCATCGTGAAGGATTCGACCGCGGCCGGGGGATTGTCGTGGGGCCAGTCGCCGAAGGTCTTCTCCGCCAGCTCGATCAGCCGCTCCCGGTCAAAGTGTCCGCTGACGGAGAGCACGCAGCTGCGCGGGCCGTAGTGGGCGGCGTGGTAGCGCAGCAGGTCGTCCCTCGTGTAGGCGGAGACCTGCTCAGCCGTGCCCAGGATGCTGTGGCCCATGGGCGTGCCGGCGTAGATCCGGTTGTGCAGGATGTCGCCCACCTTGCTCTCCGGGTCGTCCTCCTCGGCGGTGATCTCCTCCAGCACCACGCCCCGCTCCTTGTCCAGCTCCTCGGCCAGGATGGCGGGCCGCAGGGTGATGTCCGAGAGCATGTCCAGAATCTTCTCCAGATCCTCGTCGATCACCCGGCCATAGAAGCAAGTGGCGTCAAAGGAGGTGAAGGCGTTGATCTGCCCGCCCATCGCGTCCATCTCCCGGGCCAGCTGCTGGCTGGTGCGCCGGGCCGTGCCCTTGAAGGCCATGTGCTCCATCAGATGGCTGAGGCCGTATTCCGCCGGCGTCTCCATCATCGCGCCGACGTGCATCCACACGCCCACGCAGACCGTCCGCACCGAGGGCATCTGCTCGCAGACGAGGCGGACGCCGTTTTTCAGCATGATTCTTTCCTGCATGTTTCCTCCGTTTTGCACAGGTTTTGTTTCTTTCACCGCAAGATGCATCATAACAGATTTGCGTGTGAAAGACAAGCAGAAATGCGTTTCTGCATCCTAATGCCGCGTGCCCCAGGCGTCTGCGTCCCATAAATGAATCTCTACTCTCCCCAAAGAAAGGCCTTTTCGGAAGAATAGGGGGTCTGGGGGGAAGGAAAGCCCTTTTCGGCCCCGAAAAGGGTTTCCTTCCCCCCAGAAATCTGTCAATCTAACGCACCCTTTATACCTTCTCCAGCCGGTCCAGCGCCTCCCGCAGCAGCCCGAGATCGGCGGCGTAGACGGCCTTCAGCGCGGGATTGTAGATAATGGAAGCCGGGTGATAGAGGGGGAAGAGCGGCAGCTCCGGCCCGTCCAGCAGGCTGCAGCGGGTCAGGCGGCCGTGGCACGCGCCGATCAGGGCTTCCGGCCCCAGCAGGGCCTGCAGGGCGGTGTTGCCCAGGGTCACCGCCAGCCGGGGCCGCACCAGCGCCAGCTCTTCGTGCAGCAGGGGCAGGAAGAGCTTCAGCTCCATGCGGTTCGGCGGACGGTTGGAGATGGTGCCCTTGGGGCTGACGCGGCTGGGGCGCACCTTCACCACGTTCGTGATCCAGATGTCCTCCCGCCGCAGCCCGACCGCGTCGAGAAACTCGTTCAGATTCTGCCCCGCCTTGCCCACAAAGGGCCGGCCCTGCGCCTCCTCCTGCCCGCCGGGGGCCTCGCCGATCAGGCAGACCGGCGGCTGCAGCCGGCAGCCCTCACCCGGCACAATCCGCCTTCCGCAGACGGTCTCGTCCTCCGCCATCGCGGCCAGACGCGCTTCAAATGCTGCCCATGCTTCTGTCATGACTCATGCTCCTGACGGATGTACCGCGGGCCTTTCCCAGGCCCTTTCGTGATAAGCGCGCGAGGGGGAAAATCCCATCGGCGCCGACTGGCTTCAGAATAGGATAAAGCCCGCGATTTGTCAAGCGTTCCACAGCTCCGGAGGCCGCCGCCGCGGGATTTCTCCCAATACTATGAAAATCATATTGACACTGGCACGGCGGTTCTGTATAATGCTTACAGAATCGCAGGAGGTAGCGGCGGATGCAGGAGACTTTCGATTTTCAGACCTATATGTCCAACGGGGTGGCGAAGGTGGTCAGGAGCGCCTTGCGGGCCACGCTGACCAACCCGCGGGAATCGGTGTTCATGACGCAGTTCGCCCGCGCGGCGAAGGCTGCCTCGGAAAAGCGGCTGCGCGCGGAGGCGGCGGGCGAGCACATTCCGGCCTTCCTGATCGCCAGCATCACCTCGGCCTGCAATCTGCACTGCGCCGGCTGCTATTCCCGCAGCAATCACGCCTGCAGCGACGAGGCGCCGGCGGCCCAGCTGAGCGGGGAGGAGTGGGAGCGGATCTTCGGCGAGGCGGAGGAGATGGGCGTCAGCTTCATCCTGCTGGCCGGCGGGGAGCCGCTGCTGCGCCGGGACGTGATCACCGCGGCGGCCCGGCACCGCAATATCCTCTTCCCGATCTTCACCAACGGCTGCTACATCGGGGAGGAGTACCTGAGGCTGTTCGACCGGAACCGCAACCTGCTGCCGGTGATCAGCATCGAGGGCGGCGAGGCGGAGACCGACGCGCGGCGCGGCGCGGGCGTCTATCAGACCGTGACGGCGGCCATGCGGGAGATTCGGGAGCGCGGGCTGATCTTCGGCGCGTCGGTGACCGTGACCACGGAGAACCTGCAGGAGGTGCACAGCCGCGCTTTTATCGACAGCCTGCTGGAGATGGGCTGCCGGGCGGTGATCTATGTGGAGTTCGTCCCGGTGACGGAGGAGGCGCGGTACCTGGCGCCCGGCGACGCGGAGTGGGCCGTGATGCGGCAGCGGATCGCGGAGCTGCGCGAGCAGGTGCCGGAGATGGTGTTCATCGCCTTCCCGGGGGATGAGAAGCGCTCGGGCGGCTGCGTGGCGGCGGGCCGGGGCTTCTTCCACATCAATTCCCACGGCGGCGCGGAGCCCTGCCCCTTCTCCCCCTATTCCGACGTCAACGTCAAGGACGCCTCCCTCAGAGCCGCGATGGAATCCGGATTGTTTGAGCGGATCCGGGAGGGCGGTCTCTTGATGGAGGAGCATGTGGGCGGATGTACCCTCTTTGAACGGCGAGCGGAAGTGGAAGCCCTCGCCGGCGCGAAGGACTGAAGGAAGTCCCCTGTCACGCGGTCAGAATGGTCAGGATCAGAATGGCCAGGGCCAGAACAACCAGAATCAGAACGGCGTTCCGAACGGACAGAACGGAGCAGATGGAAACGCGCCGGGCAATGGACAGGATCAGCCGCAGAGCGGCCTGAACCCCGGCAGCGGACAGCAGGACATCGAGAGCTGGAGCGACCTGTTCAACAACTTCTTCTGGTAGATCCGCCGGACCGGCCAAACAAGCAGGTTCCGGCAGGGCAGACCGCCTGGGCGAACCCGGCGGGCAGACCCCTGTCCGGTATATCAGAAATCTTCCGGCGAAATGCGGCCTGCGTATTTCGCCGGTTTTTCATCTGTGATAAAATAAACTGAAATTCATCGCGGACAGCTGCGAAAACACGGCCGCAGGCAACTGCGGCAACACCATCGCAGGCTTCCGCAGGAACGAGAGGAACCTCTTTTGGAAACAATTCACGTTAACGCATCGAAACCATATGACGTCATTCTCAAGGCCGGCGTCCTGTCTGAAGCCGGCCGGCTGATCCGAAACGAACTGGAACAGCGGCGCGGCACGGCAGGAATGCTCCGCTGCCGCAGGGTCTGCGTGGTGACCGATGAGACCGTGGGGGCTCTGTACGGAGGACCCGGCCAGGCATAGCATACGTCTCTTCGCAGCGCGGGAGTCGAAACCACCAGCTTCGTTTTTCCGGGGGGCGAGGCCCACAAGACCATGGAGACCGTGGCGCAGCTGCTGGATCATCTGACGGAGAACCGCTTCTCCAGGACGGACCTGCTGGTGGCCCTGGGCGGCGGCATCACCGGTGATGTGACCGGTTTTGCGGCAGCCATCTATCTCAGGGGCATCGACTTCGTCCAGATCCCCACCACCCTTCTGGCGGCGGTGGACTCCTCCGTGGGAGGCAAGACCGGAGTGAACCTGCCCGCGGGCAAGAACCTGGCCGGCGCCTTCTGGCAGCCGAACCTGGTGCTCTTTGACCCGGCGGTGATGACCACCCTGGGCCGGCCCCTGCTGCTGGACGGCATGGCCGAGATCCTGAAGGCGGGCTTTATCGCCGACAGCAACATCATCTACGACGCCATGAACGTGTCCTCCATCTTCGAGCATCCCGAGA
>CAMNHF010000012.1 GCA_946538975.1 uncultured Clostridia bacterium | reverse complement strand
GCCGGCGCCCAGCAGGATGCCCATCGTCAGCGCCCAGAACATGTAGGCCGTGTCCATCGGCTCCTTGATCGCCGTGCGGAAGCGCACAATGGACAGCGCGCCCACCATGCCCATGGACAGGGAGATGTCGCTCTTGATGCACATGACCACCGGCGTGGTGATCAGCGTGAGCATGATCAGCGTGATGGCGAAGGACGGCGAATAGAGCACGCCGCGGTAGCAGCGGCGGTAGGTGAAGGCAACGATCATGCCGGCCAGCAGGCCCATGATCAGGGCGATCAGCACATTGACCGGCGTCACATGCTCAAACTGCTGCCGGAAATAGTCGGAAATCGAGCTCCCGCTGGTGACCGTGGTGAACAGGTTCTCGGCGTGGGCGGTGGAAAACAGCATGGCGCAATCCCTCCTGCGTGTCAGATGCAAACGCTGTATGATGATACCACATTTGCATAAAAATTGCAAAGCTTATTCATTCGGCCGCGAGTTTACTTTGTCACATCCACCCAGCCCGCGGCCCGTGAGGCGCGCTCCAGCTCCTCCGGGGACAGGCGGACGGCGCTGCTGGCGGTGCCGGCGGCGGGATAGAGCGGATCCCAGGCGCGCAGGCTCTCGTCCAGCCAGACCGTCACGTTCTCCGGCAGGGCGAAGGGGCACACGCCGCCGGGCTGCAGCCCGCTGAAGGCCTCCAGCTCCTCCGCGGTCAGCATCTTCGCCTTGGTCTGGAAGCGCTGCTTGAATTTCGGGTTGTCGATGCGGCGGTCCCCCGCGGCGACGATGAAGACGGCCTGCCCGTTCACGAGGAAGGACAGCGTCTTGGCAATGCGGCCCGGCTCGCAGCCGATGGCCTCCGCGGCCAGCGCCACCGTCGCGCTGGACACGTCGAACTCCATCACGCGCCCGCCCAGGCCGAAGGTGTCCAGCCAGGCGCGAACCTTTTCGATCTCCGTCATGATGCCCTCCCGCCGATTACGGCACCGCGTCCGGCGGCAGCTCTGGCTGCTCGCCAAAGTACTTCACCATTTCCTGCTGGCTGAGATTGAAGGCCTCCCGGATGAAGCCCCACAGGTAGTTCGGCCGCAGCCGGATCGTGTTGCGCAGGCGCTCCACGCGCTTCTGCCAGTAGCGGTACGCGCCGTCCACGGTGGTCGGCACCTCGCTGATGACGTAGGTGTCGTTCTCCTCGCCCCAGCGCGCCCAGTGCTGCGTCATCTCCGGCGTGATCAGCTCCACCAGTGGGTTCAGCACGTCCAGCATGTAGTCCGTGGTGAAGGTCTGGAAGACGTCGCCCAGCTTCGTCAGGAACTTCGCCTTGTATTCCGGCACGGTCAGCAGCTTCAGCAGGATCGTGTTGTCGATGTTCTTGTCGCCCATGCCCTTGGCCTTGGTGTAGCTCCAGGGGCTGTTGAAGCCGGCGCGGAACAGGCCGTAGTCCGAGTCGTACCAGATCCACTTCCACTTGCTGCCGGGCTTGTTCAGGCGGTAGAAGCGGGTGTTGCCGATGTCCGAGTTGCCCACGAACATCTCCAGCGCGATGTATTCGAAGTAGTTGTCCACGTCCACGTTGTCCAGGATGTACTGCAGATCCGCCGGATTCTTCGCGGGATCGCCGGCCTTGATCTTCGCGATCATGCTCTTGTATTCCTTGCGGACCGCGTCGCTGCCGTACTTCAACGCGCCGTTGGCCTCGAGGATCGTCATCTCGGCGGCCTCCTCCAGCGGCAGGCCCTCGTGCTGGGCCACGAAGAAGCGGTCGACGCGCTCGCGCAGGTTCATGTGGCCCCAGTAGGCGCCGTTCAGGTAGACGGCCACCGGCTTCCAGGCCTGGTGGATCACCTGCGTGCCGTAGGCGTCCAGCAGGCGGGACTGGAACCCGTCCAGCAGGCGGGTGAACATGCAGTCGTTGCCGCTGTTGCGCAGCACCAGGGACTTGTACTCCGTGTAGGGCCGGTCGTCGAACAGGGGCGCGGCGAAGGTCTTCGCCCCGTAGAGCGCCTTCGCCCGCAGCTTGAAGCTCTTCTGCGGCATGTCCAGAGAGTAATCGCCCATCAGGGAGAATTCCACGCCCTGATCCAGCACCTTCGTGCCGTCCTGCAGGTAGTATTCGAGATGGCCTTCCTGCGGCAGCTTGCCGAACTCGCGGTAGATCGTGTTCTTGAAGGGCAGCTTGCCCGGCTCCTTGACCACGTTCTCGCCGGTGACGAGCATGCCGCTGGTCGGGTTCCACAGCACGTCCGGGTCGCAGACCAGGGAGACCACCGGCAGGGTGTGGTAGGTGTTGATGAGGTAGGTCACCGTGGCGATCTCGCTGGGGCGCAGATCCGTGTCCGAGTAGGCGCGGGCCCGCAGCACCACGTTGTATTTCAGCTCAAAGGTTTCCCCGTGGTAGACCGTGGCGTCCCGGGTCGGGATGGAGCCGTCCGTCGTGTAGTACACGGTGCAGCCTGCCGGAATCGTGATCGCCGTGGTCACCATGCCCTGGCACAGGCCGCCCGGCGTGGTGAAGGCAGGCTTCTCGGCGTAGCCCCGGAAGCCGTCAGCCGCGTTCGCCGCCCTGGGCGTCGCGGTGTCATAATAAAAAAAGCCAACTGTGCCGGTGCCCCGGCCGTAGGAGACGTCGGTCGGAATGGCGGGCAGCACGATTTTGTCCATCACCCGGCCCTGCGGATCGGAGAGGCAGACCGTCTCGCCGCCCGCCCGCTTGATCTTGAAATTCGTGTGCAGCAGCGACGCGGTGGACTTCTCCGGCTTCCGGTCGCAGAGGATGACCTTGTATTCGCCGGGCTGGATGATCGTCCCCTGCGGGAACTGCCAGCGGCGCGGCCTGCCGATGTTGTCCGACAGGCCGCAGCCGGAAAGATCCACGATGTCCGTGGAGGCGTTGTAGATCTCGATCCAGTCCGCAAAATCCTTGTTGTCGCCGATGGCCGTGGCGTCGTTGCTCGCCATCACTTCCGTGATGTACACGCCCAGGATGTTGTTCCGGCGCAGATCCATGTCCGCCCCGTCCTTGTCGCTGTTGGAGCGGCCGGGCGTCGCCAGCTCGTGCACGCTGAAGGTGCCGTTGGCGTCCCGCGCCCAGGAGGCGTCCTCGGGGAGGTTGTCGATCAGCACGCGGTCCACGATGCGGCCCCGGCTGTCCGCCAGCACGATCGTGTCGCTCTCGGCGGAAATGCGGAAGCTGCTGTGCGGCACGGCGGCCGGATCGCCGTTGCGGTCCTTGCCGGAGCAGAACACCAGGTAATACCCGTGCGGCGCGATGGCGGCCCCCTCCGGGAAGCGCCACTTGAGCGGCTGATTCTCCTTGTCCGACAGGGCATAGTTGTCCAGGGACACGGCGTGGTCGGTGGTGTTGTAGAGTTCCACCCAGTCGCTGAACTCGCCGTCCTCGTCCATCCGGCCGGAGCGGGCGTCCGCCATGACCTCGTTGATCAGCAGCGCGCCGTCGGTGACCATGCTGTCCGCGCGGTAGGCGTCGTTGCCCTCGAAGGTGTTCTCATAGCCGGGGCTGTAGAAGGCCACCTCCATCCACCCGCTGTCCAGCAGGGCCCAGGAGGTGTCACTGCCCAGGATGTGGTAGGTCACCGCGTCCACCAGGTAGGCATTGGGCGAATAGAGATAGACCGTCTCGCCCACGGAGGAGAGCTTGAACTTCGCGTGCAGCGGCCGGCCCGCGGCGGCCTGGTTCGTATTGTCGCAGAAGACCACCGTGCGCTCCCCGGGCTGCAGGGTCATCTCCGGGAACAGGAAGCGGATGGAATCGCCCCGGTCGCTCAGGCCCACGCCCGCCATCGGGATCGGCTGCTCGCCGCTGTTCCACACCTCCACCCAGTCGGGGAAATTGCCGTACTCATCCGGCACGGCGGTATGGTTCGACGGCATGATCTCGCTGATGCGCAGCGCGCCGTAGATGCCGGTGTCCTGCGCGGCCTCGCCGGTCAGGCCGCTCTCGCTGCCGATCGTGTAGAGGGCCTGCGTGCTGGGGCTCTTCGGCGAAATCAGCACGATGAACAAAAGCACCGCCGCCAGCACCACAAAAATCGGCAGGGCGGAATACTTTCGCCGTGCCTTCGGCAGGCTCTCGTCCACACCGCTGCCCGCCGGGGCGCCTTTCTCGCGGGGGGCCTCCGGGCGCGTATGCGGCACCTCGGGCCGGGGTTCCGGCGGCTCCGGGCGCATCTGCGGCACCGGCGTCTCCTGCCACTGCTGGCTGCGCCGGCGGCGGCCGCCTGTTGATTCGCTCATTCCGTTCTCCTTTATGCTTTGCTCCGTCCGCTCACCAGGAGAGCACCTCGTGGCCGTCCTCGGTCACCAGCACCATGATCTCCTCCTGCGCGGAGGGCAGGCCGTCCTTCGTGGAAACCTCCCAGCCGTTGCGCGGGTCGGTGACGTGCTCCCAGGTGCCCATGTTGACCATGGGCTCAATCGTGAAGATCATCCCCGGCGCCATCATCATGTCCTCCCCGCGGCGGGTCACGTAGGACACGAAGGGATCCTCGTGGAATTCCAGGCCGCAGCCGTGGCCGCCGATGTTGCGCACCACGCTGTAGCCGTTCGCCCGCGCGTGGTCGTCGATCGCCTGGCCCATGTCGCCCAGGAAGCCCCAGGGCCGCACCTGCTCCAGGCCCAGCTGCACGCACTCGTGGGTGACCTGCACCAGCTTTTTCTTCTCCGGGCTGACCTCGCCGATGCAGAACATCCGGGAGGAATCGGAGAAGTAGCCGTCCAGGATCGTGGAGCAGTCCACATTGACGATGTCGCCCTCCCGCAGGATCACCTGATCGGAGGGGAAGCCGTGGCAGACCTGCTCGTTGACCGAGGTGCACACGCTGTAGGGGTAGCCCTCGTAGTTCAGCGGGGCCGGGATGCCGCCCATGCGGGTCGTGGTCTCATAGACGATGCGGTCGATCTCGGAGGTGGGCATGCCCGGTCCGATCGCCGCCGCCACCGCGTCCAGCACGGCAATGTTGACAACGCAGCTGGCCTTGATCTTTGCAATCTGCTGCGGGTTCTTGATCATCTTGTGCTTCGGGACAATGTGTCCCGCGTCGCGGGCGGTCTGCAAGCGCTCGTCAAACGCCGCGTGGCAATTCTTGTACTTCCTGCCGCTGCCGCACCAGCACGGCAGGTTCCGCCCCAGTTTCTCCAGCATCCCGGATGGCCTCCTTACATCAGAAATCGTGAACATCCTGATGATAGCACAGCCCGGGCGGTTTGTAAAGCGCGCGCCCTCAGGCCTTCGGCTGGGCGGTCACGATGAGGATCTCGCAGGGATTGCCCAGGCGCGGCACCAGCACCGTGTTGGTCAGCCCCCGGGAGACCAGCAGCCGCCCGTCGTCGTAGAAGCCGGCGGTCCACCTGGGCAGGAGCCCCTGCCCCGGCGCGTACAGCCCGCGGGAGAGGAGCCGCACCTGGCCGCCGTGGGCGTGGCCGGCGATCGTCAGGTCGATCGGCAGCCCCCGCACGGCGTCAAAATAATACTCCGGGTGATGGCACATCAGCAGCCGCCAGCCCTTCATGCCCGCCAGCGTGCGGGCGGCCTTCGGGTTCGCGCCCTCCGCCCGGGAGGAAAGCCCGCCCAGCACCACATCCCGCCGGAAGACTGTCACGCCGTCGTCCAGCAGCTTCACGCGGCTGCGGCTCACCAGCCTGCGGAAGGCCGGGCCGTCCTCGCTCTTCCAGTCGTGGTTCCCGACGGACAGGAAGGTCGGCGCGATCTCCGGCAGCGCCTGCAGGAAGCCCTCGGCATAGACCATGCCGCGGCGGTAGCGGTTCAGCACGTCCCCGGGCACCAGCACGGCGTCCACGCCCTGAATCTGCGGGAGAATGTCGTCGAAGCGCTCGTCGTGCAGATCCGCCAGCACAGCAAAGCGAAAAGGCTGCTTCAGCGCGCCGCGGGCATCCGTCACCGTGCAGGCGTTCACCTGCCGGTGCTGCGGCCTGCCCTGCCGCCGCCGGAGCAGCCCCAGCACCAGGCCCGCGCCATGATCCCGCTGCCCGCTCATGCTTTCGCCTCCGCCCGCCGCCGGGCCGCCAGCAGCAAGCCGGCGCCCGGGAGCACCATCACCAGATTCATGGCCAGCGCCCGCACCAGCAGCAGCCGCAGCGCCGCCGACAGCTGGGCGGCGCAGATCTCCGACATCACTGCCGCGCGTCCGGGCAGATTCAGCAGCGCGACGAGACCCAGCGCCAGCAGCAGCTGCCCGCCGGCGGAGATCATCGCGCAGCCGGCCAGCCGCAGGCCCTCGCCCCGCTCGCCCCGCCCCCAAAGGAGCAGCAGCGCCAGGCAGATCACCATCGCCGCCGCCGGCAGCACAAGGCCGAAGCGGGTCAGCAGGCCCGGCAGCCGCGACAGGTCGAAGCGCTTGCCCGCCTCGCGCACGACAGCGCCGGCCGCGTCCATGCGCAGCGGCATCACCGCCGCGGACAGCTCCCGCTCGATGGCCGGCCCGATCACGTCGCGGGCCAGCATCCGCTGCTCATAGACCGACACCCGCGCGCAGTAGGCCTCGTCCTCCAGGATCACGGCCTCCGCGTCCGCGGTGGAAAACCAGATCTGCTCCGTCTCGCCCTGGAACAGCCCCCGCCACCAGGCCGAGGCGGCAGCCGCGTCCGCCGCGATCTTCTCCCGGTTCAGCACCGCCTTCACCGCCTCCGCGGAGAAGCCGTACTCCGCCGACGCGGCATCCACGGCCCGGTGCACCCGCGCCAGCTGCAGCGGCAGAACCTCCGCCTGCGCCCGGGCCCCCAGGCCGCTGTCTCCGGTCAGCCAGCGCAGGGCCAGCGCGCCGTTCAGCACGGTCCAGAGCAGCATCACCAGCAGGCTCAGCAGCACCGCCGCCGCCTGCAGCCAGCCCCTTTTCGCCTTCTTCGCATCCGTCATGGCCGCACCACCAGCTTGACCGCCACGTCAATCATATCGCTCAGGGCTTCCCCGAAGCACAGCCACAGCACCGCCGCCGCCGCCGCAAAGGGCAGCAGCAGCAGCAGGCAGCGGCGCAGCGTGTGTTTTTTCATCATCGTTTCCCCCTGCTGTCGGGGATGTGCCGCATCCCTCACGGACCGATCAGGGACGGCCTGCGCGTGGCCTCGCTCTCCGGGGCTGCCGTCGGAATGTCCTCGGCGGCAGGCGTCGGCGCGGGCGTCGCGATGGGAGCCGCGGTCGGCGCGGGCGTGGCCATCTGCATGTCGCCGGCGTAGAGCACCTCCAGCGTGCGCACGTCCGCGGTGCCGCTGGCGTTCAGACCATGCGCCTTCTGGAAGGCCTTCACCGCGTTCTTCGTGCCGTCCAGGTAGGTGCCGGTGATCCGGCCGGTGTAATAGCCCAGCTCAGCCAGCTTGTTCTGCAGCCACCACACCGCCTTGCCGGAGCTGTTCACGGACAGCTTCTGCAGCGGCAGCGGCGGCTCCGCCCCGCTGACATAGACCGGCTCCTGGGTGGGCTTGGGCGTCGCAACGGGGAGCATGTTCTTCGTGTTCAGCGCCGGCTTGATCTGGGAGGCCTTCTTCTCCGGATCGCTGTCCAGGCTGGCCGTGATGGTCACCACGGTGCCCTTGTCCACATAGTCGTAGATCCACTTCGCGTCGGCCACCTGCAGGCGCACGCAGCCGTGGGAGGCGCGGCTGCCCAGCATGCGGTAGCTCTTGGTGCGCAGGTCCATCACGTCCACGGAATTGTACAGCACGGAGTGGAAGGCCACCGACGGGGTGATCTGCGTCCAGTAG
The DNA here is from genome assembly GCA_946538975.1 of uncultured Clostridia bacterium. Lineage (GTDB taxonomy): Bacteria > Bacillota > Clostridia > Christensenellales > Aristaeellaceae > RUG11272. The sequence goes on along the minus strand of CAMNHF010000012.1, from coordinate 29,433 downwards.
CGGGCATAGTCGCCCCAGGTCGGGAAGTAGCACCAGGTCGTGTGCCGGCCGTTCAGCACCCAGTCGCCGATGGGCGAAGGGTTGTTCCGCGTGCCGGAGGAGCACATCATGTCCTTGATCGGAATGGTGTACTCGCCGTTTTCGTTGCGGACGAACACGGTCACGATCTGGTTCGTCACATCCACCACCAGGTGGTAGGGCAGGGCGTCCGACATCAGGGGAACCTTGGCCGGCTCGCCGGGGCGCACCACGTCCGGGTCGTTGAAGATCGCGTTCCAGGTGCCCTCGCCGACGACGCCGTCCGCGTTCAGGGCGTTCTGCTTCTGGAAGGCCTTCACCGCGTTGCGGGTGTGGCCGAGGAAGTTGCCGGAGATCGGGCCGGTGTAATAGCCCAGCTCGGTCAGCCGCTCCTGCAGCGTCTTCACGGCCGCGCCGGTCGTTTCATAGGAGAGCTTCTTCTCAAAGGCCACCGTGGGCGACGGGTTCGGGCCCTGGGGGGTCGGCTGGGCATTGCGCACCACCACGCCTGGGGCGGCGGTCACCGCGGAGGCCACCGCCTCGCGGGCGTCCGTGCTGAAGAGCAGGGCCTGCAGCTCGGGCTCGGCCTCCGGGCTGGTGCCCCAGCCCATCTTCTGCCGGAAGGCCGCCACCGCGGCGCCGGTGGAGTCCAGATAGTTGCCGCTGACCTTGCCGCCGTAATAGCCCAGCAGGGCCAGCCGCTTCTGCAGCCGCTTCACGTCCTCGCCGGAGGAGCCGTAGCGCAGCGGGCGGTACTGGGCCGAGAGCATCGCGGACTGCGTCGCGTCGCCGGCCAGGCCGTTGGGGTTCAGCCCGAAATCCGCCTGGAAGGCCGCCACGGCCCGCCGGGTGTTCTCGCCGTAATAGCCGGAAATCTTGCCGGTGTAGTAGCCCAGCTCCGCCAGGCGGGTCTGCAGCTGCTTCACCAGCGCGCCGGTGTCGCCCACGTGCAGGGCGTTCGCCTCCGGGGCCGGCGTGGCGGTCGGCGCCGGCACGGGGGTCGCGGGCGCGGGCGTCACCACGATCAGCTGCATCGAGGCCGGCGTCTCCGGGGCGGCGGTGGGAGCCGTCTCTTCATAGACCAGCTCGGCCTCCTCCAGCTCCGTTTCCTCCAGCTCCGTCTCCTCTTCGAGCGGCTTTCCCTGCTCGTCGTATTCGTCCAGCAGCACCATTTCCCCTTCGCCCAGCGCGGCCGCCGTCTGTCCGCACAGCAGCGCCAGCACCAGCAGCCACAGCGTGATCTTCTTCAAAAGCGTCATCTCCCATTCGGGTTGCCCCGTTCTGATTGCGCGTATACAGGGTTATTGTAATTGTTTTGCAATCGGATTGCAAGCCTTTTTGAAGATTTGTAACAAAGCTGTCAAACTTTCACCCCGCGCACCGGGCGGGAAATGGTGTCCGCGTCTTGAAGAATCGCCGCCATTGTGCTATCATGAAGGCAGATACAGAAATTTCCAGACCCGCACCGTCAAGGAGGGACACCCATGAAACGCATCATCGCCATGCTGTCGGTCCTGCTGGCCATCGCGCTGCTCTTTGCCGGCGCGGCCTGCGCGGAGGAGATTGCCATTGAGGAAGAAGCCGCCGCCATCGAGGAAGCCTTCGCGCTGGAAGCGGAGGAGGAGCCCGAAGAAGAGATGGAGGTGGAAGCCGCCGTCTCCGAGGAAGCGCTCCCGCCGGAGGAAGCGCTGGAGGCCGTGGAGACGGCGGAAGCGGAGGCCGAGCCGGAAGCGGTGTCCGTTGAGGAGTCGCTGGAGGAAGCCCTCCTCCCGGCCAGCGGCGTCTGGGGCACCTGCCCGTGGGAGATCAGCGCGGACGGCGTGCTGACCATCCATGCCGGGACGGGGGAAGACACATGTGGGTATTGCCCGTGGTATGATTATGGAGAGAAGATCACCGCTGTCGCTGCGACGGAACCCATCGTCCTTCCGGCAGACTCCAGCTGCCTTCTGCAGTTCTGCAGCTGTGCGTCCATGGATCTCTCCGGCTTTGACACCAGCAATGTGACGAATATGCGTTTTATGTTCGCGTATTGCAGCAGTTTGTCAGCACCAGATGCTTCCGGTTCCGACATCGGCGCTGTGTTGCTTATGGGAAGCACGTTTCGTGACTGCGACAGTCTGACGACCGTTAAGATTGGCAAAAAGTTCTCTTTCAAGGGTACGGAGGACACCATACTGACCACTTTGCCGGAACAGATCTGGCGATCCACAGTGAATGGCAATGTTTATTCGTCACGGGAAATTGCAGAACTGCGCAGCAATACTGCGGATACTTACACATTGGTTAAGCCGTCAACTGGCGGAACGATTCGTTTCGAAGGACATACTTATGCGATCTATGACAGAGGCTTGAAATGGCATGACGCAGAATCATTCTGCGAAGCCATGGGAGGGCATCTTGTAACAATCACGTCTTCATCTGAGCAGGCTGCATTGAAATCGATCATGGATACAGGAAAACGAAACTGCTATTGGACCGGCGGTCTAAAAGACTCGAATCTCAGATGGACATGGATAACGGGTGAAAGTTTCACCTATACGAACTGGTGCCCAAATGAACCAAACAACTTTACTGGTTCCGAAGACAGGATTCACCTTTATAACGCGATCAATCCGTCTGCTGCTGATTCATACAGATATGGCTGGAATGACTTGCGGAGCGACTGCGTTTGCAATAATGAAGAATTCTTTCTGCCGGCCAACTTTGGTTTGATCTGTGAATGGGATTTCATTTGTTACCCGGAGGATCAGGCACGCCCGATTGTAAATGCGCAGCCTGTGAATACAAACGCAGCCCGCATCACCTGGAACAGAATCGAAAGCGCAAACCGTTATCAGCTTTGGCGGTCGGATCACGGCGGAGACTTCAAGTGGATCAAGAATTGCAGTACGACAGAAGTGAACAATTATTCCCTGACTCCTGGCGCGGATTATAAGTACAAGGTACGTCCATACTACGAGAATCCTGACGGCACCCGCACTTATGGTGAGTTTTCAAATGAAGCCAGCGTGCACATTCTCGGCAAAATCACGAACCTCACCGGCCGGGGCAAAGACACGAACTGCGCCTTCCTCCGATGGGACAAGGTATCGGGCTGCACAGGCTATCAGCTGTTCCGCACCATCGAGGGCACCGGCGGGGAATACACCTGGGTCAAGAACTGCACGACGCCCGAGGTCGCCAACTATGACCTGAAGGCCGGCACTGTCTACTATTACAAGGTTCGCGCCTATATTGACCTGCCGGGAAGTCAGCGCGCCTATGGGCAGTTCTCCTCCCCTGTGAGAGTTGCAATCCTCCCGCAGGGATCCATCATCAGCCTCATTGGCTCTCCCACCACGGGCAAAGTGCATCTCACCTGGAAGTCCATCCCGGGCGTGACCGGATACCAGCTCTTCACGGGGCCATACGCCGGCAGTGCGCCAAACTGGGCCTGCAACACCACCTTGCCGCTGTCCGACGTCACCCAACGCGTGACGCAGGGCACAGCCAGGAGCTTCCGCGTCCGCGGCTACATCCAATACGAGGACGGCACGAGATATTACGGTCAGTTCTCCGATGTGGTCAATACCATCCAGTCGACGGGGATTGCCCTGTCGGCGGACGGCGAGGTCCTTGAGAACTACGGCGAGGTCTTTGTCGACAACGGCGGCACGCTGCGGCTGACGCCCGTCTTTACCCCGGCGAACACGACGCTGCAGACAGCGGCATGGTCTTCCACGAACGAAACGGTTGCCACGGTGAACAGCAAGGGGGTCGTCACCGGCCTGCGCCCCGGCAAAGCCTATATCAAGGCAACGCCGCAGGACGGCGGCCGCTCGGCTGTCTACTGCCTCGTGACCGTACGGCCCGTGTACCGCGCCTTGCTGATCGGCAACGGCAGGTACACAAAGGCCTCCGGCTCGAACCCGCTGGATCCGATCTGCGAACTGGACGCCGCCCATCTGACCAGCGCGCTGAGCCGCCGGCACGGCGAGAATAACGCTGACTGGAAGATCACCGTGCAGAACGAGCTGGATGGGCCGGAGATCCTGACATGGATCGGGAATGTCTTCGGCAGCGCCCGCGAAGGCGATGTCAATCTGTTCTTCTATTCGGGCCACGGCCTCGCCGTTATGAACGACGCCGGTCAGATCCTTGTCCGTGATCCGCGCACCGGCTCCCTCTGCGGCGTTCAGGGCGGCAATGTGACGCCGGCTGAGCTGGTCAACCGGATGAACCAGTGCCCAGGCACCTTCATCTGCCTCTTCGACTCCTGCTGCTCCGGGGCCTACATCGCCCAAAACGGCGCGGCGCTCCCTGACGGCAGCATTGACGATCCCGGCGCGGATATTTTCCTGAGCAGCCTCGTCGGGGCCTTTGCCGAGGGCGATCCCGGCGTGACCATCCCGCTGGCCCCGTCCATGGAAAACGGCGAAATTGCCGTCCCGGAGCCCGGGTATGGCGAGATGCAGACCGCGAAGTACTACGTGCTGGCGGCGGCTGGCGCGTTCCAGGACAGCCGTGTTCAAGACATAGATGGCAGCTATTTCACCAACGGTCTCGTGTACCTCGCCATCGGCGGCGCGGAACAGCTGGTCGGCGACGCCAACCGGGACGGCAAGCTGTCGCTGTACGAGGCGTACAACGCGGTGGAAGACTATGTCAAGCTCAGCCACACCTCCCAGCGGACGCAGATCTACCCCTTCGCCTCCTCCTACCCGATTCTGTACCAGTAAGGACGTTTTCAGCCCCTGCAAGGGCCGCATGACAGCGCCTGCCCCTTTACGGGCCGCGGCATTCATGCTATGATGGAGGAAAGCCTGCCGGCACGCCGGAAAGCTGCCGGCAAAGGAGTTGATTCCGATGAAACGGGTATTGTGCCTCGCCCTGCTGCTCATGCTGCTGTGCGCCGCCGCGCTGGCGGAATCCGGCGGATACACATGGACGCTGCAGTCCCACGCCAGCAGCTACGACAGCGAGACGCTCCGCTACAGCATTGACGTGGGCAAGCTGAACCGCACCAAGTGCTACCTGGTGCAGCTCTACGTCAGCGAGCCCGCCCGCCAGATCAAAAAGGCCACGGCCCCCTGGCACAAGAAGCTGGGCAAGTCCGAGGATCTGGCGAAGAAGATCCCCGGGGCCGCCCTGGTCGTGAACGGCTCCGGCTACGTCTCCCGCCTGTACCCGGAGATTCCGGAGAACTATCCCGGCGTCAGCGAGGACTACTGGTACACGCCGCTGGGCTCGGTGACGGTCATCGGCGGGGAGGTCATGCGCTGCCTGGAGGGCGTCCCCTACTACGGGCTGACGCTGGAGGAGGACGGCCTGCACATGTACGTGGGCGAGGATCCGCAGGCCGTGCTGGCCCGGCATCCCATCGAGACCTGGTCCTTCTACGAGGGCTGCACATTGTATCAGGACGGCGTGCGCCTGCTGGACGACAGCTGGGATTTCGCGCAGAAGCTGGCCAACCGCACGATCATCGCCCGCCTGGACGCGAACAACTATATCCTGCTGATCGGCACCAGCAAGCACGGCCTGACGCTGACCGAGGCGCTGGACTTCCTCGTCGGGGAGTTCGACCCGGAGTGGGTCTACAACCTGGACGGCGGCACCTCCACCGCCCTGCTGCGCCGCCTCCACGGCAAAAAGACGCTCAAGCTGATCTACGGCGGCACCCAGTCCGTGTTCGACATGATGGGCTTTGTCGAGTGAGCCGGGCCGCATTTTCCATCAGGCGCGAAAGCTCCCGCGTTTCTCCCCGGCGAAGGGGACGCGGGAGCTTTTCTCATGAGGCAAAAGGCCGCCCTCCCATGCTGCGGGAGAGCGGCCCTGATTTGCCTTGCTTCTTGTCTGCCTTACTTCTTGGTGACCTCCATCGCGCGGTTCTCGCGGATGACGTTCACGCGGATCTGGCCGGGGTAGGTCATTTCCTTTTCGATGCGGTCCACGATCTCGCGGGCCAGCACATGGATGCCGTCGTCGGTGACGTCGTCCGGCTTGACCATCACGCGGACCTCGCGGCCGGACTGGATGGCGTAGCACTTCTCGACGCCGTCGAAGCTGGTGCAGATCTCCTCCAGCTTCTCCAGACGCTTGATGTAGTTCTCCAGGCTCTCGCGGCGGGCGCCGGGACGGGCGGCGGAGATGGCATCGGCGGCCTGCACCAGCACGGCCTCCACGGTCTCCGGCTCCACGTCGTTGTGGTGGGCCATGATGCAGTGAATCACCGCGGGGGACTCGTGATACTTGCGGGCCAGCTCGGCGCCGAGGGTCACGTGGGTCTCGCCGGTGCCCTGCTGCTCCTTCTCGTGGTCGACGGCCTTGCCGATGTCGTGCAGCAGGCCGGCGCGCTTGGCCAGGGCGACGTCCGCGCCCAGCTCGGCGGCCATCATGCCGCACAGGTGGCTGACCTCAATGGAGTGCTGCAGCACGTTCTGGCCGTAGCTGGTGCGGTAGCGCAGGCGGCCGAGGGTGTTGACCAGCTCGGGATGCAGGCCGTTGACGCCGGTCTCGAAGACCGCGTTCTCGCCGGCCTCGTGCATGCGGGTCTCCACCTCGCGCTTCGCCTTCTCCACCAGCGTCTCGATCTGGCCGGGATGGATGCGGCCGTCGGAGACCAGGTGCTCCAGAGCGGTGCGGGCGATCTCCCTGCGCACGGGATCGAAGCAGGACACGGTGACGCTGTCCGGCGTGTCGTCGATGATGAAGTCCACGCCCGTGGCCGTCTCCAGCGCGCGGATGTTGCGGCCCTCGCGGCCGATGATGCGGCCCTTCATGTCATCGCTGGGCAGCGCCACGGTGGACACCGTGATCTCCGCCACATGGTCGGAGGCGCAGCGCTGGATGGCGGTGGTGATGATCTCGCGGGCGCGCTTGTCGGCGTCCGTCTTGGTCTGCTGCTCGATCCGGCGGACCTCGGCGGCGGCGTCATGGTAGGCCTGCCGGGTCACCCGGTCGATGATGATCTGCCGCGCTTCCTCCGTCGTCATGGAGGCCACGCGCTGCAGCTCGGCTTCCTGCCGGCCCTTCTCCGCCTCCAGGTCCTGCAGGATCGTCTTCTGCTGCTCCTTCAGGGCCTCGGCGTCGGCAATCGCCTGCTGAATTTCCATCTGGCGGCGGCTGAGGGCTTCCTCGCGGGCCTCCAGGTTGTCGGCCTTCTTGTCCAGCGCTTCCTCGCGCTGCAGCACGCGGTTCTCGGACCGCTGCACCTCGGCGCGGCGATCGCGCAGCTCATTCTCGCTCTGCTGGCGCTGGCGGTCGCTCTCCGCCTTGGCCTTCAGGATCTCCTCCTTGGCCTCCAGCATCTTCTCCTTGCGGGTTTCCTCCGCCTTGCGCACAATCTCCTCCGCCTTCTGGGCGGCGTCGTCGTAGAGGCGGCGGGCATGTTCTTCCGTGCGGTGGATCTTCTCCTCCACCATGTTTTTGCGGTAGGTGTAGCCGAGGAAGCCGCCGCCTCCGGCCATGACCAGTGCAATCAGCAAGACCCAATACCAGTCCATGAATGACTCCTTTCCTTCGATCTAATCCCTTCCGAGACCTGTTTTCTTTCCGCCGGCCGCGTGCCCGCAGGCCGGAACCGTGCGAAAAGCCGCGGGGAGCGAAAAACGCCCCTCACGGCTTCGGCTGTCTTCTTGCCCGTATGCGCGGACAATCAAAATACACATCCCGATGACCTTCGTCCGGATGTTTCAGCGGAGGAAGCCTCCGCGCTCCATCAAAACCGCGCTGCGCAAAAACCAGTCTCCCGCGCGAACCCGTGCGGCAGAAATGCGTCGTCGCAGTTTCCATGCAGCTGACCCGCCGACCCTTGGCCGCGGCAGGCCTTGAAAATCGCCCTTTCAGGCGTTGATCCACACAATCGAAGGGGGTGTCTATCGAAAACAGCCGGGGAAACCGCCGCAGCAGCTGCCCAAGCCGGTCACTGTTATTGTACCGTTTGAACCCCCGCGTGTCAAGCCCTCGCAAGATTTCCGCAAAAGGCCGCAAACCGCGCCGCGCACGGCATTTGCGCCGATTTTTCAGATATTGTCAGCAAAAATATTGCGAAAATGTTTCGGAGAGGCGCCGCCGCTTCACAGCCGGGCCAGCACCTCAGCCTCCCCCGCGAAGCCCTCCCCGGCGCCGCTGACCCGAATCTTCATGGCGGCAAAGACCTGCGCGCAGCGGAGGGCCTCCTCCGGGGCGCGGCCGCGGCGGAGGAAATGCACAAAGGCGGAGAACAGCGCGTCGCCGGCGCCGACGGTGTTCACCACCGGGCCCAGGCTCGCCGCGGGCCAGTCGCTCACGCGGCCAGTGCGGCCGTCCCAGAAGGACGCGCCCTTCGCGCCGCGGCCCAGGATGATGCCGCGGGGGGCGTAGGCGTCGCCGAGATCGTAGAGGAACTGGTCGTGCCGTCCGGGCAGGCCCTCGTCGCTGAGGAAGATCCAGTCCGCGGCGCGCAGAAAATCTTCATTATAAGGATCGTCCACGCGGGAGAGCACGTGCACGTCCGTGGCGATGGGGATGCCCGCGGCCTTCAGCAGGGGCAGCAGCGGGCGGTTGAAGTTCGCGTTGCACACGCAGGCCATGTCCGCATCCGCATAAAGCGCCGCGTCAAAGGGATAGGCGGCCTCCTGGGCGTCCTTGAGATCGGTGTGGATCCGGCGGCGGCCCTCCGCGTCGTAGAGCACCGCGCTCAGCGGCGTCTCCCGCAGCAGGGGCCGGATGGCCTCCGTGGACACGCCGCGCCGCCGCAGGCCCTCGCGCACCAGGGCACCGGCGGCGTCATCCCCCGTCATCGCGCACAGGCGCACCTCGTCGCCCAGGGCCGTCAGCGCCAGCGCCACATTCGAGGCCACCGCCCCCGGCCCCATCCGCAGGCCGAAAAAGTCGTACACCACCGGCGTGTAGGCCAGGGGGAAGCTGCCCACCGGCACGTTCACTTCCACATTCACGATGCCGGAGACGAGGATCTTTTTTTCTTGTGCCATGGTGCCTCCCGTGCGCAGGTGCGTCACTTCACCCGCCGCGCGTGCAGGGTGAACACGCCCAGGGCGAGGAAGGCCGCAGCGAAGGACAGATCGTAGACAATGCTCGCGAAGGACAGCTGCCCCATCAGGAAGGGCTCATTGCGGGCGTACAGGCTGATGAACTCCAGCACGGCCGCCAGCCAGCCGGGGGCCGCGGCCGCCAGCAGGTCCAGCATCCACATGGCCAGATTCGCCCCGAAGGCTGCGATGGCCGCGGTGACCGGCGAGCGGCACAGCCCGGACACGAACAGGTCCATCGCCAGGAAGGCGCAGCCCTGCAGCGCGAAGCCGAGATAGCCCGCCGCCAGCTCCCCCGGGTAGACCCGTCCGTACAGGGCGACAATCAGCACATAGCAGCCGGTGCACAGGAGGGTCAGCAGCATCACGCTGACCGCCGCCAGGTACTTGCCCAGAATCACCCCGGGCAGGGAGACCGGACTGGTCAGCAGCAGCTGATCCGTGCGCGTGCGGCGCTCCTCGGCCAGCAGGCGCATCGTCAGCACCGGGGAGAGCAGCATCCACAGATAGCTCATGTAGCCGATGAAGGCGAGCAGATCGGAGGAGCGCTCCCGCAGGTTCAGCGCGTAAAACATCACGGAGGAGATCGCGAGGAACACGCCCATGTAGACATAGCCCACCGCCGTGTGGAAATACCCCTGCATCTCCCGCCGGTAAATCGCAGTCAATCCGCTTCCCTCCCCGTCAGCCCTCTTCCGTGGCCCGCAGGAACACATCCTCCAGGCTGTCGCGCTCAGGATAGAGCAGGCGCAGCGGGGCGTCCATCGCGGCCAGCAGATGGAACAGCTGGGTCTGCGGATCCTGGGCGGCGTCGCACTCCAGCACCGCCTCGGTGACCGCCGCATCCTGCGTGGGCAGGGTCTTCACGCGGCGCACGCAGGGCAGGGAGCGCAGCGCCGGCAGCAGGCGGCTTTCGCCCAGCGCGATGGACACCCGCAGCCGCAGGGCGCCGCCGTCCTCCATCATGTCGCCGAGATTCGCCTCCCGCAGCACACGGCCATGGTGAAGAATCACCACCCGGCTGCACAGCTGCTGCACCTCGCTGAGCAGGTGCGAGGAGAAGATGATCGTGTGCTTCTCCCCCAGGCGGCGCATCAGCTCGCGAATCTCGGCCACCTGCCGCGGGTCGAGGCCGACCGTCGGCTCGTCCAGCACCAGCACCGGCGGCGCGCCGCACAGGGCCTGCGCAAAGCCGGCGCGCTGGCGGTAGCCCTTGGACAGGCGGCCCAGGGTGCGGTCGGCGGCCTCCTCCAGCCCGCACAGGCCGATGATCTCCCGCACGTGGGCCGGGATGCTCCGCGCCTCCACCTCGCGCAGGCGGCTGGCAAAGGTCAGGTACTCCCGCACGGTCATCTCGTCGTAGATCGGCGGCTTCTCCGGGAGAAAGCCGATCTGCCGCTTGCAGCGGGCGCTGTCGGTCAGCATGTCCATCCCGTCCACCAGCACCTGGCCGGCGGTGGGCGGGAAGTAGCCGGTCAGGATGTTCAGCGCGGTGGTTTTCCCGGCGCCGTTGACGCCCAGCAGCCCCGTGATCTGCCCCCTGGGTGCGGTGAAGGACACCTCGTGCAGGGCCTCCAGGGGGCCGTATTTCTTCGTCACCTGCCGCAATTCGATCAAGCCGCATTCCTCCAGCCGCGCATTCGCCGCCCGGCCGGAACAGCCGGGGACAGCTTCATTATAATCGCAATCCCGCCGCCCGTGTGTGAATTTTCTGCAAACACGCGCCGGCCGCCGGCCAAAAAACCGCAAAAATGCAGCGAACCGCCGGAATTTCTCTTGTCTCGCCTGTCCGGTTGTGTTACACTGGAGAGCGGCTGACCGCGGTCAGCAAAAAGGAAGGGTAGCATGATCGACGAATTCCCGATGGGCCTGCCGCACTGGGGCGGGCGGAAAAAGCGGAAGGTGTATGTCTATGTGCCGGACGGCGCTGAGGAGGGCGACCGCTTCCCGGTGCTGTACATGTTCGACGGGCACAATGTGTTCTTCGACGAGGACGCGACCTACGGCAAGTCCTGGGGCCTCAAGGAGTACATGGAGGAGACCGGGATGCCGATGATGATCGTCGCGGTGGACTGCGACCACCGCCGGGACTACGCGCGGCTGAAGGAATACTCCCCCTTTGACTTCGAGGAGAAGGCCTTCGGGAAGATCGAGGGGCGCGGCGATTTGTTCATGGAATGGCTCTGCGGGCAGCTCAAGCCCTTCATCGACGAGCACTATCCCACCCTGCCCGGCCGCGAGACCACCTTCATCGCGGGCAGCTCCATGGGCGGGCTGATGACCCTGTGGGCCGTCATCCGCTACAACGCGGTGTTCAGCCGGGGCGCGGCGCTGTCCCCCTCCATCTGGGTCTCGCCCCAGGGTCTGCGGGAGGCCATCCGCAGGACGGACTTCCTCCCCACCACGCTGTATATGGACTACGGCGCCCGCGAGCTGGGCAACCACAAGCGCATGCTGCGCAGCTTCGCCAGGACGGCGGAGGAGCTGATGGCCCAGGGCGTGGCGGTCACCAGCCGCATCGTCCCCGGCGGCGAGCACTGCGAGGCGTGCTGGGAGGAGCAGGTGCCCTTCTTCATGCATATTCTGGAATACGACGGATTCGGCGCGGACCGGGCGGAATAAGGCCCGCGGCGGAGCAAAGGCGGCGAATGAATGGAGACAAGGTATTTCAAGGAATACAGCCCCATCCTCGGGCGCGACATGGAAGTGAAGGTGTGGGGGCACGCGGGCCGGCCGGTGCTCTTCATCCCCTGCCAGAACGGCCGCTTCTTCGACTTTGAGAATTACCATATGGCCGAGGTCTGGTCCCCCTGGATCGACAGCGGCCGGTGCATGGTCTACGCCATCGACACCATCGACGAGGAGACCTGGAGCGCCCAGGGCGATCCCTACTGGCGCATCCGCCGGCACGAGCAGTGGATGCAGTTCATCACCGATGAGCTGGTGCCCTTCATCCGCAGCGACGTCAACGCCCGCAACGGCTGGGACGGCTATCCCGGCGTCATCGCCTTCGGCTGCTCCCTGGGCGCGACCCACGCGGCCAACCTGTTCTTCCGCCGGCCCGACCTGTTCGACGGCCTGCTGGCCCTGAGCGGCATCTACACCGCCTCCTACGGCTTCGGAGACTACATGGACGAGCTGGTCTACGCCAACAGCCCGGTGGACTACCTGGCCGGCATGCCCGCGGATCATCCGTGGATTGCGCGCTACAACAGCGGCCGCGGCATCATCGTCGTCGGCCAGGGCCCCTGGGAGGTGCCGGAGACCACCTTCCGCGTGCGCGACATCTGCGCCGAGAAGGGGATCGGCGTCTGGGTGGACGTCTGGGGTTACGACTGCAGGCACGACTGGGACTGGTGGTACAAGCAGGTCAGCTATCACGTGCCCCATCTGCTGGACTGACGCAGAAAGGAGACCGCACAGCGATGAAAAACTTCATCTTCATTTCCCCGAACTTCCCGACCAACTACTGGAAATTCTGCCGCCACCTGACCGACAACGGCCTGCGGGTGCTGGGCATCGGCGATCAGCCCTATGACGAGCTGATGCCGGAACTGCGCGCCAGCCTGGCGGAGTACTACAAGGTCGGCTCCCTGGAGAACTATGACGAGGTCTACCGCGCGGTGGCCTTCTTCATCAGCAAATACGGCCGCATCGACTGGCTGGAGAGCAACAACGAATACTGGCTGGAGCGGGACGCCATGCTGCGCACCGACTTCCACATCACCAGCGGCTTCCAGGTGGAGGACATGCCCCGCATCAAGTTCAAGAGCGGCATGAAGCCCTTCTACCGGCAGGCCGGCATCCGCACCGCCCGCTACCACATCGTGGACGACTACGACGGCTGCATGGCCTTCATCGGCGAGGTGCACTTCCCCGTCATCGTCAAGCCGGACAACGGCGTGGGCGCCTCCCACACGTGGAAGCTCGACAATGAGGACGAGCTGCGCGCCTTCCTGCAGGACTGGGGCAGCAGCGGCATCCGCTTCATCATGGAGGAGTTTGTCACCGCCGAGGTGAACAGCTACGACGCGATCATCGATTCCACCGGCACGCCGATCTTTGAGACCGGCAACGTGACGCCCAACTCCATCATGGACATTGTGAACAATGGGGACAACTCCCTGTACTACATCGTGCGCGACCTGGCCCCGGACGTGCGGGCGGCAGGCCGGGCCACGGTGAAGGCCTTCGGCGTGCGCAGCCGCTTTGTGCACTTCGAGTTCTTCCGCCTGACCTGCGACCAGCCCATGGGCAAGAAGGGCGACGTGGTCGCGCTGGAGGTCAACATGCGGCCCTGCGGCGGCTTCTCCCCCGACATGATGAATTTCGCCAACAGCACCGACGTGTACAAGGTCTGGGCCGACATGATCGCCTTCGACCATTCGGACAAGACCGGCGGGGAGCACTACTTCTGCGGCTTTGCGGGCCGCCGCGACGGCAAGCCCTTCGTGCTGAGCAATGAGGAGCTGGACCAGCGCTACAGCGCGCAGATGCGGATGCGGGAGCGCATTCCGGACGCGCTGGCGGACGCCATGGGCAACGAGATGTTCGTGGCGGTCTTCCCCACGCAGGAGGAGCTGGACGCCTTCTACGCGGACGCGGTGCGCTGCTGGGAATGAGCCGGGATGCAAACACTGTGCAGGGGGCGGCGAGCCGCTCCCTGCTTTCGTCACACTGTGGAAAGGAGGTGCGTGGATGCGCAAGGTGCTGCCCCTGCTGCTAATTCTTTCACTGCTGCTGAGCGGCTGCGCGTCTCCGGAGCGGACGGTCTCCGCGCCTGCGCCCACGCTGCCGGAGCCGGCCTCGCCTTACGCCGCGCCCACCGCCCTGGAGGACATGCCGGTCACCGCGCAGGTGCCGCTGTACCTGCCCTCGCGGGACGGCCAGCGGCTGATTGTCCGCTATGAGGAGATGACGCTGCGCCGGGGGCAGGACAGCACCCGGCAGATCGTCCAGGCCCTGCTGAACGCCCGCCCCGACGGCACCACCCTCGCCCTGGGCGGCACCGTGTCCCTGCAGCTCTACGGCCGCTGGCCGGTGGTGACCGACGGGCAGGTCTGCACGGTAGATCTGGCCGCCTCCGCCCTGGAGCTGGAGCCGGATGCCCTCTACACCGCCGCCCTGGCCCTGGCCGCGACGCTGGAGGCCGCCTGCGGCATCCGCTATGTGAATCTGCTGGTGGCCTCGCAGCCCGTCGGCTACGACCTGGCGGGCAATCTGCCGGCCGGCGCCGTGTCCGCGCGGCCCGGCGAGGAGCTGCCGCTTCTGTGGGAACAGATGGAGGCGCGGATGACGCCGCTGGGCGCCTCCGCCGCCTCGATGCCGCTGACCGCCGCCGCGGCGCTGTACTTCCCGCTGGCGCAGGAGGCGGGCCTCACCTGCGAGGTGCGCAGCCTGTCCTTCCCCGGGCAGTCCCCCGAGATCCTGGCCGCCGGCTTGCTGGACGCGCTCTCCGCCGGGGCCCGCAGCGCGGAGGGCGCCTGCGCGATGCCGGATCTCAGCGCGATGCTGGCCGAGCCGCCGGCTGTCAGCCAGCTGGCCGAGGGCGGCCGAATGCTGACCATCTCCTTCAACAGTACCCTCTCCGACCGCCTCGCCCTGGCGCAGATCGACACGGCCAGCTTCTATGCCAGCCTCACGCAGACGATGACCACCTTCATTCCGCAGCTCACCGCCGTGCGCCTCATGGAAGGCGGAACGCTGATCGGCGGCGTGCAGGCCGCGGATCTGAATCGCCTGGTGTTTGACAGCGGCATGCAGCGGCGGCGGCAGTTCGCGGATTACTGGAAGGGCTGGGCCACGGTGTACCTCGCCCGGAACGGCCGCCTCTGCCCGGTGCGCAGGGCCGTGCCCGCCGGAGCGGAGCGCAGTCCCGCCGTCCTGATGGAGCTGCTGATCGCCGGCCCCACCGCCGCGGAGCGCCGCGAGGGCATCACCGGCGTGCTGCCGGCGGGCCTGGACGGCACCGATCTGCTCGGGCTCACGGTGACGGACGGCGTGCTGCTGGTCAATCTGTCGCCCCGCTTCGCCAGCCTCGCCAGCCAGAATCTCGTGGACGAGCAGCTGCTGTGCTACAGCCTGGTGACCACCCTGTGCGAGGCCCTGCAGGTGCGCGAGGTGCGCTTCTTCTTCTACGGCGACACCCGCGCCTCCCTCGGCGGGCAGATCTTCTGGCAGGGCAGCTTCCTGCTGAACCGCGCCCTGGTTGAATGAGCTTCCCCCAAATTAAACAAAAGGCAAGAGCCGCTCGCAGTCAGACTGCGGGCGGCTCCGCCTGTATGGAGGATAGGGAGGTTGTGCCTTTCAGATGGTGGGCTCCTCCGGGCACGGTCTCATTGTGCCGCGGAATCGTGAATTGAATATGAATTTTATGCAGCGATTTCGGCTTTTTTACCGTTTCTGCAGCTGCTCGCGGCTCTGGCGAATCTGCTGCATGATGCCGCTCAGGTAGCTCTCCGCGTCGGACAGCATGGTGTCCACCTCGGTGTGGGCCTCCTGCTGCATGCGGAAGACGGCGTTCTGCGTGGTCTCGCGCAGCTCGTTCGCCTCGGCGGTGGCGCGCTGCAGCACGGTCTCCTGGCTGACCAGGGCGCGGGCCTCCTCCTGGGCGTTGGCGATGATCGCGTTGGCCTGCTGGTTCGCGCTGCCGACGATCTGGTTCGCATCGGCCTGGGCGCGCTGACGGGCCGCCTCGGCCGCCGCCTGCGCCTGCTGGCGGGTATTCTCCGCCTCGGTCCGGGCGTGCTCCAGGTTGGCCTGGGTCTCCCGCAGGCGGGCGTCCGCCTCGGCCTGCGCCTCGTCAATCTTCTTCTGCGCCGCCGCCTTGTCCGCGTCAATCTGGCGGTGCGCCTCGGTCAGGATCTCGTCGCGGTGGTTCAGCACCTCATTGGCCTGCTCCACGGCCTGGGGCAGGCTGCTCTCCAGCATGGACAGCGCGTCCTGGAATTCCTGGCGGATCACGGTCATCCGGTCGGGGTGGAACATGCTCTTGCCGCCCTTGCTGAAGAGATCCCGCAGCAGCACCGCCGCGCTCTTGAGCTTCTGCACATCGGTCTTCTCGGGTACGTTCGTCATGGGGAAGGCCTCCTTTTTTTCATTCTCTCTCTGACACTTGATGATAATGCCGTCATTGACCGGCCGCAGCCGGGATCAATCCTTCCGGAAATGCCGCAGCACCTCGTCCGCGATGCACGCGGGCACCAGGCCGTCCAGCTGCCGCCCGTAGGAGGCCAGCTCCCGCACGGCGGAGGAAGACACTGCGCTGTGCTCCGGCCGCCCCATCAGGAACACCGTCTCCACGGCAGGGCAGATGCTGCTGTTGAGCTGGGCCAGCGTGCGCTCGCCCTCAAAGTCGACCATCGCGCGCAGGCCGCGGATCAGCACGCCCGCCTCCCGGCTGACCGCGAAATCCACCGTCAGCCCGTCGAAGCTCTCCGCCGTCACCTGCGGCAGATGCGCGCAGCAGCGGCGGATCATGTCCAGCTTTTCCGCCGTGGAGAAGGCGCTGGTCTTGTTCGGATTGTGCAGCACGGCCACGATCACCCGCTCATAGAGGCGGGCAGCCCGCTCGATGATGTCCATATGTCCCACGGTGATGGGATCAAAGCTGCCCGGATAGATGCACACGCGGGGGTTCATGGGGCATTGTCCTCCTTCAGGCGGTACATTGTGATGCCGGCATAGCCGTAGCGGCGGCTGTCCGTCTGCGTCCAGCCCTCCGCCACCAGATAGGGATGCCCCGCCTGATGCTCCGTCACCAGCAGGCAGTCCGGCGCGGCCAGCTCCAGCAGCTGCGCGGTCACCGCCGTCAGGTCATGCATCGCGTAGGGCGGATCCAGAAAGAACAGCTCGAAGCGCTCCCCCGCGGCCGTCAGCCGGCGCAGGGCGTCGCGCCAGTCGCAGCGGAGCACCTCCGCCTGCGCCTCGAAGCCCAGGGCGCGGACGTTGCGCACCTCCACCTCGTGGGCCTGCCGGTCGCAGTCCACCAGCACCGCCCGCCGCGCCCCGCGGCTCAGCGCCTCCAGGGCCAGCGCGCCGCTGCCGCTGAACAGGTCCAGCACGCGGCTGTCCGGCACGTCGCCGCGCAGGATGTTGAACAGGTTCTCCCGCACCCGGTCGAGGGTGGGCCTTGTGTCCCGGCCCCGGGGCGCCTCGATCGTCCTGGAGCGGGCCGTGCCCGCGATGATCCGCATGTCAGTTCAGCGCCTCCGGGCCGCGGCGCTGCGGGGTCTGGCGGCGGCGCTGCTCCCGGCGCGCCTTCTTCGCCCGCTTTTTCTTGTTCTGGGCAATGTCCGTGTGCACCTGCGTGCGCACCGCGGTGCCACGGGTGTAGCCGAAGCCGTAGGCCGCGGCGGGCAGGAGCAGCAGCAGCGGACTCACCCGCTCGAGCACCAAGAGCAGATCGGCATTCTCGCTGCCGACCATGTTGACAAAGGGCATCAGCGCCAGCCGCACGACCAGCCTGACAAAGTCCGTCAGCGTGTAGGGCTGCGGGGACGCGTAGACCGCCAGCGCCGGCCCGATGTCGTCCCGCGTGCCGAAGGCGTTCATCCAGGAGGGCAGCGGCCCGATCGCGTAGGCCTGCCGATGCGCCGTCAGGGCCAGCACGATCGCGCACAGCAGCAGCGGCGCCGTGCCGATGAGGCCGATCAGATAGCCCTTGAGCGGATGATAGCAGCGGCTGCGCTCCGACGGGCTGATCTCCCGCTCGGTTTCCTGCCGGCGGTACATGATCTCGCCCTGATTCACCGCGATGGCGCCGCGGGAGATGCCGCTGTAATAGAACAGCAGGTACTCCATGCCCAGCAGCAGGATGTTCAGCGCGATCCGCAGCGGCACGTTGTCAAAGGACAGCGTGATGCCCAGCAGCAGGAAGCCCAGCCCGACGCCGCACAGCCCGGCGAACATCAGCAGGGCCGATTTCGGCGTCTCCGAATCGTACACGCTGCCGGTCAGATAGGGCACCCGCACGGGCTTCGCCGGCTTGGATGATTTCCGCTGTTTCTGCAATGTCTTTCCCTCTTTTCCGTGTGATTCCGATTTATGCCGTGGGCTCCGGCAGATGCAGGCCGTCGGCGTCCACCGCCGCGTCCAGGCGCTGATCCCAGGCGCCGCAGGGCACCTCGCGCACCCACTGATGCCGCAGCAGCACGCCCGCCGCCCGGCAGGGCCGCCCCGCCGCCAGCACGCGGTCGTACCAGCCGCCGCCCTTGCCCAGCCGCCGCAGCCGGCCATCCAGCGCCTCCACCGGCACCAGCATCAGGTCAATCTCCTCCGGACTCAGCGCATCCGTGCCCTTCGGAGGCGTCAGTATGCCATAGTCATCCTTCTGCAGCGCGGACAGCTCCTCCACCCGGAGGAACGCCATCCGGCCCTCCGCCACCCGCGGCAGCAGCAGGGTCTTCCCCTCCCGCAGCGCCGCCATCAGCAGCGGCCGCACATCCGCCTCGTGCGGCAGGGGCATGTAGGCCGCCACCGTGCGTGCCGCCTGCCATATCTCCATCCGCAGCAGCCCCTCGCACAGCGCACGGCTCTCCGCCGCGCAGGCCGCCTCGTCCGGCCGCCGCGCCCGCACAAGGCGCCGCAGCTGCTGCTTGCGCGCCCGCAGGCTGTCCGGCCCGCTCACGGCCGCTCCCCCTGCCAGACACAGGGCACGCGGCAGGTCGCGGCCAGCAGAATTTCATAGGAAATCGTGCCGCTCCATCCGGCCAGCTCGTCCGCCGTGATGCGCTCTCCGCCATCCTCGCCCAAAAGCACCGCCGTGTCGCCCGGTGCGGCGCCGGGGATGTCCGTCACGTCCGCCATCATCTGATCCATGCAGATCCGGCCCAGCACCCGCGCCCGCCGTCCGTGCAGCAGCACCTCCGCACGGCCGGACGCCGCCCGGTGGTAGCCGTCGCCATAGCCGCAGGCAATCGTCGCCACCCGCATCGGCCTCTCCGCGCGGAAGGCGCACCCGTAGCCCACAGTGTCCCCGGCGCTGATCTCCTTGACCCAGGTCACCGGGGCCTCCCAGCGCATGCAGCCCCGCAGGGCCCAGTCGCTCGCCACCGGCGGACAGCCATAGAGGGAGATGCCCATGCGCACCATGTCGAAGGCCGCGCCCGGCATCAGCCGGTGAATCGCCGCGGAATTCGCGCAGTGCCGCATGACGCCCGCCGGCAGCGGGGCCGTCAGCTCCGCGAAGCGCCGCAGCTGGGCCTCCGTGAAGGCCAGATCCTCCTCGTCCGCCGCCGCGAAATGCGTGAACGCGCCCGTCAGCCGCACCCGCGGACAGGCGGCCAGCGCGTCCAGCACAGCCTGCGTCTCCGCCGCTGTGCGCACGCCGATGCGGCCCATGCCGGTGTCCACCGCGAGATGGCACAGGGCTGTCCGCCCGCTGCGCTCCGCAATCAGCTCCAGCGCCCGGATCGTCTCCGGCGCGCAGACGCTCAGGGTGATGCCGCCCGCCACGCCGGCCGCCAGCTCCGCCGCGCCGCAAAGCCCCAGCATCAGGATCGGCGCCGTGATGCCGCCCTCGCGCAGGGCCAGCCCTTCCTCCACCAGGGCGACGGCCAGCCAGTCCGCGCCGGCCTCCAATGCCGCCCGCGCCACCGGCAGCGCACCGTGGCCATAGGCGTCGGCCTTCACCACGGCCATCAGCTTCGCGCTGTCCGGCACATGCCGCCGGATCTCGCGCACATTGCCGCGCAGCGCGTCCAGATCGACCACCCGCCTCTGCTGCCGCAGCATCCCGCAGGCCCCCTTCGCGTGTACTGCCTGCATTATAGCACGTTCCCACCGGAAAGAAAAGCCTTTTCCTGCCGCCCCGCCCGGCCGCTGCCGGCCGCGACGCAGAATGGTATAATATGGTAAAATAAGAAAAAGAGCTTTTTGAAAAAAAGGCTTGCATTTTCCGGCGAATTGTGCTATCATCCAACCGTTGCCTTTGCTGATGTAGCTCAGTAGGTAGAGCGCATCCTTGGTAAGGATGAGGTCGCCGGTTCGACTCCGGCCATCAGCTCCACAAAGCCTGCAGGAATGCAGGCTTTTTTGTGCGTGATTTTGGAGGGGGAATGCAGGATTGCGGAGGGCTCCGCAAGGATCATGGCCTGCACGGCAATATGCGGCGGAATCCGCTGCTCCGGACGGCGGGCTGTTCTCTTTTTTGCCGGAACACTTGACGGAAGCGTCCGGAAAAGGTATCATTTGCTGTGTGGATTCACTGTGCTTGATATAAGGAGGATGCCCGATGAAACGCTTGCTGGCCATAATGCTGACCCTGATGCTGCTCCTGGCCGCCGCCGGTGCGGAGGAGGAGATTTTTGCCGTGGAGGAGGAGTATGCCTTCACGGTGGAAGAGGAGCCGGTCTGGGCGGGGGAGGAGACCTTCGAGGCCCAGGAAGAGGAGATGACGGTCTCCGAGGAAGAACTGATCCCGGAAGAGGCCGTGGAAGAGATCGAAGCGGTCGAGACTGAGCCGGAGGAAGAGCCGGTGGGGATCGAGGAGGAGAAAGAAGAGGCGACTTCCGGGAAATGCGGCGCGAATCTGACCTGGACGCTGGACAGCGACGGAGTGCTGACGATCAGCGGATCGGGAGCGATGTATAATTGGGATGAAATTGCGGATGTACCTTGGTATAAGAACAGAAGCTCAATCAAAACGGTAAAGATTGGGAACGGCGTCACCAGCATTGGCAACCGCGCTTTCTCTTCCTGCAGCAACCTGACGAGCATCACGATCCCCGACAGCGTCACCAGCATTGGCGAGTGGGCTTTCTCTAACTGCAGCAGCCTGACGAGCATCACGATCCCGGACAGTGTCACCAGCATTGGTTGGTATGCTTTCTATACATGCTACAACCTGACGAGCATCACAATCCCCGACAGCGTCACCAGCATTGGCTCCTATGCTTTCGATTGCTGCTACAGCCTGACGAGCATCACGATCCCGAACAGCGTCACCAGCATTGGCGACTCTGCTTTCATTTTTTGCGTCAGCCTGACGAGCATCACGATCCCGGACAGCGTCACCAGCATTGGCCGGTCTGCTTTCAATGGCTGCCGCAGCCTGACGAGCATCACGATCCCGAACAGCGTCACCAGCATTGGCGAACGTGCTTTCGCTCGCTGCGATAAACTGGCTGACGCGAATGGATTCATTGTAGTGCATAATGTGCTCTATGATTATATTGGAGCAGAAACGAGCATCACGATCCCGGACAGTGTTACCAGCATTGGTGCCGAAGCTTTCGATGGCTGCAGCAGCCTGACGAGCATCACGATCCCTGACAGTGTCACCAGAATTGGCTCATATGCTTTCTTTGACTGCAGCAGCCTGACGAGCATTCTCTTTTCAAAATGTTCTTCTTATCTGCACAGTTGGGAGCAGAGTAGTGGTTATGGGGATAAAGTCAATGTGCTGAGTCACAAAGACTTTGTGGCCAGTTCAGAACCCGTACCGGCCACTTGCACAAAAACAGGAATGACCGCAAGGGGGCATTGTACAATCTGTGGCGATGTTGAACCAAAGGTCATCCCTTTATTACCGCACACGCCTACCGTCGATGAAGCCATAGAGCCTACGGACACAGAGCCCGGCCTGACCGAGGGCAGCCATTGCTCCGTCTGCGGCAAAGTTCTTGTCGCCCAGCAGCGCATTCACCCGCTGCTCTGGGAGATCGAGGAAAAAGACGGGCAAATCACCATCACCAAGCATTACGGCACTGCATCCCGCGTCAGTGTGCCTACAACAATCAACGGCCTCCCGGTGACCTCCATCGCGGACAGCGCCTTCACCGGCAGCTCCTGCCCGTCCAGCGTGTATATCCCGGCGGGGATCACCTCCATCGGGCAGACGGCCTTCTCGAAGAAAACGACCGTCTACTGCCATGAGTACTCCGAGGCGGACTACTGGGCCGATGAGGTGGGCTATCCCAAGGTCTATGTGGACGACACCGCGAACGGCACCTTCTACCAGATCACCATGCCCGCCGCCTTTACCCTGGAATACGGCGAGAGCCGCCAGCTCGGCGCCACCGTGTGGCCGCTGATCGGCGAAGAGACGCAGACCATCACCAGCAGCGCCCCGGAGATCGTCGCGGTCAAGGGCGACAAGCTGACCGCCAAGGCCGTGGGCCAGGCCACCATCACGCTCAAGGTCGGCGGCAAAACCGCCAGCGTAAAGGTCACTGTCCACGCCAATCCGACCGATTTCGCCCTGCTGGACGTGGATGGCAGCGCGGCAGGCGACATCTACGTGGAGACCAAGGGTACGCGGCTGCTCAGCGTGGGCCAGGCGGTGCCGGAGGGTGCGGAGCTCACCATCACCTGGAGCAGCTCCGGCGAAACCATCGCCACCGTCAGCGCGAGCGGCCTCGTCACGGCCAAGCGCCCCGGCACGGCCACCATCACCGCCACCGCCCAGAACGGCGTGGCCCGCAGCCGCAAGATCATCGTGTGCACCGCGGCCGCCAGCGTGGCCTTCTCCCAGGCGGAATACCGCGTGGCCATCGGCAGCCCGCTCGCCCTGACCGCCCATGTCACCACGGTCACCGGCGAGGGCTACGACAACCAGATGCTGACCTTCTCCAGCGCGGATCCGGCCATCGCCGCGATCGACGCGAACGGCACGGTCACCGCGCTGAAGGCCGGCACCGTGACCGTCACCGCAGCCACCGCCAACGGCCTCACCGCCACCGCGCAGGTCGTCTGCTACTGTCCGAAGCACAACACCGTAACCGTGAAGGGCAAGGCCGCCACCTGCACCGAGGCGGGCCTGACCGACGGCCGCTACTGCACCGTCTGCGGCGAGGTCTTCAACGAGCAGGAGGAGATTGCACCGCTGGGCCACGACTGGCACGACACCGTCTACACCTGGGCCGACGACAGCAGCACGGTCACCGCGACCCGCGTCTGCGCCCGCAACGCAAAGCATGTGGAGACCGAGACCGTCCAGCCGGCGTCCTATGTGGAAGTGCCCGCCACCTGCACGGAGATGGGCCAGACGATGTACATCGCCCGCTTCACCAACGCCGACTTCGCGATCCAGTCCCGCACGCTGACGGACATCCCGGCGAAGGGCCATGACTGGAGCGCGGCGGCGTACATCTGGAAAGAGGACAACACCGTCGTGATCGCCACCAGACGCTGCAATCATGACAAGACCCATATTGAGTCGGAAACGGCGGCGGTCACCGCGACCGTGACGAAGAAGCCCACCTACACCGAGCGCGGCGAGACCACCTACACCAGCGCGCCGTTCGAGAATCCGGCCTTCACTGCGCAGACGATGACGCTGGCCGACATCGAGCCGCTGCGGGTGTACCTGGTCACCGGCATCACCGCCCGCCCCGTGGACACCAACGCGGCCCGCATCGAGTGGATCAAGACAGACCGTGCCGACGGCTACCAGCTCTGGCGCAGCTACAACGGCAGCGACTTCAAGTGGATCAAGAACGTCACCGTGAACAACGCCAGCAACTACTCCCTGGCCCCCGGCGGCAACTACAAGTACAAGGTGCGCGCCTATGTCGGCGAGGGCGCGGACCGCGTCTACGGCGAGTTCTCCGAGGAAGTCAGCGTCCACATCCTGGGCGAGATCAAGAACTTCACCGTCACCGGCAAGGACACGAACTGCTCCTTCCTCAAGTGGGACAAGGTGGCCGGCTGCACGGGCTATCAGGTGTTCCGCACGGTGGCCGGCAGCGGCGAATACCAGTGGGTGAAGAACGCGACGACGGCGCAGGTGGCGAACTACAGCCTGACCCCCGGCACGACCTATTACTACAAGATCCGCGCCTATGTGGACCTGCCCGACGGCAAGCGCGCCTATGGCCAGTATTCCGAGGGCGTGAAGGTGTACATCCAGCCGCAGGTGAGCGTCACGCTGAAGGGCGGCAACAAGCAGATCGCCATCACCTGGTCGAAGGCCGACGGCGCCACCGGCTACCAGATCTTCTACACCGAAGCCGGCACCGGCGGCGAGTACACCTGGTGGAAGAACATCCCCGCCGGCACGCTGACCGCAACCCTGACCGGCCTCAAGGCGAAGACCGACTACTGGTTCAAGGTGCGCAGCTATGTGGACCTTCCGGGCGGCGGCAGGTATTACGGCCAGCTCTCCGAGGCAAAGCACGCCTTCACCAAATGAAACACGGCCCGTGGGAAACACTCCCGCGGGCCTTTTGCATGGCGGGGCGGCAGATCGCCCCGCTTTGATTGTGCTGCGCGATGCCCCGCCGGCTGCCGTCCGCAGCTCCTGTCACGGCGCGTCAGCCGTCTCCCCCTGCGCGGCACCGTTCTGCCAGCAGGCGGCTCCAGTGCGCGCGAAGCTCATCCGGGATGCCTCTCCGCTGCGCCATGTGCGCCAGCGCGGAGAGCAGGTCATCGTTGAAATCCGCTGGGATCACGACCTCAGGCAGGAGCCTCCCGCGGCCTTCCAGAAGCATGTCCCGCAGCGGAAGAATCATCCGCCAGGGAGATGGTGCCCTCAAAGCCGCCGGTGGAACGGATGACGGGCATGCCGAAAAGCACATTCATCAATGTGGACTTGCCCGCGCCGTTTTCACCGAGCAGCGCGTGGATTTCTCCCGGGCGGATGCGGAGGGAGACATCCTTCAGCACCGCGTTGGGGCCGTACATCTTGGTGATGTGCTCCATCTCGAGGATAAACTCACTGCTCAACCGTAAAACACCCTTTCTCCGGCCCCCGGCTGACCGTCTGCGGCGGGCCCTGCCGCTTCAGGCCGTGCGGATCCGCGGATCAGCCGGCTGCCTCCGAGTTCTTACAAAAGCTGCCCGCGCATCCTTCGTTGGACGTCCGGGCAGCAGGATTCGCCGCGATCTCAGTCGCCGAGATAATCTGCGAAATTGATGGGATCCAGGGCGATGAGCAGATAGTTGGCATACTCATTGCCGTCGGCGTCCACATACTTGGTGAATTCGATCTCGCTGCCGGCCGCCTCGCTGTAGCACTTCTGGAGCGCAGCCACGTCCACCTTGCCTTCGGTCTTGCCCTCGGCATAGAGGCGCGCATATTCGAAGCTGCCGTTGATCATGGACATGTTCACGGGCAGGGCCCAGGTGGAGAAGCGATCCCTGTTTCCCGATCACGAAAAAGCCCGCGGATCCCGATGATCCGCGAGCCGTTTGGATGGGCCGGGGCCGCGCCTTTACCGCGCGAACATCCATTCCACGACCTTCCCGATCCACTGCGACCAGAAGGCCATGTCATGGCGGCCAGGCCCTTCATGGTATTCGTGCGGAACCTGCTCGGCCTCCAGGAAGGCGTGCATGGCGCGGTTGGGCTCAAGCAGGAAGTCCTCCGTACCGCAGCACAGGTAGAGGCCCGGCAGCGCTGCGCCGGCGGCCTTCAGCTTCCTCACCAGCGTCTCCGGGTTGGCGTCGCTCTCCTCCACCCGGTCCAGATCCCCGAAGCAGGCGCGGTAGTATTCGTAGTTCGCCACGCCGTTGTCCTCGCCCGGCTTCATCCCCGCGATGCCGTGGACGATGAAGGCGGAGGACAGCGCGCCCGCCTTGCCGAAGCGCTCCGGATAGCACAGGGCCGTGTGCATCGCCCCGAAGCCGCCCATGGACATGCCCGCGATGCAGGTTTCCTCCGCGCTCCCGGCCAGGCCGAAGGTCCTGCGGACGTAATCCACCAGCTCCTCGCCGACCATGGACTGATACGCACTGCCGGTCGCCGCCCCGTTGAGATAGAAGGAATTCTCCGCCGTGGGCATCACGATGGCGAAGTTGTACTGCCGGCACAGCGCCTCGGGCACCCAGTTTTCCGCCTTGCCGGTGTAGCCGTGCAGCAGGAAAAGCGTCCGCATCGGCCCCTGCGGCTCCTGCCGCGGCCCGTCGAGTCGGAAGTCATTGGGGATGAGCATCTCGAAGGATGTCATCCGGCGCAGGCAGTTGGAGTAGTATTCGATGCGGAAATACGCCATGGCGCAGCCCTCCCCTTCCGGTCAGGAAGCTCAGCCGATCAGTCCCTCCGCCCAGGCCTTCAGCTCCTCCGCCGGTGCGTCCGCGGGGAAGCGCCGGGCCGCCGCCACCTGCACGCCGGTGATCTCCGCGGCGCGGGCCGGGGCCTCTGGGCCGATGTCGCTGCTGCCGGAGGTGGCGAAGAGAACGAGCTTCTTCCCGGTGAAATCATAGGCGCTCAGGAAGCTGTCCACGATGGACGGCTCCCGGTACCACCACACCGGATAGCCCACGAAGACCACGTCGGCCTCCGCGACCGGCGCGTCGGTGTCGGCCAGCGCGGGGCGGCAGTTCTTGTCGAGCATCTCGACGGTGGACCGGGACTGCTGATTGCGCCAGTCCAGATCCTCCGCAGTGTAGGGCACGGCCGGCCGGATCTCGTAGAACGCCGCGCCGACGGCCTCCGCCATACGCCTGGCCAGCCCGGCCGTCACGCCGCCGGCGGAGAAACAGGTCACAAGTGCTTTCATGGGGGTTGCCTCCTTGTCTTGTTGTCAGATTCAGCGGGATGCTGCCCATCCCCATACAGTCCCTTTCCCAATTCGACAGCCTTCACAATTCTCCTTCCACCGCGCCCATTTTGCCCTGATTTTTGCCGGAGACCGCGGTGCCTTTGGGGCTTTGGCGTCTTGCAATGTTGTCATTTCCGGACTATAATGGAGACGACATCAAAAGCCGAGAGGAGCGCATCTCCATGAAACACATGCTGTCACTGGCACTGGCCGTTTGTCTGCTGTTTGGCCCGGCCCTGGCCGAGGAGGCCGCCGGATCCGGCGAGGAAGAGCTCCTTGCCGTGGAGGAAGCCTTCGCCGTCACGGAGGAGGAGCCCGCCGTAGAAGAGGAAGTTTTCGCCGTGGAGGAGGAATTCTCCGTCGAGGAGCTGTCCTTTGAGGCGGCGATCGAGGAGATCGAAGAGATCGCCGAAACCGAAGAGCTGCCGCTGGAGATTGAGGAAGCGCAGGAGGAGGCCGTGCTGGAATCCGGCATCTGGGGCACCTGCCAGTGGGAGATCGACGCGAACCACACGCTGACCGTCCACCGGGGCACCGGCGAGGACAACATCCCCTCCCGCTGGAAGACCGTCCCCATCAGCACGATCGACATGTCGGAGCCCATCGTGCTGCCTGCGGACTGCGCCGATCTCTTCTCGGGCATGAAGTCCTGCACAGCCATCGACCTTTCCGGTGCGGACGCCTCCCGGGTCACCAATATGGCGAACATGTTCAAGGACTGCAGCAAGCTGGAAAGCCTGGACCTCTCCCGCTTTGACACCGCGCGCGTCACAGACATGTCGTCCATGTTCAGCGGCTGCACCGGCCTCGCCAGCCTGGATGTCTCCGGCTTCGACACGCACAATGTGGTCAGCATGGCGAGCATGTTCTACGGCTGCGGCAGCGCGAAGCTGACCACCCTGGACCTGTCCTCCTTCAGCACGTCGAAGGTCACCGATATGACGCGCATGTTCGCCGGCTGCCCGCTGCTGGAGCTGGATCTGTCCCATTTCGACGTGTCCGCCGTGACCGACATGACCGCGATGTTCTCGAACTGCCAGAACCTGCGGAAGCTGTCCCTCGCCGGCTGGAATGCGGTCAATGTGACCAGCATGGCGAACATGTTCTACTACTGCTACCGCATGGGCGAGGTGAACCTGACCGGCTTCCGGACGGAGAAGGTAACCGACCTGTCCCGCATGTTCTACTGCTGCACCAGTTCGCAGCTGGCCGTGCTGGATCTGTCCGGCTTCTCCACCGCCTATGTCACGGACATGTCGGAGATGTTCTACAAGTGCACAGCGGACAGCCTGGACCTGTCCAGCTTCGACACGCGCAATGTGACCGATATGTCCAGCATGTTCGAGTACGCCCACATGGAGAGCGTCGACCTCTCCGGCTTCACCGGCCCCAAGGTGAAGACCATGGATTCCATGTTCCGCGGCTGCCGCTATCTGGTCAGCGTGAACCTGCACGGCTTCACCACCGCGCGGGCCGTGGACGCGGACAGGCTGTTCAGCGGCTGCAGCAGCCTCGTCAGCCTGGACCTGGGCGGGGCGCGGGGCTTCCGCGTCTCCTCGGCCGCCTCCCTGATCGGCGGCTGCGCCAGCCTGACCGAGCTCGATCTCTCCGGGGTGGATCTGTCCGCCATCAGGGATCTGAGCAGCTTCTTCGCCGGCTGCGCCAGCCTCGTGCACATCGATCTGTCCATGCTCAACGTGCAGAACGTGACCGGCATGCGCGGCATGTTCTCCGGCTGCACGAAGCTGGAGAGCGTGGATTTCCGCGGCCTTGACACCTCCCTCGTGACGGACATGTCTTCCCTGTTCCTGAACTGCACCGGCCTGCGGGCCATCGACCTCACCGGCCTCAATACCGCCATGGTGCAGAAGATGAACGGCATGTTCTCCGGCTGCACCGGCCTCACCACGCTGGACCTCAGCGGCCTTCGCACTGGCAGCGTCACGGACATGAGCAGCATGTTCTACAACTGCCAGCAGCTGCAGAGCGTGGATCTGAGCAGCTTCAGCGCAGCCCGGCCCACCAGCGTCGGCGCCATGTTCCATAACTGCTATGCCCTGCGCAGCCTGGACCTCAGCAGCCTCAACACGAAGTACGCCGCCGCCATGGGCGGCATGTTCAACGCCTGCGACGCCCTGAAGGCGATCACCCTGGGGGCCGGCTTCTCCTTCAAGGGCAGCGGCAGAACCGTGCTGGTCACCCTGCCGGGCAAGGGCTGGTACGCGAGGTCGGACGGGCAGCGCTATACCCCCGATGAGATCGCGCAGAACCACCGGGCGCAGGAGACCTACAGCATCTCCCCCATCGGCACCCCCTCCTATGTGTGGGCGCAGGACAGCACCTCCGTCACGGCCCTGATGGTGTCGCCGGACAGTGCGGATCCCCTCGTCAGCGAGACCGTCGCCACCACCGCCGAGATCACCCTGCCGGCCACCTGGACCGCCATGGGCGAGACGACCTACACCGCCGTGTTCACCCATCCGGCCTTTGAAACGCAGACCCGGACGGTGACCGACGTGCCGCGGCTGCCGCTGGAGGCCGTCACCGGCATCAGCGCGAACCCGGTCGACACCAACGCCAGCCGCATCCAGTGGGCGCGCACCGCGGGCGCGGAGGGCTACCAGCTCTGGCGCTCCGCGAACGGCGGCAGCTGGAAGTGGATCAAGAACTGCACGACCCCCGTGGTCAACAACTACTCCCTCACGCCCGGCGCAGATTACCGTTACAAGGTGCGCGCCTATGCCGGCAGCGGGGACGACATCAGCTACGGCCCCTACTCCGACGAGGTCAGCGTGCACATCCCGGGCAAGATCGCGAACTTCACCGTGACGGGCAAGGACACGAACTGCTCCTTCCTGAAATGGGACCGGGTGGAGGGCTGCACGGGCTATCAGGTGTTCCGCACCGTGGCGGGCAGC